>DASYRF010000477.1:0-30302 GCA_036004705.1 Myxococcota bacterium
AGACCGCGCCAGGAGGGGCGCGAAACAGCCGCGCCCTGGCGGCGCGGCTCGAGCCAGCTACAACGAGCCTGCGGCGGCCGCGGCCTTGCCGCCGCCGAGCTTCTTTTCCATGAGCAGCAGGAAGCGCGCGGTCTGCGACGGCGTCAGGATCTTCTTTACCGAGTCGCTCATCAGCCATCGCTCCGCTTCAGCGGCCTTGCGGTTCGTCTCGAAGCGCGCCAGCAGGGCGGCGATCTTCTTTTCGTCGGGCGTCTTGGCGGCGAGCCCCTCCTCGACCGCGGCGTGGATCTCGTCCAGCTCCTCTTTCAGCGGCTTCATGGCGCGCCGGTGGTTTTCGAGCACGGCGAACAGCTTCACGGCCGTGTCGTCGCCGATGCCGAGCTCCGTCTTGATGCGCTCTTTGCGCTTGAGCGGAGACATGTCCTTGTCGCCGTCACCCGCGCCCGCGCCCGCGCCCGCACCTTCGCCTGCTTGCGCCGGGCCGTTCAGCCCCGCCACCGCGCCTGCGAGCGCCACCGCCACCGCCGCCACCGCCATCGCCCCGTGCCATCCTGCTGTCCGCTTCATGACCGCTCCTTTTGACCCCCTTCGCCGTACGGGAGCTTGGACCCGCCGCCGGTCGCCCGGTTAAGCGCCGCGCCGCCGCCTAGGGAACGAGGTCGATGGGCGGAGGCAGCGGCAGCCCCATCGGGTTCCCGTCCGAGATGCCGGCGAGGCCGTCCGCGGCGTCGATCGCCAGATAGGTGACGACTACGTTCCCGTCGCCGTAGAGCTGCATCTGGAACGTGTTGCTGTTGCTGGCGGCGTACTCGCTGACATCGAGGAACGTCACCGTCACGTGGTCGCCGTTGTCCGAGTAGTAGATGGAGCCACCCACTTCGGGGTTGAGATCGTCGAGCAGCAGGCTGACGCGCGGGTGCGAGAAGTGCTCCACGGCGCTCTCCGAGTAGGTCGCGCTCGGGCCGTCGAAAGTCACGTCGCCGTTGGCGTTGACCCACAGCGTCCCGTAGAGCGCGCCGTACAGCTGCACGCCGCCCGCAGCCGACACCTCTGCGTTGCCGTCGTCGGACAGGGAGAGCGAGCCGGCGCCCGGGGATTCGGGCAGTACCGTGTTGCCGGTGGTGGCGTACACGACGTAGCCGCTGCCCGTCCACAGGTAGGAGATTTGTGCGCCGTCGAGGTCGTTCGCCGCGTAGAACTGCTCGTACACGCCGGGCGAGCCGAAGGCGGCGCCGCACGTGCCCGGCGCCAGGTCGAGCGCCGTGCCGATCATCCCGCTGCCGTCGGAGAGCCCGGTCAGCCCGCCACTCGCGTCGAGGTCGGACGCGTAGGCGAGCTCGATGCCGCCAGACGGATCGAGCGACGCCTGGAACGTCGCCAGCCCGCCGGCGCCGTCGTTCCAGCCTACCCAGGAAACGACGAGCTCCCCGGGCGGGTCGTCGACGACGATGGCGCCGCCCGACAGATCGCGGAAGAGCGGCGCGATGCGCGGCATGGCGTAGTGTGCGGCTACGCTCGGTGCCGCCGCCGTATCGGGGCCGTAGAACGTCAGGTAGCCGTTGGCACTGACCCACGCCGTCGACTGCGTCGTGCCGAAGAAGGGGAACCCGAACGGGAAGGCGATCATGGGCGCGTCGTCGTCCGAGGCCAGGCTCAGCACGTAGGAGCCGGGGGTGGAGCCGGGGGACAGAGGAAGCGCCGTGATGCACGCCCAGCTCTCGAAGTAGCCGCCCACGTCGGGGGTGAAGCGCAGAACCGTGCCGGCGAGGTCGGGCGAACCGGCGAATAGCTGGTGCAGCCCCGGGGACAGGCACAGGCACTCGCGCGCGCAATCGCTGCACGATTCGCCCGGCTCGCAGAGGTCGTTGCCGCAGTAGGGGCCGCAGGCGCCGCAATCGTTCTGGCAGCTCGTGCAATCCTCGCCGGCGGCATCGTCGCAGAAGGCGTCGCCGCAGAAGCCGCAGCCGCCGCAGTCGTCCGGGCAGTTGTCGCAGGACTCGCCGCCGAGCGGGTCGCACACGCCGTCGCCGCACACGCCGGTGCAGACGCAGTCGGACGGACAGCCGGGGCAGTCCTCGCCGGGCTCGCACAGGCCGTCGAAGTCGCACCCCAGCGGCGAGCCGTCCACGCCCTCGCCGGCGTCGTCGAGCCCGGCGCCGACGTGCAAACAGCTGAAGCAGCCCGGCAGGAGGAGCGGCAGCAGCGCGAGCAAGGCCGCGGTGGTGGCCCGAGCGGGGGCGAGCGGCGGGCGCATAGGCGGGCAGCGTAGGGAGCGCCCTGCGGAGCGTCAAGCGCCCGGGCCGGCGGCGGGGCGGGCGGGGTCGACGGGGCGGCGGCCGAGCGCGGCGGCCAGCGCGACGTGGACCGCGGCGCGAGCCGCGTCGAGTCGCGCGTCTCCGCCTTCCGCCGCGACCGAGGTCATCACCGACGCGGTGAGGCCGCAGGGCTGGATCGTGTGGAAGCGGGCGAGGTCCGTCGTCACGTTCAGGGCGAAGCCGTGCCAGGTCACCCAGCGCCGCACGGCGATGCCGATGGAGGCGATCTTGCGCGGGCGTTCGGCGCCGCCGACCCACACGCCGGTCAGGCCGGCGCGGCGGCCGGCGCCCTTCACCCCCAGCTCCGCGAGCGCGGCGCCGAGCGCGTCCTCGAGCGCCCGCAGGTAACGCCCCACGTCGCGCTCGCCGGGAGCGAGCGCCACGACCGGGTAGCCGACGAGCTGGCCGGGGCCGTGGTACGTGACGTCGCCGCCACGCTCGACCTCCACGACGGGAACGTCGCCGGGCGCGACGAGGTTCGCCGCCGCGCCGGGCCGCCGCCCGACGGTGATGACCTCGTCGTGCTCGACGAGGAGCAGCGCGTCGGCGACGTCGCCGGCAATGCGCGACGCGAGGCGCGCGCACATTCGCGCATGGGCCTCGCCGTAGGGTAGGTGGCCGAGCCAGACCGCCTCCAGGCCCGCCGTTCCGCTCGCCGCTGTCGTCCTGGTGGTCGTCGTCGTCGTCCCGGGACTTCGCCGTCGTCAACGGTTCAGGACGTGAATGGCCTCGCCGATGGCAGCGGCGGCGGCTTCCTTGATGGCTTCGGCGAGCGTCGGATGCGCGTGGATGGTGAGCGCCACGTCCTCGGCGAAGCCGGCCATCTCGATTGCGAGCCCCGCCTCGGCAATCAGCTCGCTGGCTTCGTGCCCGACGGCGGCCGCGCCAAGGATCTCGCGCGTCGATTCGTCGATGAGCACCTTCACGTAGCCTTCGACGTCGTGGTTCGTCACCGCGCGCGACACTGCGCCGAACGGCACCTTCCCGACCTTCACCTTGCGTCCCTGCTGCGCGGCCTCGCGCTCGCTCAAACCCACCACCGCCACCTCGGGGTCGGTGAAGCAGACAGCCGGGATGGCGCGCACGTCGAACGCCGCGCTGTGGCCGGCGATGCATTCGGCCGCCACTTCCGCCTCGCGGTACGCCTTGTGCGCCAGCATGGGCTGCCCGGCGACGTCGCCGATCGCCCACACGCCGGGTACGTTGGTGCGGCGCTGCTCATCCACCGTCACGAAGCCCTTCGCGTCGATCGCCACGCCGCACCCTTCCAGCCCCAGCCCGCCCGAGTTCGGGCGCCGCCCCACCGTCACCAGCACGTGGTCGCATTCGACCGACCGTGCCCCGTCGGGCGTCTGCACGGTGAGGCGCACGCCGCCGTCGATCTTCTCCAGGCCGGTCGCCTTCGACGCCAGCAGCGTCTCGATGCCTTTCTTCTTCAGCGAGCGTGCCACCGCCTTGGCGAGGTCGTCGTCGAAGCCAGGCAGCACCTGGTCGAGCATCTCCACGACGGTCACCTCGGTGCCGAGCTTGCGGTACATGAAGCCGAGCTCCAGCCCGATGTAGCCGCCGCCGATGACCGCCAGCCGCCGCGGGACTTCCGCGAGCGACAGCGCCCGCGACGAGTCGATGACGCGCTGGCCGTCGAACGGCAGGCCCGGGAGGTCGATCGGGCGCGACCCCGTCGCCACCACGACGTGGCTCGTCTCGATCTCCTGCTTGCCCTCCGGCGTGTTGACCTCGACCAGCCCCGCGCGCCGCACGAAGGCTTCGCCCTTCACGATCTGTCCGCCGTTCGCCTTGACGAGCTGCGCGACCCCGCCGGTGAGCTTGCCGACGACGCCGTCCTTCCACGACTGCATCTTTGTCCAGTCGAACGAGCGCCCCGTGACGGCGATGCCCATGTCGCCGAGCGCGGCGATCTTCTCGTAGTGCTTCGCCGCCGTGATCAGCGCCTTCGACGGGATGCAGCCGACGTTGAGGCACACGCCGCCCGGCTTGTCGCGCTCGATCACCATCGCTTTCTTGCCCAGTTGCCCCAGGCGGATGGCGGCGACGTACCCGCCCGGCCCCGCGCCGATCACCACCACGTCGGTCTTCGTCGCGCTCATGTCTTGGTCGTCCGTCCTTCCGCGCCCGCCGCCGCCCCGGTCGCGCTCGCAGCGGCACCGCCGTGCCGGGCGGCCGCCCAGTGCCGCGCATCGGCGAACTGCTCGCGTAGGTGCCAGGGTAACGCGTCCACGCCCCCCGCCCACGTGTCCTCGAAGAGCGTCTCCAGCGCCGGCGGCGCGGCTGCCTCCGCCGATCGCACGCATTCGGTGATCTCCGCCTCGATGCGCTCGCCGTGCGCACGCTCCTCGTCGTCGGTCCAGCGGCCGCGCGCCGCCAGGAATGCGCGCAGTCGGGTGATGGGGTCGCGCTTCGTCTTCCACTCGGCGGTCACGGACTCGTCGCGGTAAACGGACGGGTCGTCCGACGTGGAGTGCGCGCCTACGCGATAGGTCACCAGCTCCACCAGCGTCGGTCCTTCGCCGGCGCGCGCCCGGCGCACCGCGTCCGCCACGGCCTCCCAGACCGCGCACAGGTCGTTTCCGTCGGCACGCGCCTGCGGCATGCCCCAGCCGGCCGCCTTCTGCGCGAGCGTGGCGGCGGCGGACTGGCGGGCGGCCGGCACGGAGATCGCCCACTGGTTGTTCTGGATGACGAACACGGCCGGCACGCGCAGCACCTGTGCCATGTTGCCGGCGACGTGGAAGTCGCCCTCGCTGGTGGCGCCGTCGCCCAGGAAGCCGGCGGCCACGACGTCGTCTCCGCGCAGCCTCGCGGCGTAGGCGACGCCGACGGCGTGTGGCAGCTGCGTGGCGATCGGCGACGAAAGCGTGGCGAAGTGGAAGCGGTGAGAGCCGTAGTGGCACGGCATCTGGCGGCCCTTCTGCAAGTCGCGCCCGTTGCCGTAGAGTTGGTCGACGTAGACTTGCAACGGGTAGCCGCGCATCAAGAGAATGCCGCCCTCGCGCAGGCCCGGAAGGATCCAATCCTGGGCCGCGAGGGCCAGCCCGGAGCCGATGACACTGGCCTCCTGGCCGGTGGCGCTGCCGTAGAAGCTGATGCGACCCTGCCGCTGCAGCGTGAGCATGCGCTCGTCCACGCGGCGCAGCTTGAGCATCCAGCGCAGCCCCTCGCGCATCTTCTCGTCGTCGAGCCCGGCGGGGATCGCGGCCCCTGGCGCGAGCGTGCCGTCGGGCGTGAGGATGCAACGCATCGGTGTGGCGCGCGCCGGGTCGGACGAGTCGGCGGCCGGGAACGACGCGGGAGCGAGCATATCGGCGGCGAAGGTATCGCCGCGGGCCTGGCCTTTGCAACGCCCCGAAAGCGGGTGATGCTGGGGCACGAATACGGAGAGACATGGGCACATCGACTGGCAACGAGGCTCCCTGGGAGCCGCTGGGAGCGGCCGCCGCGCCGGACGCGCTGGTCGAGGCGCGGTTGCAGCTTCACTGGGCGGCGCACGCCGTAGCCGCGGTGGGCGAGACGCTGCTGGACCGCCGCCCGGACGACAGCCACGCGTCGTTCGAGTGGCACGAGGGGACGCGGGCGCTGGTGAGCGGCGCCACGGGGGCGGGGCTGCGTGCCGGCCTGCGGCTGGCCGACCTGACGTTGGTGGTGCTGGGAGACGGCGGCGCGGCGGTGCGCGCGGCGCTGCCGCTCGACGGCAAGACGCTCGCGGGCGCTCTGGACTGGCTGGGGGCGTCGCTGGCGCGCTTGGGCGAGGCGCGCGCCGCGCAGGCGCCGCTGCGGCCGCCCGGGCACGACCTGCCCGCGCACGCGGTGGGCGGCGGCGCGCCCTTCGGCGGGGCCGCGCCCACGCACCTCGCCGAGCTGGCGCGCTGGTACGGCGCCGCGGACGGCTGGTTGCGGGGGTTCGCACGGGCGACGCCTGGCGCTTCGACGGTGCGGTGCTGGCCGCACCACTTCGACCTCGCCACGCTCGTGACGCTGAGCGCGGGGAAGACGATCGGTGTAGGCCTGTCGCCCGGGGACGGCAGCTACGCCGAGCCGTACTGGTACGTGACGCCGTCGCCGTACTCCGCGGGCGCGGCGCGGGCGGCGTTGGACGGCGAGGGGACCTGGCATCGCGCCGGCTGGTTCGGCGCGGTATTGACCGGGACCCGTCTCGCTGCGGCGGGTGTCGCCGCCGAGCCGCAGCGCGCGCGCCTCGAGGCGTTCGCACGCTCGGCCCTGGCGGCGTGCCGCGCGCTGGTCGGCTGACGGTGCGCCGCGCGCTTCACTTTTTCGGCACGCCGCGGTAGTGGCGGGGCATGCCCCCCAAGACCATCTGCCCCATTTCGCGTGCCGACTTCCTGGCGAAGGCCGAACCTCTGAAGATCGAAATCGGCGGCTTCCCGCTGATGGCGGAGCCGCGCGAGTTCTCCACCGGGAGCTTCGGCTGGTACGTCAACGGCAAGGCGTCGCTCGTCGTCGACGGCAAGACGCTGCCGGTGCAGGTCGGCATGAACCTCATCGTCGTCGGCAGCAAGGACACGAAGACCGAGAGCGGAGGCGGCTGAGGCGGACCCGGCGCTAGAAGGCCATCTCGTAAACGGCGTCGTCGCAGGTGAAGAACAGGTAGAAATCCACGCCGCCCAAGCCGCGGCCGCCGAGCGCAACCTGGATGTCGAAGACGGAGCCGGCGCCCGTCACCATCAGATACGGGCTCACGACGCTGGTGATGTGGCCGTTCGCGGCCCGCACGACGAGCTGCAGCTCTTGGAGCGGCACGTCGTAGCTCTGGAAGGCGCCGCCGGTGACCTCGACGGCATCGGGCGTGGATAGGCGAACCTCGGCGTCGAGCAGGTCCATCGTTCCTTCAGGGCAAGTGTGCGCAGGGATCTCGACCTCGCGGCACGGCACGCCGGCCGCGGCGGAGCAATCGCTCGGCGTGATGGGCACGGGATCGGCGTCGGCGTGCGGTGGGCGGGGCCCGCAGCCGGTGACCAGCAGTGCGGCCGCCGCGGCCGCGGCGGTGGCAAGGTACGGGCGCGTCGTCACGGCGCGGACTCCGGCGCGCGCGGAAGCGCCGCCGTCGCCACGCCGCGTGCCGTCGTCGCATCGGCGCCGGGGGGCAGCGCCGGCGCCGTGCCTCGCGCAGACGCGGGTGTCGGCGCGGCGCTCGCCGGCGCGCCGAGGCGCCCGCCGCCGCCGCCGGCCCAGCCGGCGATGCGAAGCGCGAAATAGGCGGCGACGACGAGAGCCACGGCGACGCCGAGGACCAGGCCTGCGCGCGCCTGACGCCGGCGCGCCCGCGCGAGGTGCGCGGCAACGGCGGGCGTGTCGGCGCCGCCGTCCTCGTCGCTCGGGCTCGCGGGAACGTTCACCGCCTTCGACGGTAACCCCCCGCCGCCCACCGCGCAACGCGCGGCGCGGCGCGGCGCGGCGCGGTGCGGCGGCTGCGCGGCGCGCGCGTCAGGCCGCGCGGGCGGCCGCCGCCGTGGGAGCCTTGCCGTACGACGCGTGGCGCAAGGCCGCGCGTCAGGGCCGCGCGGGCGGGCTCGCCGCCGCGGGGGCCTTGCAGTACGAGGCGTAGCGCAAGGCCATTTCGGCCAGCGCGGCGTCGTGAGGCTGCACGAGCGCCGCGTAGTCCCGGTACGCGGCGCCGGCCTCGGCGCAGCGACCCGAAGCGTCGAGCACGTGCGCGCGACCGTACGTCGCCACCGACCGCCCCCACATGTCGTCCGCCGTGAACTGCGCTTCGGCGCGCTGGAACGCGACCACGGCTTCGTCCGTACGCATCAGGCGTGTCAGTGCCGCGCCGCGCAGGTACTGCGGCCAGGGGTCCGCCGGGGCCTCCGCCACGCCGCGCTCCGCCAGCGCCAGCGCCTGGGCGTAATCGCCGTGCATCAACGCGTCGGCGGAGTCCGTCGACAGCCGCGCCGCCTCGCGCGCCGCTGGCGCCGCCACGTCCACGCGATGCACTTGCTCCAACGCCGCCAGCGCCGGCGGCGCGCCCGCGAGCAGGCCAGCGGCGGCGATTGTTCCTGCGATGAGCCGTGCGTCCATGTCTCACCTCCGTCTCCGCCGGGTGCATCCCCCATGCCGCCGCGCTTCCCACTCCTTCCGGCACCGCCGCCCGCGACGGCGCGCGGCCTCCCGGCGGCACGCGAGCGGGGCTTTCGGCGACGTTGGGGCAGCTTGCCCCGGGGCCGGCGCGCTCTCCACACGCGCAAGCCCGCGTCGCGTCCCGCGGCACGGCCCGTGCACCTCGTGGCAGCGGCGCCCGCCCGGGCCGGCGGCGCCGAGGAGAACGCATGCCACCGTTTCCGCCGCGCGTGCTCGTCGCCGAGGACGACCACGAAATGCGCAGCCTGCTGGTCGCCACCCTCCGTCGCGACGGCTGTGTCGTCGAGGAGGCCGTCGACGGCGCTGACCTGCTGGCGCGCCTGTCGGCCGGCTTCGACCTCGTGATCTCCGACGTGCGGATGCCCGGCCTGACCGGGCTGGAGGTGCTCGCGCGCTTGCGCCGCGCCGGCGGGTCGACGCCCTTCATCCTCATCACGGCGTTCGGCGACGCCGATCTGCACGCCGAGGCGCGCCGTGTCGGCACGGCCACCGTCTTCGACAAGCCGTTCGACCTGGACGACCTGCGCACCGTCGCGCAGATCAGCCTGGCGCGGCGCGGTGCCAGCCGTGGCTAGGGCCGCCGCCCGCGGGGCGACACGCGCTCCCGTGCGGCGCCCGGTCGATTCAGAGCAAGGCCGCCGGCACGCCGAGCCGCAGCAGCGGGCCGGCCATGTCCTCCGGCACGGGCGCCTGCAGGACGATCCGTACGCCGGTCTCCGGATGAACCAACTCCAGCGTGCGCGCGTGCAGCGCCAGACGCGCCAGCCCCACCTCTGCGCGCAGAGCGCGATTCAGAGCGCCCTGCCCGTAGTTCGCGTCCCCGATGATGGGGTGCCCCAGGTGCTTCAGGTGCCGCCGGATCTGGTGCAGCCTGCCGGTGCGCGGTACGGCCTCGACCAGCGCCAGGTGCCGCCCCGCCGCCTCGACGGTGCACAGGCGCCGGTACTCCGTCAGCGCCGCCACGCGCTCGGCGCCGTCGCGCCGCGCGAGGGCGTGGTCGATCACGCCGGCTTCGGGCGGCACGCCTCGCACCAGCGCCAGATAGTGTTTGGTGGCGGTCGCCAGCGCCGCGTGGAGGCGCGCCGCCATCTCCGAAGTGCGCGCGAAAAGCAGCACCCCGCTCGCGCCGCGGTCGAGCCGGTGCACCGGGTACACGTGCGCCCCCACGCGGTCGCGCACGCGCTGCAGCGCCGGCGTCCCGTCGTTGGCCCAGCCGCGATGCACCACGATGCCGGAGGGCTTGTTCACCGCGACGAAAAACGCGTCTTCGTGAAGGACGTCGAGGGGTTGCATCGTCCGAGATCGACATTACCTTGAAACGGCGCCCCGCGGAGGGGGCGTGGGCGTGGAAGGAGAAGACAGATGAACGTACGTGGACGAATCCTGGGGGTG
This sequence comes from Myxococcota bacterium, assembly GCA_036004705.1. Classification (GTDB taxonomy): domain Bacteria; phylum Myxococcota_A; class Polyangia; order DASYRF01; family DASYRF01; genus DASYRF01. Next base: position 9,822 of record DASYRF010000477.1, read on the forward strand.
TTGCTCGGCACCGTCGCGGTTCTTGTGTTGGGTGCGGCTCCCGGCTGCATCGTCCCGGAGCCTGTCCCGGTCGCCTCCGTGGGCGTCAGCGCCGGCGTCGGTGGGCCTTACGCCGACTACTATCATGTGTTCTATAGCGGCACGACCTACTACTGGGTCGACGGCGCGTGGCTCTACTGGGATCCGATGCTGAGCGTCTGGGCCTCCTATCCCGCGTACAGCGCGCCGGTCTACCTTCGCCACTACGAGGCGACTGCCAAGGCGTACCGCGTGCCCGCCTACTCGGCCAAGGTGTACCGCGCGCCGGGCGCCTACTCGGCGAAGCGCGCCGCACCGGCGCCTTCCCCGTCGATGAAGGGCAAGGTGTACACGCCGCGCACCTACGGCGCGGTGAAGGTGGCGCCGCGCGCCAAGCCGGGCAAGGGCGGCAAGGGCTGAACCGCACCCGCGGTGCCGCGCGCGCTCACGCCGCGGCCAGCAACAGGCGCGTCGGGTCCTCCAGGAGGTCCTTGACGTAGGCCACGAACGCCGCGCCGGTGGCGCCGTCGACCACGCGATGGTCGAACGAGCAGCTCAGCCACATCATTTCGCGTGCGGCGATCGTTCCGTCGGGCATGCACATGGGCCGCCGCGCAATCTTGTGGACGCCCATGATCGCCACCTCGGGATGGTTGATGATAGGCGTGGCGAACAGCCCGCCCAGCTTGCCCAGCGAGGTGATGGTGAACGTCCCGCGCTGCAGGTCCTCCACGCGCGCCTTGCCGGCGCGCGCGCGCTCGCCCAGGTCGGCGATCTCGCGCGCGAGCTCGAAATAGCTCTTGCGGTCGGCGTCCTTCACGTTGGGCACGATCAGCCCCTCGTCGCCCAGCGAAACCGCCACGCCGACGTTGTAGTAGCGCTTGAGGACGATCTCCTGGGCCTCGTCGTCGAGCGAAGCGTTCAGCATCGGGAAGCGCTTCAGTCCCGCCACGCAGGCTTTCACGATGAACGGCAGGTAGGTGAGCTTCACGCCCTCCGCCTCGGCTGCCGCGTGCGCCTGGTCGCGCAGCGCGACGAGGCCCGTCACGTCCACCTCGTCCACGTAGGTGAAGTGCGCGGCGGTGCGCTTGGAGCGCGCCATGGCCTCGGCGATGCGCTTGCGCAGGCCGCGCAGCGGGAGGCGCTCCTCGACGTGCCCCGCCTGCACGAGCGCGCCGCGCGGCGCGGCGGGCGGCGCGTCGATCTCCGCCGGCTCCGCCGGCGCGGGCGTGAGCTGGCGCTCGGCGCCCAGCGCGTCGGCGCCGCTGCGTCCCGCTGCCGGGGCGCCCGCCGCCGCCGTCGCCGCCGTGGCGAGCCCGGGCCGCGCTCGGCGTGCGTCCATGTAGGCCTGCACGTCTGGCTTGCGCACGCGCCCACCCGGGCCGCTTCCGCGCACGCGCCATAGCTCGACGCCCATCTCGCGGGCCAGTTTGCGCACCGCCGGCGCCGCCAGGACCTGTCGCGGAGTCTCGTCCACGGTCTCGACGAGCGCCTCCGCGCCCGGCGGTGCGCCGGCCGCCCCGCCCTCGGACGCTTTGGCCGCCCCCGGCGCGCCGTTGCCGCCGTGCTTGGCCGCGTGCGCGGCTCCCTGCGCGGCCAGGTTCGTCGGCACTGCGCCCGTCGGCTCGATCACCACCAGCACCGCCTCGACCGGCACCACCTGCCCTTGCTTCCAGGGGATCGTGGTGATGCGCCCGGCCACCGGCGACGGGATCTCCACCGTCGCCTTGTCGGTCATCACCTCGACCAGCGGTTGGTCCTCGCGCACGGTGTCGCCCTCCTTCACGAGCCACCGTACGATCTCGCCTTCGACCACGCCCTCCCCGATGTCGGGGAGCCTGAACTCGAACGCCATGGCTCCCTCCTCTAGAACGTCATCACCTTCTCTATCGCCGCGAGAATCTTGTTCGGGTCGGGCAGGTACTCGTTCTCCAGCGTGTAAGGGAACGGCGTGTCGTAGCCCGTCACACGCACGATGGGCGCCTCCAGATATTCGATCCAGCGCTCCGCCACCAGGGCACTCAGCTCCGCGCCGAAGCCGCACGTGCGCGGCGCTTCGTGCACCACCACCACGCGTCCTGTCTTCTTCACGCTGCGCTCGATGGAGTCCACGTCCAGCGGCATCAGCGAGCGCAGGTCCAGCAGCTCCACGTCCCAGCCGCGCTCCTCGGCTGCCTTGGCTGCCTTGTCGCACTCCCACCACATCGAGCCCCAGCCCAGCAGCGTAACGTCCTTGCCGGCGCGCGTGACCTTCGCCTCGCCCAGCGGAACGGTGAACGCCGTCTCCGGCACTTCGCCGCGCGCCGCGCGGTAAACGCGCTTCGGCTCCATGAACAGCACCGGGTCGTCGCCGCGGATGCAGGAGATGAGCAGCCCCTTGGCGTCGTACGGGTTCGACGGGACCACGACCTTGATGCCGGGCGTGTGGATGAACAGCGCCTCGGGCGATTGAGAGTGGTAATGGCCGCCCTTGATGCCGCCGCCGTAGGGCGTGCGGATGACCACCGGCGCGCCGAATTGCCCGCCGCTGCGGTAGCGGTACTTCGCCAGCTCGTTCACGATCTGATCGAACGCCGGGAAGATGAAATCCGCGAACTGGATCTCCGGCACGGGCTTCAGCCCGTAGAGCGCCATGCCGATGGCCGTGCCGATGATGCCCGCCTCGGCCAGCGGCGTGTCGAAGACGCGCGCCTCGCCGAACCGCGCTTGCAGCCCCTGCGTGGCGCGGAACACGCCCCCGAACTTGCCGACGTCCTCGCCAAGCACCACCACGCGCTCGTCGCGCTCCATCTCGTTCATCAAGGCGGAGTTGACCGCCTGGATGATGTTCATGACGGCCATGTCGGTCTCCTCACGCCGCCGCCGCCTTGCGGCGGGCGCCGAGCTGCGCCGCCAGCTCCTGGCGCTGGCGCACCAGCTCCGGCGTCGGCTCGGCGTACACGTCCTCGAAGAGGCTCTCCAGCGGCGGTGGGCCGGCCTTCTCGGTGCGCGCGATGGCCTCGGACACCTCGCGCGCGAAGCGCTCTTCGATCTCGGCCTCCCAAGCCTCCGTCCACAGGCCCCTGGCGGCGAGATACTTGCGGTAGCGCACCAGGGGGTCACGCGCCTTCATGCGCTCCGGCTCCTGCGGATCGCGGTACGCTTTGGGGTCGTCGCTCGACGAGTGCGCGCCCATGCGGTACGTGCGCGCCTCGATCAGCGTCGGCCCCTCGCCGCGCCGCCCGCGCGCGGCCGCCTCGCGCACCTTCACCACCATCGCCAGGATGTCGTTGCCGTCGACCAGCTCCCCCTGGATCCCGTAGGCGACGGCGCGCACCGCGTAGCTCTCGGCGGCGCTCTGGCGGCTCGCCGGCGTGGAGATGGCCCAACCGTTGTTGCGGCACACGAACACGACCGGCGCCTTGAAGACGCCTGCGAAGTTCACGCCGACGTGGAACTCGCCCCCGCTCGACGACCCCTCGCCGAAGAACACGAGGGCCACGTCTTCGCTGCCGCGCAAGCGGGCCGCCATCGCCATGCCCGTCGCGTGCGGAATCTGCGTCGCCACCGGCGACGAGACCGACGCGACGTTCGCTTCGCGCCAGGCGTAGTGAATGGGCATCTGCCGGCCCTTGGTGATGTCGTCGCGCGAGCCGTAGCACTGCGCGACGAACAGCCCGAGCGGCATGCCGCGCCACAGCACCGCCCCGTGCTCGCGATAGCAGGGGAAGATCCAGTCGCTCGGGCGCAGCGCGTACGCGGAGGCGACCGCCACCGCCTCTTCGCCGGTGCAGCCGAGGTAGAAGCCGATGCGCCCCTGACGCTGTAACAGGAGCATGCGCTCGTCCAGTCGGCGCGTGCAGAGCAGCACCTCGAACAAGCGCCGATGGTCTTCGCCGGGCAGGTCGGGCGCGAGGTCGGGCCGGGCGCGGCCCTCTTCGTCGAGGATCTGGAACGGCTCGATCGCCACGGTCGGTCTCCTCAGGTCGGACGGGGCTGCACGCCCTCAGGCGCGCAGCATCGACGCGATGAAATACTCTCCGGCGCGGTAGGAGCTGCGCACCAGCGGCCCCGCGGCCACGTAGCGGAAGCCGAGCTCGCCGACCGCCGTGCGCTGCAGCGCCGCGAATCGGTCCGGGTGCACGTACTCCACCACCGGGAGGTGCTTGAGGCTGGGGCGCAGGTACTGTCCGAGCGTGAGCACGTCGCACCCGGCGGCGCGCAGGTCGCGCATCGCCTGCAGCACGTCGGCTTCGGGCTCGCCGAGCCCCAGCATCAGGCTCGACTTCGTCAGCATGCGCTGCCCGCGCGCCGCGGCCGTCTCGCGGGCACGGCGCAGCACGGCGAGCGACTGGTCGTAGTCGGTGCGGGCGTCGCGCACCGCCGGGGTCAGCGCGCGAGTGGTCTCGACGTTGTGCGCGAGCACGTCGGGACGGGCGGCGACCACCGTGGCGAGCGCCGCGGCGTCCCCCATGAAGTCGGGGATGAGGCACTCCACCAGCAGCGCGGGCGCGCGCCGCTTGATGGCGCGAATGGTGGCGGCGAAGTGCGCCGCCCCGCCGTCCGGGAGGTCGTCACGGTTGACGCTCGTCAGCACGACGTAGTCGAACCCCGCCGCCACCGTGGCCTCGGCCGCGTTCTCCGGCTCGGCCGGGTCGAGGGCCGGCGGGCGCCCGTGCGAGACGGCGCAAAAGCGGCAGCCGCGTGTGCACACATCGCCCATCAGCATGAGCGTCGCGGTGCCGCCGCCCCAGCATTCGCCGATGTTCGGACACTGCGCCTCTTCGCAGACCGTGTGCAGCCCGAGTCGCCGCACGCGCTCCTTCAGCGCGGTGTACGCCGCCCCACCGGGCGCACGCACCTTGAGCCACTCCGGCTTGCGAATCGGTGCGGCAAGCGGGGCGCAGGACGGCGGAGACGCGGCAGCCATGCCCGAGCGTAACTAGCATGGCGGGCGCGCCCAGGTCTATTGAGGGGGCCTACGGGGCGGGGGAGGTCTTGGCCGCCTCTTTCAGCGCCTCGTCGCGCGTGGGGGCGGGCTTGGGGAGGTACGGGACGCGGAAGAGCGCGGCGCACGGGGCGCCGACGAGGCTGCCGGGAAGCTCCACGCTCAGCGCGTCGGTTCCGGGCGGGGGCAGGCTGTAGAGCGCGTAGTCTTCGCGCGCGTCCCCCGCGGCGATGGCGACCTTGCCACGCAGCTGGGCGCGCAGCTCGGGCGCGCCGTCGTAGTGCACGGCCGGCACCACCGCGCCGGCGCCGGTGCGCACCACGGGCCCCCACGCCACCGTGCCGCCGTGCTCGGCGTCGTACGTCACGGCGGCGCCCGCGGCGGCCACGCGGTAGCGGAGCGCCACGGCGGGCGTCGTGTCCGCGTCCCAGCGCCCGTCGGCGGCGCGGAAGACGGGCAGGACCACGTCGGCGCCGACCATCGTCACGCGTGCGGCGCCCAGCGCCGCCGCCTCTCCGGGCGGGTGTTCGACCACTTTTTCGGGCGCCCCGGCGTCGTGGGCCACGCGCAGCTCGGCAGCGCCGGCCTTGCCCCACAGCGCCGCGGGGACCGTGAAGATCAGCTCGTGCACCGCGGAGGGCGGCGGCTCGAACACGAACACGTCGCGCACCTCGTCGCCTGGCTTCAGCGAAACCACTTCACCCACCTGTCCGTCGACGAGCACGCCCGGGTCGTAGATGATGCCCGCCACGGCGGCGCCGCCGCCGGCAAGGCGGAGGTCGTCGGGATCGCCGGCGCGGTGACGCCCGTGGCGCGGGTCGTACCGCAACGTCTCGGCCCCGCCGTTGCGCAAGTGCAGCTCCACCAGGTACGCCGGCCGCGCATCCATCATCGTGCGTCCGTCTTCCGAGAGGCACGCGCGGCGGTGGTGCACGGAGGCGATGCGGACGCTGACGTCGCCGAGCGCAACGCCTTCACGCGCGTCCGGCGCGCCGCCGCTGCAGCCGGTCAGCGCGGCGGCTGCGATCGCGAGCGTGTGGACGGCAGCCCGCGCGCGCGTGCGCGCGACGGCCGGCGGCGTGAGCGGCATGGCCAGAACCTAGCGCAGCCGACCCGGCGGCGGGAAGCGTGCGTCGCGCGGGAAAACGGGGCAGGATGGGCGCGCATGGCGCGCTTCACGGTCGAGCCCGCACGCGAGGTCACGCCGGGCGTTTTCGTGATCGAGCGCGTCGCCTCCAGCGGCTTCAGCCTCGGGATGGTGCTCGTGCGCCTGCCGGACGGAGGTCTGCTCGTCTACAGTCCGACGTGGCTGGGCGCCGACACGTGGTCGCGGGTGGAGGCGGTCGGGCGACCGTCGGTGCTGGTGGCGCCGAACCATTTTCATCATCTGTCGCTGGGCCGCTACCGCGAGCGCTACCCCCAGGCGTCTGCCGTGGCGTCGCGCGGCGCGTTGCCCCGCCTGCGCGCGCGCGGGCACGAGGGTCTGGCTGCGCTCGAGCAGGTCGAGTCGGCATTGCCTCCGGGCGGGGCGTTCCTCCAGCCCGCCGGCCTCAAGAACGGCGAGGCTTGGCTGGCGCTCTCGCGCGGCGCCGGCCATGGGAGCGAGGGCGGCGGCGGCGGCAGCAGCGGGGGCGACGATCGCGGCGGGAGCACGAGCGCGGCAGCAAGCACCACCTGGATCGTAGGCGATGCGTTCTTCAACATGACACGGCCGGTGACCGGCGTCCCCGGCTTCTTCATGCGACGGCTCGGCATCGTGCCGGGACTGCGGATCGGCGACCCGTGGCGCTGGCTCGGCGTGGGCGATCGCGCCGCCTACCGCGCCTGGGTGCGCGAGAAGCTCGCCGCCGCGCCGCCGCAGCGCCTCGTGTTTGCCCACGGCGAGCCTCTCGCGGCGGCCGACCTCGGCGCGCGCCTGCAGTCGCTCGTCGACGCGCGGATCTGAGCGGGACGCCGTGGCCATCGCGTTCTTCGACCTCGACAAGACGCTGGTGCGCTGCAACACCGCGACGCTCTGGACGCGCCGCGAGGTGCGGCTCGGGCACCTGAGCCGCTGGCAGGCCGTACGCGCCGCCTTCTGGATCGCACGCTATCACCTCGGCGCCGCGGCGCTGGAGCAGGCGATCGAGAAAGCCGTGTCGACGCTCGCCGGCGTGCGCGAGGACGGGATTCGCGCGCGCAGCGTGGCGCTCTGGCGCGAGGAAGTGGCCGCGCTCGTGCGCCCCGGCGCGCGCGCCGCGCTGGAGCGCCACCGCGCGCGCGGCGACCGGCTGGTGATGCTGACGACTTCGAGCAACTACCTTGCCGAGATCGCCGCGGGTGACCTTGGGCTGGACGACTTCCTGTGCAACCGCTTCGAGGTCGTGGACGGCGTGTTCACCGGCGCGCCGTTGCGCCCGCTGTGCTTTGGCCCCGGCAAGCTCTCCCACGCCGCCGCGCACGCCCAGCGACACGGCGTTGCGCTCGGCGACTGCGCCTTCTACACGGACAGCTTCAGCGACCTCCCCGTGCTGGAGGCCGTCGGCGAGCCGGTCGCAGTGCACCCCGACCCGCGGTTGGCGCGCCTCGCCCGCCGGCGCGGCTGGCGAATGGAGCTGTGGGACTGACCTGAGGGATCGCCCGAAGCGCCACCCCTCCGCGAAGCATGCTCGGCGATCGGACACTCGGGGTGGTGTCCGAGCACCCGCGCCTCGAAGCTCCTCTCGCGAGTGCTTCACACTCGCTGACTCGAGGCACGCCGCTTGATCGCCCGAGCGTGGCCCCGTATGTTGGCGCCGTGACGTCCGCATGAACTGGATCTGTCCGCGCTGCCGCGTGATCGTCGCCGGCGGGCGCCACTGTCCCGACTGTGGCCCGGAGGTGCTCCTGCTCGACGTCGCCGACCCGCGCAACCGCGCCTACCTCGTCGGCCAGGGCGGCAACATCCGTTCCGTCTACGACGCTCGCCTGGCGATGCTGCGCTTCTTCGCCGGCACGCTGCTGGGCCTCGCCGCCGGCGGCTGGCTCGTGCGTGCTGGCTTCTCCTACGCGGGCGTGGTGCGCTGGGCGTTCTTCGCCGGCGCCGCCGCGGCGCTCCTCTTCGGCGTCTTCGCCTTCGCCCCGCTCTCGCGCTTTGCCCAGCGCACCGCTGGCCGCGCCGGCCTGCGCGCCCTGCAACGCCTGTGCTCGCGCGCCTGGGCCAAGCGCACCTTGCGCGCGATGCGCCGAGCGCCGCAATGAGCGACGTCGACACCGTCGTCATCGGCTCGGGCGCGGGCGGGCTCGCCGCCGCGCTCTGTCTGGCCCAAGGCGGGGACCGTGTCGCCGTGTTCGAGCAGCACTACGTGCCGGGCGGCTGGTGCCACAGCTTCCAGCTAGGCGGCCACCGCTACAGTCCCGGCGTCCATTACATCGGGGGGCTCGGACCGGGCGGCCGCACACGCGCCATCTACGAAGGGTTGGGCGTGGCCGGCGACCTCACGTTCCTGGAGCTGAACCCCGACGGCTACGAGCACGTGCAGCTCGGCGACGCGGCCCGCTTCGACTTCCCGCGCGGCCGCGACGCGTTGCTCGCGCGGTTGAAAGCGCGCTTCCCGCGCGACTCTGCCGGGCTGGACGGGTACTTCGCGCTCGTCGACCGCGTAACAGCGCAGCTCGGCGAGATCGAGCGCACGCGCCGCTTCGTCGATTTTCTCACCGTGCCGTTCCGCACGCGCCACCTGGGGCGCTTCGGCCTGCAGTCGCTCGGCCGCGTCCTCGACCGCTTCGTCGGCGATCCGGCGCTGCGCAGCTTGCTCTCGGTGCAGTGCGGCGACCACGGGCTGCCGCCCTCGCGCGCGCCGTTCGTGGTGCACGCCTCCGTCGCCGCGCATTACTACGACGGCGGCGCTTACCCGCTCGGCGGCGGCTCGGCCATCCCGCAAGCGTTCGCCCACGCGCTCCGGCGCGCCGGCGGCCAGCTGCACCTGCGCGCCGCCGTGGATCGCGTGCTCGTCGAGGGGCGCGGCTCGGCGCGCCGCGCCCTGGGCGTACGCCTCGCCGACGGCACCGAGGTGCGCGCGCGGCGCGTCGTCTCCAACGCGGACCCCGGCGTCACTTACGGGCGCCTCGTCGGCGGCGAGCACCTCAGCGGGCGGCTGCAACGGAAGCTCGCGCGCACGCGCTGGTCGCCGGCCGTGCTGAGCCTTTTCCTGGCGGTCGACATGGACCTCGCCGCCGCCGGGTTCGACTCCGGCAACTACTGGTGGACGAGCTCGCCCGACCTGGAGACCCTTTGGCGCTTCGCCACCGGCGGCGCCGCCATCGCGCCCGGCGACCTGCCCGGGCTCTTCGTCACGGTCACCACGCTGAAGGACCCGTTCAAGAGCGACGGCCGCCTGCACACACTGGAAGCCCTGACCTTCGTCGACTACGAGGCGTTCCGCGCCTTCGCCATGAGCCGCACCGAGGACCGCCCGGACGGCTACGCCGCCCTCAAGCGCGAGCTGCAGGCGCGGATGTTGGCGGCCGTGGAGCACGTCGTGCCGGGGCTGCGCGCGCACGTGGCCTTCGCCGAGCTCGGCACGCCGCTCACCAACGAGCACTACGTGGGGGTGACGCGCGGCGCCGCCTACGGCACCGAGAAGAGCCGCTGGCAGGTGGGGCCGTTCGGCTTCGGAGCACGCAGCGAGATCGACGGGCTCTCGCTGTGCGGGGCGAGCACGCTCGGGCACGGCGTCTTGGGCGCGACGCTCTCGGGGATGCAGGCGGCCGCCGCGCTGGTCGGCTGCGGCGTGGACGACTTCCTGCGCGCGAAGGGGGGAGCGCCGCTGCGCGTCTATCCCGCCGACGATCCCTCGGGTTGGCCGGAGGCGCTGCGGCGCCGCCTGGCCGACCGGCGCCGGGCCAAGGCGGCGCATCGCGCGGACGCGATGCTGGCGGCCGGCGCGGCTCACGGCGCATGACGAAGCTCGCGTACTGGATCTGCGACGTCTTCACCGAGCGGCCGCTGGCCCCTCGATTGCTGCACGCCCGCGTCCCTGGCAGCGCGGCGCAAGTCGAGCGCGTGGAGGTCGGCGGCCACGTCGTCCTGGTCGCGCACGGCGAGTTCCAGCTGCCCTGACGGAGCGGTACTACGGCGCGGACGGTGTACCCGTGGTCGCGGCACTCGTCGCGGTCGCGGGGCTGAGCAGCGCGGAGGTGAAGATCAACACCTCGAAGCCGTTGAGGCGCAGACGTCCCGTCGAGGCGCCGCCGCCGCCCGGACTGTCTTCGTCCGCGCCGCCCGCCACGCCGGCCGGCGAGGCGCCCGCGCCGCCGGCCCCTCCCGCCGCGCCGCCGCCGGTGCCCACGCCGCCGGGGGCGGGGCTTCCGTCGAAGGTTCCGCGCGCGCCGGGAGCGGCGCCGCTTCCGCCGCCGTCGTCGCCGCCGCCGCCGCCGCCGCCGCCCGCCGTGAGCTTCCCGTACACGGCGACGCGGTAGCCTTCCAGCAGGATCGCGCCGCCGGCGCCGCCTCCACCACCGCTGTGCTGGTCGCTCGCGGCGCGGCGGCCACCTTCGCCGCCGGAGTCCACGCGGCCGCTCGACGCGATCGTCACGCCGCAGCTGGCGAGGCTCACGAGCTCGATTGCGCCCCCGCCGGCGCCGCCCTGACCGGAATCGGCATCCTCGCCGCCGCCGCCGCCGCCCGACCCGCCCGCGAGGGGCACGAGCGCGGCGTTGAAATCGGCCGCAGCGGCCGCGCAGGTCGTCGTACCGCCGTCGCCGCCGCAGTAGTAGACGGCGCCGCCCGTGCCGCCGGCGCCGCCGCTCGTCGACGCGCCGCCCGCGCCGCCCGCCGCCCCGTAGCCGCCGCCGCCGCCGCCGCCGTGCGGTGCGCCTCCGCCGCCTGTGCCGCCCGCGCCCGGCCCCGCGGCCGCCGGTGTGCCGTCGGCGCCGCCGCGCGCGAAGCCACCCGGCCCAGGCACGCCCGTCCCGCCGCCGAGCGCGCCGTCGTCGACCGCAAACCCGACGGGTGCGCCAGGCGCGCCGTCGTACGATCCGCCGCCGGCGAGTACGTCGCCCTCGACAGTCGTGCAACCGGTCGCCACCAGCGCCACCGCATTGGCGCCGCGCAGGCGCAACGCCGCCCCGGCCGGCACATCGAGGTCGGTCATCACGTAGACGCCGAGGTCGGGCACTCCGGCGGCGGGTGCGGCCACCACGTCGAACCAGATGCCGGCGGCGAGCGTCGCCGGCGCGCCACCGGGGCGCAGCGTCCCGCGGGGGCTAGACCCCGCATAACAACGCACCTCGCCGGTGTCGCTGTCGGCCACCAGCGTGTCCCAACCGGCGGTGCAGCCCGACGCCGCGGCGGCGGCCCACGTCCCTAGCGCGCCCGTTCCCTCGGCCGCCGTCACCACCGCGGCGGGGATGTTGCTCGGCGCCAGCGGTGCGCGGCAGAGACCGCCGCCGCAGCGGCCGCCGTCGCACGTCTCGACGAGCGCGCCCTCTTCGCCGTCGGCCGTGCAGGCGTGAACGTTGCCGTCGGCGCCGCAATACGCGGCGCCCGGCGTGCAGGCGTTGCAGTGCGCGCCCCCTCCCGCGCCGTCGCTGTCCGAGCAGCCGTAGGGCTCGCACACGTCCAGCAGCGCCGCCGGCTGGCCGTCCGCCCCGCACTGCTGCAGGTAGCCGGCCGGCGAGCACAAGGGCGCGCTCGGCGCGCAGGCGTTGCACACCTCGACGCCGCTCGCCCCGCAGCCCTGGCCGTCGCAATCGCTCACGGTGGTCTGCACGCCGCCGGTGCATTCGAGCAGCTGCCCCATGAAGCACACCGGCGCCGTGTCGGTGCACGTCGTGCAGCCGGGCGCCGGCACGTCGAAGCACGTGCCGCTCAGGCACGGCGTCACGCCTGGGATCCCCAGCGTGTCGCACGTCTGCAGCGTTCCGTCGGGCTGGCAGCTGACCGGCACACCCGGAGCGCACGCGTTGCAGTGGTCGTCGAAGAGCGTGTTGCAGCCGAACGCGCCGCACGGCGCCGGGACCGCCACTCCGCCGACGCATGTCACGAGGTAATCGCCGTCGCAGCGCGGGTAGACCGCCGGATCGCACGCGCCCGCATCGGGGGCGATGCCCCCGTCGCCGGGCGCGCCGCCGTCGGCCGCGCCGATGAAGTGGTCGGGCAGGCTGCACGCCACGCCCGCCGCGACGGCGGCGACAAGCAGGGCCGCGCGTCCCGCCCCCGCCCCCGCCGCGCGCGCCGCCCGCGTCACTCCGCCGTCCGGAATCGCCACGTGCGGACGAACGGCGCGCCTTCGAGCGCGCCGGCGACGTCCACGGTGTAGGTCGCGCCCGGCGCGAGCGGCTGCACTGGGTACATCAAGAAGATGCCGCCCAGGAAGCACTGCTCGAAGCGCGGGTCGGCGTCCGGCCCCGCCGAGGCGAGGTGCGCGAGCGGCGTGCAGGACTCGTCGTAGATCTCGTGCGCCGAGATGCTCCAGTCGGCCTGCGGGTGGAAGCTGATCGACACGATGGGCCCGCTCGGCCAGCCGCCGGCCGGCTCGGGCGGGGCCGGCCCCTCGGCTCCGTCGAACGCGGCGGGCACGTCCGCCTGATCGTGGTACGGGTACAGGATCGTCGTGTCGAGCGACACCCCGCCACGGCAGCAGCCGAAGTCCACGACGTCGGCGGCGCCGCCCGCGCCGCTCGCCCCGCCGTAGCCCAGGTCGATCATCGCCGGCGAGACGAACGGCGCGCGGTGGTAAACGCTGTTCAGCCACGAATCGATCGCCGGCACCGGGTCGTCGATGAAGTGCATGACCTCGTACGCCGGCGCGCCGCCGTAGCCGGCCGCGGCGAGCCGGTCCCAGAAGTTGATGCCGGTGTAGCCCATCGGGTAGGCGGGGTCCTCCTCGTGCGGCGACAGGCCGAACGCGTAGGCCTGCGGGTTGTTCACGAAGTAGGCTGCGTGCGCGCTCGAAGCTACGTCGATGTTCGGGTCGAGGTTGATCGGAAGCGCCCCCGCCGCGAGCCGGAACGCCGTCACGTGGTCGATCGCCGCGGCCTGCGCCGGCGTGGCGGCCGGATCGCGCAGCGGCCCCCCTTCGGCCGGCGGGATCGGCGTGAAGGCGTTTCCGGAACATTCATCCACGTTCCCCGGGCCGCCTGGCTCCTTGTGGCAGCCCGCCGGCGCCGCGCTCAGCCCGAGTCCCAGCGCCAGCGCCAACGCCATCGCCGGCGCGCGCACAACGGGGGAAGCGCGTCGCCTCATCGACGAAATCCTACACCACGCACGCGCGGCTGTCGTGGTAGACAGACCGCGGAGAGTTGATGGACGGCGCAGCGACAAAGCAAGACGGAGCGGCGGCGCCGGCGGGGCGCCTCGAGCCCGAGCCCATCGTCACGCTCGTCAACGCCTTCACGCAGCCCTACAACAACGCCATCGCCACGGCGCGCACCTGCTACGCCGCGCGCATCATCACGCCCGCCGACGTCGACAAGGACGAGCCGGCGCGCGCGCAGCGCGATCGCATCGCCGACTCCACCTACCAGGCCGGCCACCACACGACGCTGCAGCACGCCACCTTCCAGTTCACGCTCGACAACGTTTCGCGCCAGCTCCTCTGGTCGTTCCTGCACGCGCACCCGTACTACAACTCCGAGCAGGTCTCGCAGCGCTACGTCGCGGTCAAGCGCGGCCGCTACGCCGTGCCGCCGCTGGCGCCGCGCGACCGCGAGCTCTACCACGAGACTGTTGCGCTGCAGCACCGCACCTACGAGTCACTCATCGCCTTGCTCGTGCCCGTCGTCGAGCGCGAGTACGGGCGCGTGTTTCCGGCGCGCGCGAAACGCCCCGAGCGCTGGAAGAGCGCCATCAAGAAGCGCGCCATGGAGGTGGCGCGCTACGTCCTTCCCGTGGCCACGCACGCGCACCTCTACCATACGGTCAGCGGTATCACGCTGCACCGCTACCACCGGCTGCTCGCGCAGATCGATTGCCCGCTGGAGGCGCGCATCGTCATCGAGGCGATGATCGACTGCGTGAACCAGATCGACCCGCTGTTCTTCGCGCGGGCCGAGGACCCGCTTCCACTGGAGGACACGGTGGAGCACCGGCTCCTCACCGAGCTGGCCGGCGGGGGTGGCGGCGGCGGCGGCGGCGGCGGGCTCGTCGACGCGGCGAGGGCGAAGCGCTTCATCGCCGCCTTCGACGCCGAGCTTGGCGCGCGCGTCTCCGTGCTGGTGGACTACCCCGTCGCCGCGGAGCAGACGCTGGCGCGCGCCGTACGCGCGGTGCTGGGCGTGCCGGATGCCGCCGAGGACGGGGGCGGGGAGGGGGACGGGGGCGGCGCCGACGCCGCGGGAGCCCCGGTGCGCACGCTCCTCGACGCCGAGGCGCTCGACCTGGTCCTGCACCCGCGCTCGAACCGCTACTTCGGCGAGGCGCTCAATCTGACGACGCTCTCGAAGCTGGGCCGTACGCTGCATCATCCGCACTACACGTTCCGCAAGAAGCTCTCGCACACGGCCGACAGCCAGGACCAGCGCCACCGCATGGTGCCCGCCTCGCGCCCCGCGCTGGTCGCGCACCACGTGCCGGGCGAGCCCGACGTCGTGCTGCCGCCGCTCGTCGCCGCCTGTCCCCCGGCGCGCGCCGAGTACGAAGCCTGCATGGAGACGGTCTGGCGCGCGATGAAGACGCTCTGGTCGAACGGCGTCGCCCCGGCCGATTTCCTGTACCTGCTGCCGAACGCGGTGGCGATCCGGTTCGACGAATCGGGCGACCTCGCCAACCTACGCCACAAATGGACGACGCGCCTCTGCTACAACGCGCAGGAGGAGATCTGGCGCGCAGCGGTGGAAGAGGTGCAGCAGCTACGCGCAGTGCATCCGCGCCTCGGCGAGTACATGCTGCCGCCCTGCACGACGCGGCTGCTGGGCGGCAAGACGCCGTACTGCCCCGAGGGCGACAAGTATTGCGGCGTTCCCGTCTGGAAGATCGCGCTCGACGACTACCAGCGCCTGTTGTGACTCGTTTCGCGCCTTAGCCCGCGCCCGCGCCCGCTCTGGCACGATCCCACGCCGGCTTCCGGTCAGGGAGCGGCGGTCGTCGGCTTCGTCGGGGCGATCTCGCCGGTGTCGTCGGGCGGCGCCGGCGGCGGGGCGGGGATGGCGCTGCCGGGCGCGGCGGTGGCGCCGGTCGGGACGATGACGCCGTCGTCGTCTTCGCCCGCCGTCGCGGGGGCGGCGGTGCCCGGCCCGCCCGTGCCCTTGCCCTCCAGCGCGTCGAGCAGCGGGTTGGACGTCTCGGGCGCCTCGGCGCCGGTGCCCGGCTCGCCCGTCGTCACCACGTGGGCCTTGCGCCCGAGCGCCGTCGGCAGCCACAGCGTGATCGGCTCCACCCACGTGACGAGGATGAGGCCGATGAACATCAGGCCCAGCCACGGCAGGATCGCCATGACGATCGTTCCGATGCTCTTGCGGAAATGGAACTGGGCGATGAAGAGGTTCATCCCCACGGGCGGGTGCAGGTAGCCGATCTCCAGATTCACCAGGAACACGACGCCGAGGTGCACCGGGTCCACGCCGAAGGCCTGGCCGAGCGGGATGATCAGCGGCAGGACTGCGACGATGGCGGAGAAGATGTCCATCAGCGCGCCCACCACCAGCAGGAAGACGTTCAGCGCCAGCAGGAACGTCGCCTTGCTGTGGATGGCGGTCTGCATCGTCTCGAGGATGCGCTGCGGCACCTCGGTGTCGATGAGGTAGGTGTTCATGCCGAGGATGATCGACAGGATCACCGTGATGGCGCCGACGAGCATCATGCTCTCGCGCGCGATGCGCGGGAGGTCGCGGACGGGATGAATGTCGCGGTGGACGACGACCTCGAGGATGAAAACGTAGGTGACGGTCACCGTGGCGATCTCGGCGATGCTGACGAGGCCGGACATCAGAAAGGCGACGATGACGACCGGGAGCAGCACCTCGCCGAGTGCCACGCGCAGCGCTTTGAGCACGCGCTTCGGCTCGAAGGGGATGCGGTCGATCTTCATGCGCACGCCCGACCAGACCGAGTAGGCCGAGTAGAGCGCCACCAGCAGGAACCCGGGGACGACCCCGCCGGCGAAGAGATCGGCGGGCTCGATGGGGTTGCCCGCCGACGACAGGCTGTAGATCGTCACGAACAGGAAGATGGGGAGGCTGGGGAAGAACAGCAGACCCAAGCTTCCCGAGCCGGTGATGACGCCGAGCGAGAAACGCTCCGAATACTTGCGCTTCAACAGTACAGGGTAGAGGAGCCCGCCCAGCGCCACGATCGTGACGCCCGAGGCGCCGGTGAAGGCCGTGAGGAAGGCCATCGTCGCCACGCCCACGACGGCGAGCCCGCCCGGGAGCCAGCCGAGGACGGCCTCGGCGAGATGCACCATGCGCTCGGGCGTTTTCGAGCGCGCCAGCAGGTAGCCGCTGAAGATGAAGAGCGGGATGGGGATCAGAAGCGGCTTGTCGAGCAGGTCGCCCATGGAGACGAACACGTTCGTCATGTCCATGGGCACTTCAGCGCCGCGGTAGGAGACGGCCGTCGACAGGAAGAAAATGATGAAGAGCGGCGCGCCGGCGATGGCGAGGATGAACACGCCCACGAGGAGGAGGGTGCTCATGCGCCGCCCTTTGCCGCCGCCGCGGGCGCGGGGGCGGACACGGGCGCGGAGGCGCGCGCCTCCCCGGCGGCCCCTTGCTTCGGCGCCCCCCCGGCCGGCGCCTTGTGGCCGGGCAGCGGGCCGAACAGCCGCCGGACGCCCTCGACCGTGAAGTGCAGCGTCATCAGCGCGAAGCCCACGATGAACGGGATCTTCCACACGCGGTCGCGGCCCCACCATTTCTCGACCGACGGGAAGAAACGGTCGTCGGGCCCGATGACCCAGAACACCAGCCGCCAGGCGGTGCGCGTCAGCGCCACGCCGGCGACGGCGCTCACCAGGAAAAGCAACCCGCTCAGGCGGTGGCGCACGCGCGGCGGCAAGTGCGGCTGCACCAGGTCTACCGAGATGTGCCGCCCGTAGCGCGTGGCGAACGCCCCGCCGAAGAGCCCCACGTAGAACGTGAAGATGTAGGCGATGCGCGTGGCGAGCGTGCTGTCCCAGATGTTGAGATGCGTGTTGCGGTTGATGATTTCGATGAGCGGCAGCAGCACCACGCCGGCCAGCAGCGCCAGCAGCACCGCCGTCTCCGCCTTCAGCAGCACCACGTAGTAGGCGAAATGCAGCGCCCTGAGCGCGGCGTTCTTCGGCACCGGCGGCGCGACCTCTTCTTCGGGGATGTCCAGCCCGGGGATCGAGTGCGTCGCGGTGGCGCCGGCGCCCGCGTCGGCGTCGGGCGATTCAGGGACGGGGCCGGTGCGCCCGCTGCCGCGCGGCGGCTCTTTGGTGTCGGCCATGGCGAGCGAGCATGCCACGGGCCGTGCGCCCCAGCCAAGGGCCGCGCGCCGGGCGGAGCAGCGGGCTGGACCTACTTCTTGCGGGCTTCGGCGATCTTCGCCTTGACCTTGGCGAGGAACGGCGCGGAGATGACCTTGCCCGTGAGCGCGGCGGCGACCTTGTCGGAGAGCGCCGCCCACTCGGCCTTTTCTGCGTCCGTCAGCGCGTACACGCTGATGCCGCCTGTCGTCCGCAGCGTGTCGATCGCCTTCTTGTTGTCGTTGCGGATGGCCGCCACCAGCTCCACGCTGCGCTTGGCGCCGACGTCCATCAGCAGCTTCTGCTGGTCGGGCGGGAGCGAGTCGTACACGGCCTTCGACAGCACGGTGGCGCCGATGCCGATGGCCACGGGCGACCCCGCCATGAACTTCACCTTCGACGCCCAGCCGAGCGCGATCGTCGCGTACGGCGACGAGACGAAGGCGTCGACCACGCCGGTGTTCAGCGAGGGCAGCACGTCGGGCACCGCCAGCGGCACCGTCGACGCGCCGGCGAGGTCGCCGATGGTCTTGCTGATGGGGTCCTCGGTCCACGCCCACAGCCTGATCTTCTTCAGCTCCGCCGGCGTGTGCACCTCGGCGTTGGAGAACACGTACAAGTAGCCGATGTCGCCCCAGCCGAGGATCTTGTAGCCCTTGGCCTCGAAGCGCGCGTCCAGCTCGCCGCGCAGCGCGTCGCGCACGTAGTCGAGCTCCTTGTACGACTTGAACAGCATCGGCAGCTCGAAGGCGATGACGTCGGGCTCGATGGCCGACAGCCCCACCGCCGTGACGGCGGCGATGTCGAGCAGCCCCGTCTTGATCTTGGAGACGGTCGGCTTCTCGTCGCCGTGGATTCCGCCCGGATAGATCTTCAGCTTCAGCGCCCCGCCGGTGGCCTTTTCCAGGTCCGCGCTGATGGCAGCGAACGACGTGTACCAGGTGGACTTCTTGGGGGCGAGCGTCGCCATCTTCAGCTCGCGCGCGGCGAGCGCGCTGCCGGCGAGCGCCAGCACGGCGGCGCCGAGCGCCAGGGCGGCGACCGCGGCGGACAGGTTCTTCTGGGGGCGGGGCATGTTCCTTCTCCTTCTGCTGCGTTCGACGGGCGCCGTCACTTGCCGGCGTCGACGAAAAGGGTGTCGGCCTGCTTCAACAGCATCGCGGCGCGCATCTTGGCCAGCTCGTTGGCGAGCCGCTGCTCCGGATAGAGGTCGTCGGGCGCGGCCAGCGCCTCCTTGAGCAGCGCCTCGAACGCCGCGCGGTCGCCGACGTTGGTCGCCCAGAACTGCGCCTTGAAGACGATGGGCAAGAGGAACTTGTGGTGCGTGAGCTCGATCGCCTTGTCGAAGTGCATGGCGGCTTCTTTGGGGTCGCCGCCGAGGGACACGGGCCGCGCGCCGGCCATCACGCCCAGGATCGTGTGCGGGCTGGCGTTGAAGAACGTCTCGTCCAGCGCCGCGACGCGCTCCATGACGGCCTTCGCCGAGTCGAACTCCGCGAGCACGAGGCCCCCGCCGCTGCCCTTCGCCGGGGCGGGGGGCGGCGTCGCGCTCACGTCGCCGTCGTCGCTCGCCGCGGCGGCGGCGCCGCCGGCCACCGGCTCGTCCATCACGTCCACCTTGGCGTTGATGAGCTGCGCCCAGTTGTATCCACACCAGAACAGCCCCGGCACCATCTTCTTGTCGAGCGCCGCGAGCGTTGCCTTCGCGGTCGGCAGGTCGCCGTGGAGCTTCGCGCTGATGTCCTTGACCTTGAACGCCATCCACTTCTCCGCGTAGGTGCGGCCGCGCGTGTAGAAGCTGATGGCGCGCGCGACCAGGACCTTTCGGGTTGGATCGGTCGGGTCGTTCATCGATTCAATCTTGGGGTCGAGGAACCCGAACGCATAGCTGCCGAAGGCCTGCGCCGACAGGTAATAGACGGTGCGGTTCTTCGGCGAGACCTCCATCAAGCCTTCGAATAGCTTGAGGTTGGCGAAGATGCCGGCCTCGGCCAGGCCGATGTCGTCCTCGCGCTCGAACGACGGCTCGGCCAGGGCCAGCACGCCGATGGTCTGGTCGGCGGCGAGCTTGTTGAGGTTGCAGCCGGCTGCCCCCGGCACGGCGATGGCCGTCGCGGCCGCCAGCGCAGCAAGACCCGAACGCGTCATGGAGCCTCCCTTGAGCGAGGAACGACGCCGCGCGCATAGCACGGTGGGCGCGCGCAGCGCAATCGGGCGGCGGGCGCTAGATCTCCAAGAACCAGAAGACCGTGCCGTCGGCGGTGGCGGCGAGGAGCGCGCCGTCGGCGGTACGGCCCAGGGCGGTGACGTCGTCGAGGCCGGCGGCAGCGTAGCGTGCCAGCGCCGGGCCGGCGCCGCCCGGGGCCGCGCGCAGCAGGCCGCCGCCCTGGGTGCCGAAGAGGAGGGCGCCGTGGAAGGCGAGCGCAGCGCCCGGGCTCACCAGCGCGGCGCGCGGCGCGGCGGGGAGGAAGCCGGCTGAGCGCGGGGGCGCGCCGGCGCCGGCGGGGGCGGTGGCGAGACGTACGAGGCCGGCGTCGTCCGTGCCGGCCCAGACCTCGCCCCCGGCGTCCGCGGCGGCCAGCGCTGTGACCACCGCGGAGCCGGCCGGGGCGGGGCCGACGACGAGAGGGAACCAGCGTAGCGCCGCCGCGGCGGTGCGTGCGGCGCGCGAACGCACCGGCACGCTCGAGGCGCTGCGTGAAGCCACGGGCACTTCGAACACGCCGCGCGCGGTGCCTGCATAGATGATGCGGTCGCGCACGGCGACGGCGGTGACGGGCCCCACCGGGCTGCCCGGCGCCTTCCACGCGGCGCCGCCCTCCACGAGCCACAGGCCGTCCGAGGTGCCCGCCGCGACGAGGCCGTCGGGCGCAGGGGCGAGCGACGTCACCGCCTTGCCGGCCAGCACCAGTCCGCGCCGCGTCCCGGTGTCGGCGCTCACGCGCACCAGTCCGCGGGCCGTGGCCACGTACAGCTCCTCGCCGTGCAGCAGGAGGGCGTTCACGAAGGCCTCCGCGCCGTCCAGCCGCGCCCCGGTCACCGCCACGGCGCGCCGCGGCCCCGCTTGCTCGCCGCCCGCCTCGCCGGCCTCCGGGCCGCCCGCCGCGCTGCCCGCCGCGCTGCCCGCCGCGCCGCCCGCCGCGCCGC
>DASYRF010000478.1:0-12846 GCA_036004705.1 Myxococcota bacterium
CAGTGGGCGTGGGACGCGCGCTACCCGGGACCGGACGGCAAGTTCAACACCAAGGACGACATCGTCACGCTCAACGACATCCGCGTTCCGGTGAACACGCCCGTCGTGTTCGAGCTCGCCTCGGTGGACGTCATCCACAGCTTCTACCTGCCGAACTTCCGCGTGAAGAACGACGCCATGCCGGGGATGATCAACCACCTGTGGTTCACCTCGAAGGAGACCGGCATCTTCGAGATCGCCTGCGCCCAGCACTGCGGCGTGAACCATTACAAGATGCGCGCCCTGCTGCACGTGCTGCCGCGCGACGGTTACGACCGTTGGGCGGCCGAGGCGTCGGCGAACTCGGCGCGCGCGTTCGACGAGGCCGATACCTCCGCTCACTGGGGCTGGGAGTGGGGAAAGAACTACTAGCCATGGAATTCCAGCACATCCATCCGGAGCCGACGTCGTTCCTGCGGCGCTACGTCTTCTCGACGGACCACAAGTGGATCGCCAAGCAGTTCCTGTGGGCGGGGCTGCTGTTCCTCGCCTTCGGCGGAGTGCTGGCCATGATGATCCGCTGGCAATGGGCGCACGCGCTGCCCGAGCCGGTGCCGGTGATTGGCGCGCTCTTCCTGAAGCACACCGGCGGCCTGATCACGCCGCCCATGTACAACACCATCTTCACGATGCACGGCCTGATCATGATCTTCTTTGCCATCACGCCGATCCTCATCGGCGCGTTCGGCAATTACTGCATCCCGTTGATGATCGGCGCCCGGGACATGGCGTTCCCGAAGCTGAACATGCTGTCGTTCTGGACGTTCCTGCTGTCGCAGTGCCTCATCATCGCGTCGTTCTTCGTGCCGCTCGGATCGGCGGCGGCCGGCTGGACGACGTACCCGCCGCTGTCCACGAACGTCGGGACGCCCGGGCTGGGTCAGACGCTGGTGGTGCTGGCGGTGTTCGTCACCGGCGTGGCCACCATCATGGGCGGCATCAACTACGTCACGACCGTCATCCGGCTGCGCGCCCCCGGCATGACCTACTTCCGCATGCCGGCCACGGTGTGGGGCCTGTGGCTGACCGCGATCCTGAACGTGCTCTTCGTGCCGGTGCTCGGATCGGCGGCGCTGCTGCTCACGCTGGACCGCGTCTTCGGGACGAACTTCTTCATGGCCGGGGCGGCGGTCACGCGCGGCGGCGGCGACCCCATCCTGTTCCAGCACCTCTTCTGGATCTTCGGCCACCCCGAGGTCTACATCCTGATCCTGCCTGGCTGGGGCATCGTCACGGACCTCATGTCGTTCTTCGCGCGCAAGCCCGCCTATTGGTACAAAGGCTCGGTCTTGGCGATGACCGCGGTGACAGCTCTGAGCGCCGTCGTCTACGGGCACCACATGTTCGTCACCGGCATGAACCCGCTCCTGGGGCAGGGCTTCATGCTGCTGACGCTCATCATCAGCGTGCCGGCCGAGGTGCTCTTCCTGAACTGGTTGCACACGCTGTGGAAGGGCTCCATCCGCCTGACCGTTCCCATGCTGTTCGCGCTGGGAATGGTGTTCGTGTTCGGCCTGGGCGGGCTGACGGGCCTGTACCTGGGGACGATCTCCACGGACCTGTACCTGCACGACACCATGTGGGTCGTGGGGCATTTCCACCTGACGATGGCGGCGGCGTCGTTCTTGGCGAGCTTCGCGGCGATCTACTTCTGGTTCCCGAAGATGTTCGGCCGCCAGATGAACACGATGCTTGGGAAGCTGCATTTCTGGTTCTCGACGCCGCTCATCACGCTGGTGTTCTGCGGGCAGCTGGCGGTGGGCTACGCGGGGCAGCAGCGGCGCCTGTACATCCCCTACAGCTACGACTTCCTGAAGCACTTGCTGCCGTGGAACCAGTGGACCAGCTACCTGGCGTTCATCCTCGGGGCCAGCCAGTTCCTGTTCGTGGTGAACTTCTTCTGGAGCGTTTTCGCCGGCAAGAAGGCCGAGGTGAACCCGTGGCAGGTCGGCACGCTGGAATGGACGGTGCCGTCGCCTCCGCCGCACCACAATTACGACAAGATCCCCACGGTGGTGCGCGGGCCGCACGAGTACGCCAACCCCGAAGTGCGCAAGGCGTTGGGGCGCGATTGGATCGGCCAGACCGAGGACCTGCCCTCGGCCGCCCCCGCCGGCGCCGCCCTGGCGACGGCCCACGCCAAGGACTGAGGCTTCAGCCGCCGAAGAAGTCCACCAGCTCGTCGCGGCGCGCGGCGGCGTCTAGGTAACCCAGCTCCGCCAGCTCGGTCACGTAAGGCCCGTCGAACAAGAGGTACGAGAGCAGGTCGGCCTCCTCGCGCTCCTCGCCGCGAGCCGCCAGGCGCAGGCCCATCTTGAGCAGGCGCCGCCAAGGGCCGCCGAAGTTGAGCCCGCTGATGTGCCGCGCGGCGATGGCGCCGATGTCCCGCGACGGGCGCAGCACCAGCGTGCGCACCTTGCGGTAGCCCACGCCGCGCAACGGCGCGACGACGCCGTTCAGCTGCGCCAGGAAGTCGCGCCCGTAGGCGCGCTCGCCGCCGTCGACCATCTCGTTGATGAGGCGCATCTGCTCCAGGTCGTAATCGAGGTGATCGAGCAGCAGCGCGTTGAAGACCTTGCCGAGGAGGAACACGGCGCCGGGATAGGCGCGTAGGCGGCTGCGCTGCAGGTCGGACAGCTCGCGGGGGCGCGGCTCGTGGCGGAGCGCCACGACCAGCATTCGGTCAGCGCCAAGTCGGAGCGCGGGGCTGACGGGCGTGTTCTGGCGCAGACCGCCGTCGCAGAAGAAGCGTCCGTCGATCTCGACCGGCGGGAACATCAGCGGGATGGCGGCGGAGGCGAGGGCGTGGCTCGCGGCCATCGTCACGCCCACGGCCAGACGGCGCGGATCGCGTCCCCAGTTGGGGATGGCGCCGTCGCCCGTCTGCACGAACACGAAGGTGCGCCCGGTGGCGATGTCGGTCGCCGATACAGCGAGCGCGGCCAGCGCCCCGGAGGCGAGGTTGGCGGCGATCCGGTGCCAGGGAACCCGGTGCCGCACCAGCCGCTCGATGGGCTCGGTGTTCAACAGGCCGGCGCGGCGCGGCGGGACGGGCTGCTCGGGGTCGAGGGACGCGCCGAGGAGCCAGCGCCGCACGCGAAAGAGGTCGCCCCAGCCGAAGTCGTACACCTCGGCCGCGCGTAGCGCGCGCCAGTAGTGCATCAGGAGCCGTCCCTGCGCGCGGGGACGGTGAGCGGTAGCCGCCAGGAAGCAGGCGTTGATGGCGCCGACGCTGACTCCGCAGAGGATGTCCAGCCGCACGCGCGAGCGCGCGGGCTCGGGAAGCCCTTCGCGCAGGTAGCGGATCACCCCGGCCTCGTAAGCGCCACGCGCGCCGCCGCCGGCGAGCACCAGCGCCGTCTTGAGGCCGTCCGGCATGGGCGCGTGGGGTGCGGACGGGTCGCCGTCGCGCGCCCCTACTCCGCGACCTCGATGGTGCCGCCGACCATCCCCATCGCGCACATGAACACAAGCTCGCCGGCCTTGGTGGGCGTGATCTTCACCTCGACCGGGACGTTCAGCGGCAGCGCCTGATTGATGGGCGGATCCTTCATCGTGATCTCGGTGGCGCACGTCTTCTCCGTCTTGCGCGTCACTAGAAGCGTCAGCAGCTCGCCCTTCTTGGCGGCGATGCGCTCCGGCACGAATCCCTTCTCGGTGACCTCGACTTCGACCACGCCCGGCGGGAGCGGGGCCTTCGCGGCCGCCGTGGGCGCCGCCGTGCCGGCCCCCGTCGCCGCGCCCGTGGCGCTGCCGCTACCGCCGCCGCCGCCGCCGTCGCTGCCGCAGCCGGCGCCCGCGCCCGTCGCCGCGAGCGCCAGCCCTGCCGCCACCAACCCTGCCGTCGTCGCGCGCATGCCGCCCTCCTTACTCCGCGTCTTCCATGTCGAGCACGAGCTCGATCTGATCGAGCAGGTCGTGCAGCTCCGTATTGTAGGGGTCGTAAAGGAGGGCGCTGCGCACGGCACGTCGGGCGCCGGCGTGATCGCCCGCAACCATGGCAGTGCGCGCCTCGTGGGCGAGCGGCTCGGCGCGCACCCAGTCGGCGCGCTCGTGCGGCGGGGCCGCGTCGCGCCGGCGGCCCAGCTCCTGGCGATGCGCGTCCAGCTCGCCACGCGTGCGCCCCGACGGGCGCAGGATCTTGAGGTTGACGTCCAGCGTGGCACGGCGCTCGGCATCGCTGATGGTGGCGAAGGCGTGCTCCACGTCGGCGCGCGCAGCGGCGATGCGCTCCTCCAGCGCCGGGGAGAGCGCGCCGACTTTCTCATCGCCCAGCGCGGAGAGACGCGCGCGGTATACGCCCTGCACCTCCTCCAGCGAGGCGCTGGGCTTGACGCCGAGCACGTCGTAGGCAGAGCCGCTGGTGCGGCCGCGCTCCACCAGCGTGAGCTCGTCCTCCAAGTTTCGCAGCACGTCGGCGTCGAGCACGTCCACCGGGCGCGTGCTGTGGCCGGCGAAGGGATCGAACTCCACGTCGAGCACGCCGCCGGACCCACCGCTCCCTTCGCGTCGTGCGCCCTCGGCCGCCGCGCCCTCGCCGCTGTGCAGCTCGGGCAGCGCCGCCACGTCCTCGATGCGCTCGAGCCGCGCTTGCACGCGGCGGGCGATTTCTTGAAGGGACACCTCGCGCGTAATACGCGTCTCGAAGTCGACGGTCTTGCGCGCGCCGCCGCGCCCATCGATGGCGTCGGCCAGGTAGGTCTCGATGCGCTGGAGCTTCCCGGAGTCGAGGTCCAGGAACGACACGCCTAGGCCGGCCTTGGGTCCTTCGCCGGCCGCTGCGGCGGGCTGGCGGTGAACGACCTCGGCGTGCAGCTCCAGCAGGCTCTTGTCGGGCAGCTCCAGCGCGACGATGAGACGCTCACCCAGCGGCCACTCGGGAGGCACGCGCAGGAACATGCCGCCGCGGGAGATGTCCTTGACGAACGCGTCGCGAAGGTCTCCCGCGGAGCGAAAGCGGACGCGCACCCGCTTGGGCGATCCCGCCCCCGCTTTCGCTTCGGCCATGGCCGAACGATATCACATGCGGAAGGCCAGCGGCGCGGTTGCGGCGGCGCGCGGCGCGCTGCTATCGTCGCGGAAATCGCCGAGGAGAGCGGACATGTCCGATCGCGTGAAGGAGATTCTGAGCTGGTACGCCGGCGAGAGCCCCGGCGTGCTGAACAACCTCGCCCGGCTGCTCGGCCACGGAAAGCTCGGCGGCTCCGGCAAGCTCGTGATCCTGCCCGTGGACCAGGGCTTCGAGCACGGGCCGGCGCGCAGCTTCGCGCCCAACCCCGACGGCTACGACCCGGATTATCATTTCCGCCTGGCCATCGACGCGGGTTGCAGCGCCTACGCGGCGCCGCTGGGATTCCTAGAGGCGGGAGCGGCGCGCTTCGCCGGGCAGATCCCGCTCATTCTCAAGCTCAACAACTCCGACTCGCTGGCGAAGATGAAGGAGCCGATCTCGGCGGTGACCGCGTCGGTGAAGGACGCGCTGCGGCTGGGCTGCGTGGCGATCGGCTACACGATCTACCCGGGCTCGGCGGAGCGCAACCGCATGTTCGAGGACCTGCGCGCCCTGACGGCCGAGGCCAAGGCGAGCGGCCTGGCGGTGGTGGTGTGGTCGTACCCGCGCGGCGGCGGGATTTCGAAGGAGGGCGAGACGGCGATCGACGTTGTGGCGTACGCGGCACAGATCGCCTGCCAGCTCGGGGCGAACATCGTGAAGGTGAAGCCGCCGTCGGCGTTCGTGGAGCAGGACGCGGCGCGCAAGGTGTACGAGAAGCACGCCATCCCGGTGGGGACGATGGCCGAGCGCGTGCGTCATGTGGTGCAGGCGTGCTTCGCCGGCAAGCGCATCGTCATCTTCAGTGGCGGCGAGGCGAAGGACGATGCCGCCATCTACGAGGAAATCCGCGGCATACACCAGGGCGGCGGATTCGGGTCGATCATCGGCCGCAACGCGTTCCAGCGCCGGCGCGCCGACGCGCTGGCGCTGCTCGACAAGGTGATGGGGATTTACGCGGGCAAGGAGTGAGGGGGTGGCCGCGGGTGGTCACTGGTTGGAAGCGCCCCCCGACGGGCTCTACGAGGGCGACTTCTTCGCGGTCGGGGACGATCAGGTGAAGCTGCGCGTGCGCGTCTCCGATGGCGTGGTGGAAGTGGTGGTCTATGGCTTCCGCACCGACGTCGTGGACCGATGGCTTGCCGAGCACCTTCCGGCGGACGTAGTCGTACGCAAGGAGATCTGTGGCTAGCGCCGCCGCGTGGCTCGAGCGAGCCGCGCGCGGCGGAGACGCCGGTACGCTGCGCGAGGGGGCGGCGCGCACGGCGCTGCGGCACTTCCTGCGGCGTGGCGGAGCGCGGCGGCTACGCGTGGTGGCGGGCGAGCGGCCCGTGACTGCGACGGCGGTCGCGCCGGAGGTGTGGCGAACGCTGGGGCCGCTGCACTTCACCGCGGTGAGCCGGGCGTTCCTGGCCGGCGCGCCGGAAGCCGTGCCCCGCAGCGCGTGGGACGCGGTGCTGTTCGACGCGGTGCTGGCGGAGGCGCCAGCGCGCGGGGGGCGCGCGGCGCAGAGCCCGCTCACGGCGCTGCGCGATGGCACGGCGGGGCCGCGGGCGGACGTCGCCTTGCCGGCACCGCGCGCAGCCTGGACGCTGGTGCTGCGCTACCTGGCGCGCGACCTGGGCGGGGGAGCGGCCGAAGCCGTAGCGGCGGCCTCGGCGGCGGGAGACGCGGAGGCGGCGATGGACGCGGCGGAGGGAGCAGGGGTGCGCATCGCCGCCCTGGTGGCGGCGGCCGAGGCGGGGCTCGTCGGACTACAGGCGACGGCCGTGGCGGCCAGCTACCTGGGCGCGCTCGGCGAGGCGTGCGCGACCGGGTGGGCAGCGCGCGTCGAGGCGCTGGCCGGCGCCTCGCACGGAACGGCGCGGACACGAGAAACGCGTGCCGGCCGCCTCGCCGCGGCGCTGGCCCCCTTCGGGGCGCTGAGCGCGCTGCGCGGGCGAGTGTTGGCGAAGAGCCCCATGGCGCGCGACGAGGAGGAGAAGCTCTTGATCGCCGACTGGAGCGCGGAGGTGGGCCCACACGTGGAGGCGCTCGAGGCGGCGCGCCGCCTCCTCGGGCGGATGGTAGGCTAGCGGCGCCGGAGGGCGCGCTCATGTGCTACCCGTACCGCGTCGTCTGCGAGAAGACGGTCGAAGTGGTGGTGCGCGGCGCCGACCACACGCGCCGGCGCGTGGTGTTGCGGCGCTTCCGTTCCGAACAAGAGATGAAGGAGCTACTGCGCGAAGCGCTGCGCGCCGGCGGCTGGACGGAAGGGGACGACGGCCGCTTCCGGCGCCGGGGCGCCGACGGCGAGGAGATGACGTTCGACCTCGAAGCGATGGAGGTGGAGGCGCGCCTGGAGGCGGAAGAAACCCTGCGCAAGACGCGCACGCTCGAGCGTGGCGCCTACACCGAGCGCGAGGGCGGTCCGACGGCCGAGGACGTCGCGGCGCTCGCCGCCAGGACGCAGGAGGAGCTGACGCGCACGCTGAAGATAGACGACGCGGAGCAGGTGGCGCGGCGCGCCGCGCTCGAGGAAGCGCTGACGGCGCGGCTGGAGGCCGGCGAGACGCGCCGGCTGGCCGAGCTGGACGCCTTGCTCGGCCGGGTCTACGGCGCGGCCTTGCGTCGGATGGCCGAGTCGATGGGCGAAGTCGTGTCGGAGCGAGTCTCGCGCCAGGGCGGCGAGACCGAGCTGGTGATCGAGCTGAAGCTGTAGCGACGGGGCGGGCCTCGCCGGCGGCGGCGCGTGGTATCTTTGGCCGCCGTGGCGGAAAACTTTCGGCGCGCGCGACGAGAGGCCGGCCTGCTCCTGGGCCTCACGGCCTTCGTGGGCTGCGCCGGCTCGGGCGCACCGGCCCGTACCGTCGCGGCCACGCCCGAGGTCGCGGGCACCTTGACCGGCGCAGCCACGGCCTCCGCCCCGACGACGACGACCCCCGCGGCGCCGGCGACGGCGGCCGCTGCCCCCGCCACGACGGCGTGGAGCGGCGCCAGCACCGCGCCAGAGCTGGAGGCCGACCGCGTCGCCGGGAAGAGCTGGCCCCTGCCCGAGCGACACGAGGCACTCGCGACGGGGCGTGCGGTCATCGCGCATCACCAGTGCACGCGCTGCCACGACATCGACGGGCTGCCCAGCGCCGGCCGCCCGTTCGACTGCGTGAAGTGCCACACCTTCCTCGATGCCCTCGTCCCGGGGGACCCGCGCTACGAGAAGATCGCCGCCGAGCACGGCAAGGACGTGATCGATCGGTACATCCGCAACATCGTCCATCTCCTCCGCGTGCCGAACCTCACCGCCATCGCGCGTCGCGTGCGCCCCGACTGGATCGCCGGCTTCCTCGCCGAGCCGTACGACGTGCGGCCCCTGCTCGATGAGAGCATGATTCGCCACAACCTCGCGCCCGAGGACATCCGCGCGGTGGTGCGCTATTTCGCCGCGGTGGCCGACGCGCCCGACCCCTACGCGCCGGGCTTCGCCCCGCCGCCGCGCCCACCCTCCCCCGACGCCGCGCGCCTGGCGCTGGGCAAGGAGCGCTTCGCCCTCCTCGGCTGCCCCTCGTGTCACGTGCTCGGCAACGTCGACTTCGGCACCGGCGTCGACGCCGACTTCCTCGCCACGATGAAGGCCGACGCCCTGCTCGCACCCAACCTGCGCTTCGTGCCCGAGCGCGTGCGGCCCGACGTGCTGGTCGACTGGATCGTCGATCCCGCCGCCGTCATGCCAGGGACGCCCATGCCGAAGATGGCGGTCACGCGAGACGACGCGGAGCTGGTGCGCGATTACCTCCTGTTCGCCGACGCGGGAAAGCTTCCGCCGCCGCCCGCCGACAAACCGCTGATGAGGCTGCCTGCGCCGGTGAAACGCGCAGTCGCCTACGAAGAGATGAAGGAACGGGTGCTCGGCAAGGTCTGCGTTCACTGCCACATGAACGAGCACGAGAAGGACACCGGCCCGGGGAACCGCGGCGGCTTCGGCTACCCCGGCAAGGGTCTCTCGTTCCGCACGTACGAGCGGGCGATGTACGGCGCCGAGGAGAAGGACGGCACGCGCTACTCGGTATTCGTGCCGCGCAAGGGAGAGAAGCTGCCGCGCGTGCTCGACGTGCTGCTGCGGCGGCGCGTGGAGAACCGCCGCGACCACGTGGGGCCGTTCGCCGACCACGCGCGCCCGCACTACGCGACGGACGCGCTGCTGGGCATGCCCATGGGCCTTCCGGCGATGAGCGACGAGGAGATCGGCATCCTGCGAAAGTGGATCGAGGAGGGCTGCCCGGGCCCGACGCGGGTGAGCGGCAAACCGGGCTTCACCGACGGATTCCTCGTCCCCGACGGCCCGGTGCCGCTGAACAAGGGGTGCGAGCTGCGCAAGCCCACCGACGAGCCCCTCCCCTGGCGCAGCGCGCCACCCTACCTGCCCGTGCACATGCCGGGCGGGACCGCCGCGCCGGCGGCCGCGCCGGCGCCAGCGGCCGCGCGCTGACGCCGATGCTCGCACGGCTGCTGCGCGGTATCGGTGTACGCGACGGCGAAGGCAGCCGGCTCGCCCGGCTGGTCGCTCTCATCTTCGCCCTGTCGGCGGCAGTGGTCATCGCCAAGGCCGCACAGAGCGGCATCTTCCTCAGCGCCTATCCGCGCGCCGCCATCCCCATCGCCTTCACCTATTCGGCGCTGGTGCTCGCGGGGGTGTCGTTCCTCGCCTCCGCTTTCGCCGAGCGGCTGGGGCCCTTGCGCCTGGCTGCCGCCACGATGGCCGTGTCGGCGGCGTTCTTCGCCGGGGGGCGGCTGTTGCTGACGTCGAAGGCGCACGTCGTGCCGCTGGTCGTCTACGTCGGCATCGAAGCGCTTACCGGCCTTCTGTTGATCCAAGGCTGGGCGGTGGTGACCGAGGCCGTAGACGTGCGCAGCGCGAAGCGGCTGCTGCCGCTCGTGGGAAACGGCGCCTCCATCGCCTGGGCAGCGGGTGGATTCGGTACCTCCGGGCTCGTGCATTTGGTCGGCACCGAGCAGCTCTTGCTCATCGCCCCGGTGCTGCTGGCGGTGTCGCTCGTGCTGGTGCGCGCAATCGAACGCTACGACCTGGGAGGGCGCGCCGCGCGGGGATCGCGCACCATGTCGCTCGCTGCCGGGGCGCGCGCCGGTCTGCGCTACGTCGCCGCCGAGCCGCTCATGAAGGTCATCGCCGCGCTCGCCGTCCTGGCGCTGCTGGTCGAGCAGATCCTCGACTTCCAGCTCATGGCCGCCGTGCGCGAGCGCTACCTGGCGCCGGCCGGCATCACGGCGTTCATGGGGCTCTTCTACGGCGCTACCGGCGTCATCACCGTCCTCGCTCAGCTGGGCCTCAGCGGGCGGCTCCTGTCGCGCCTGTCGAGTGCGCGCGCGGTGCAGGTGTCGCCCGCCGTCACCGCGGCGGGCAGCGCCGCCTTCTTGCTCTTCCCGGCATTCGGGCTCGCCGCGGCGCTGCGTGGATCCGACCGTGTGCTCAAACAAGCCCTCGGCAGTCCGGCGCTCGAGCAGATCCACATCCCCATCCCTCCGGTCAGGCGCGCGCAGGCGCGCGCGCTCGTGAAAGGCGTGCTGGCGCCGCTCTTCTACGCGCTCGGCGGGTTGGCCATGCAGCTCCTGCCGGCGACGATGTCCATCCGCTGGCTGTCGCTCGCCACGGTGGCGCTCGCCGGCGCCTCGGCCGTCATCGCGGGCACGTGGCTGCACAAGGCCTATGTGGCGGCGCTGCGGCGCGCGGTCGACCAGCGGCGGCTCGACCTGGAGGAGGCGTCCGGGCAGCGCCCGGGGCTCGACCGCGAGCAATGCGGCGCGCTCGCCGCCGAGGTGCGCTCCGGCGACCCCAAGCGCGCTATTTTCGCGCTGGATCTGCTGTCGCGAGGCGAGCCGATCCTGGCGCGCCCCCTCGTGCTCGAGGCGCTGGCGAACCCCGACCCTGACGTGCGTGCTGCCGCGGTCGCCGGGCTGGCGCGCTTCGGGCGCAGCGACGACGCCCAGGAGGTGGCCACCGTGCTGGCCAGCGCCACGGAGGACGTCGTGGAGCGGGCCTGCCTGTCGGCGCTCGGGGCGCTGGGTACGCAGGGGCTCGGGCGGGCGCGCCTGGCCGTGGAGAAGCGCACCGCGGACGTCACGCCCGAAGTGCGCGCGCTGGCGCGCGCCTCACTGGCGCGCACCGGCGACGACGACGCCGCTGCGGCGCTGGCAGCGATGCTGCGCTCGGAGGACGAGAAGGAGCGGGCGGCCGCCGCCTGGGCCACGGGCGAGCTGATGCTGCGCCGCACGGTCATCCTCGAGGCGTTCGCCGACACGCTCAGCGACCCGGCGGCGGCCGTGCGCGTGGCCGCCATCCGCGCCACCGGGCAGCTCCAGCAGGAGCGGTTCGTGCGGGCCGTGGCGTGGGCGCTGTCCGATCCCAAGACGGCAGCGGCCGCCGCCCACGCGGTAGGGCAATGGAGCGACGCGATGGTCGACCGCCTGGACGAGGCCCTGCGTGGCGCGCCGGTGCGAGCGGTGGCGCGCGCGACGGCGGCGCTGGCCCACGGCAGCGGCCCGCGCGGCGACGCGCTGCTTTCGCGCCTGCTGCTGCACGACGACGCGGTGGTGCGGTACCGCGCCGCTCGCGCTCTGGCGACCCGCCGGCGCCTGGCACCCCGGCGTGCGCTCGGCGCTGGCGGCAACGGCCCCGCGGCCGGCGACGGCGACGGCGACGGTGACGGGTTGGCGCAGACGCCGCCGCGCGCAACGCTCGTCGCCTCGCTCCGGCGCGAGCTGTCGCTCGGCTACGGGTACTACGCGCTGCTCATCGGCGTGGCCCGCACCGACGGCGTGGACGACTACGAGATAGAGCCCCAGTTCCACTTCCTGGCCAGCGAGCTGCTCGCGCGCATCCGGCGCGTGGAGAAGCGGGTTCTCGCGCTGCTGGCGCTGGTCGTGGATCCGCGCCTGGTCCATGCCGCCGAGCTGCGCCTGCGCAACCCCACCCAGACCGTCGCCGCGCAGGCGGTCGAGCTGCTGGAGCACGCGCTCGACTCCGAGCTGGCACGGCTGGTCGTGCCGTTCTTCGAGCGGCGGCCGTTGCGCATGCGGCTGCAGTCGGCGCGCGACGCGTTCCCGGTTCCGCCCAAGTACCTCGCCGACCCGCTGGGCGGGATCATGCAGCTGCACGACCCTCATTTGCGCCACTGCGCCATGTGGACCTACCAGGAACGGTTCGCGCGGGAGTATCCTGCGGAGCACCGAGAGGAATCGCGATTGCTCCCGCTGGTAGAACGAATCTACTTCCTGCGCGGCGTGCCGCTGTTCGCCGAGCTCAGCGGCGAGGATCTCCGCCAGGTGGCCGAGATCGTCGAGGAGGTGGAGTTCGAGGCCGGGGACCTGATTTTCCGCAAAGGGGATCCGGGCGAGGCGCTCTACCTGATCGTGCGCGGCCGCGTCGTGGCGCGCGACCGCGAGTACGAGATCGCGCAGTTCGGGCCGAAAGAGTTCTTCGGCGACTTGGCGGTGCTCGACCACGAGCCGCGCTCGACCGACGTGGCCTGCACCGAGGACGCACAGCTCTTGCGCATTGCCGCCGCGGACCTGGAGGAGCTGATGGAGCGCCGCCCCGAGATCGCCAACGGCATCATCAAGGTGCTGGCGCGGCGGCTGCGCGAAGCAACTGCGAAGCTGGCGACATGACCCGCCCGCGCGCGCGCACGCAGGTGCGCGGGGCGACGGCTAGCGGTACGGCCCCTGCGTCGTGCGCAGCGCCTGGGCGAGGCGCGCCATGAGGT
>DASYRF010000479.1:0-24820 GCA_036004705.1 Myxococcota bacterium
GGGAATGCGCGTGGCGGTGGCGCTCGACGGCGCGCCCGCCTCCACGGTCGCCGGGAACCGCTTCGACGGAAACGCCGTGGCCGTGCGCATCTCCGGCGGCGCGCCGCTCGTCGCGCTCAACGCCGTGCGCGGCCCCGGCGCGTTCGGCGTGCAGGCTTCCGGCAGCGACACCGCCGTGGCCCTGAACGTCTTCACCGGCGTGGCGGTCGCCGCCGCGTTCGCCGGGGCCGGATCCGCGCCGCTGTTCGCCGGCAACACGGTCGCCGACACCTCGCGCATGGGGGTCTTCTTCGACGAGGGCGTGCGCGGCGAGGTGCGCGGCGCCGCCTTCGTGCACGCCACGGCGGCGGTCGTGGTCGTCGACGCCGCGCTCGGCGGCGCGGGGCGCAACCTCTTCTGGGAGAACACGGCCGGCGACTACTTGCGTGACGCCGAGCGCAAGGGCGCACTGGCTCCGCTGCTCCCGCCGCCCACGGCCGGAGACGTGCGCGCCGATCCGCGCCTCGACGCGGCCACGTTCGTCCCCGCCCCCGGCTCACCGATGTGGGGCGCAGGCGATGCCGCGGCCCTGGGCCGCGCCGGCCTCGCTGATCTGCTCGGGGCGCCGCTCCCCGCGCCGCCCATCGGCGCGCTCGGGCTGCCGGCGCCCGCACCGCGTCCAGGCCTGAACGCCCGCGCGCCGCCGCGCGACGTGGACGAGCTGCGCATGGCCACGCCGTCCGATCTTCGCCTGCTGCTGTCGCTCGTGCGCGACGACTGCGGCGGGGCCTTCGAGGCCCGCCCCGCGCGCGACGGAACGGTTCCGCTGCGCTGCGCGCGCTGCGGGCGCCTCGTGTCCGTTCGGCCGGCCGTCCTGCGGCGCCCCTAGGCCCGGGCGGCCGGGCCCGGCGGTCCGCGACGACCGCGCTCTTGACGGAGGCGCGCGGCGGCCTACGATGGTGGCGCATGACACGCCTGCGACGGGAGAGGGCCGGCCGGGGGCGGGGGGCATGGTTGCGGGCATGGCTGCTGACGGCGACCGCGGCGGCGGCGGGGGCGGGGGGCGCGTGCATCGACCGCGTGCTCGACGCGGGCACGGACGGCACCGCTGCGGCGAAAGACTCGGGCACGACCGCGGGCGGCGACTCGGGCGGCCAGCCCGGAATCGACGCCGGCACGGACGCCGGCACCGACGCCGGCCCGCCGCAGCCGATGCTGGACCTCGGGACCGGCTGTTCAGCCTTCATGGCGCTCGCCGACGGCGGCGAGGTGCTCGTGCACACCGCTGGACAGGGCGGATTCCACATCTACGTCAGCCTGCGGATCCGCAACATGGACCCGGGCGACACCACGCGCCCCATGACCGACCCGGTGCAGCCGGTCATCCACGTCGAGACGCGCGATCCGTTCGGCACGCTGCTCGCCGACCAGGTGCTGCCGACGTACTTCACGCCGGTCGGCGGCGTCGAGGGGCTCTACGAAGTCGCGGGGTATGCGCAGGTCATGGAAATGTCGCTCGTGGACGCCTGCGCCGACGTGTTGGGCGAGACGTTGACAGTGACCGCGACAGTGACGGACGCGACCGGCGCCTCGGCGTCGGCCGCGCACGACTGGATCGCCGCCGAGACGCCGGAGTGCACGCCCGGCGTATTCCCCACCTGCGAGTAAGCGCGGGCGGCGCCGGCGGGGTGATTCTCAGGGGAGGAACGACTCGGTGTCCGTGGCGGTGAGCGGGCCGTCGTCGGTCGTCGCCCATACGCACGTCAGGAGCACGTCCTCGGGGACTGGGGCGGTCAGGCTCACCGAGTAGCCGCCCGCGCCGGTGTCGACGACGGCGCCGACGACGGGGGCCGCGAGGTCGGCGCACCGCACCACGAAGTTGTCGACCCATACGCGCTCGGCCGCGTCGTCGGCCTCGAGCGTGAAGCGGAAGACGACGCTGGCGGCGCCGGCGGCGCCGGGAACGGTCGCCGTGACTCGCCGCAGGCCGAACCAGGGCAGCAGCACGTCGTCGACGTTCCAGGCGCCGACGGCGAGGTCGAGGAACTCGACGTCCGTGAAGGCGCCGCCGTCCACGGAGACCTGGAGGCGCACGTCGTCGCCGGCGTCGAGCGTGCCGGAGAAGCCGAAGTCGAAGTCCACGTCGAGGACGTCGCAGGCGCTGGCGTCGATGACGCCGCGCGTGGCGGTGAACATCTCGCCCTCGGCGAACATCGCCGACGAGCCGCCGTTGACGCCGATGTAGGGAGCGCCCCCGCCGAGGAAGCTCCACCCGGCGACGGTGCCCATGTCGTCGGGCCCGCCGTTGGCCGGCACGGTGTAGGGGGCCGCGAGGCCGCTGAGCACGACGTTGTCCACCCAGACGCGCCGGTTGCCCGAGTCCAGACGCAGGCGCCACGTGACCGTGGAGGCGCCGCCCGGCACGCTCACGCAGACGTTCCGATTGTACGCGAAGGTCGTGGCGACGCCTTCCCAGGTGAAGAAGTTGAGATCGAAGACCGTCGCGAACGCGCCGGCGTCGAAGGCGACGTCCCAGCGGATGCGCTCGAAGTTGTCGGCGTTGGCCTGCGCGACGTCGAAGTCGACGCAAACGACGTTGAGGCCGGCGACGGAGCGCGTGACATCGGCCGCCCAGTTGGCGCCAAACGCAGAGGCGGCGGCGGTGCCGAGCGTGGAGTCGGTGGTGGGCGTGCCCAGCGTGGCGGTCCACGGCGCATCGAGGCTGGCGTCGTTGAAGTCGTCGCGGAACATCGTCACCGGCATGGGGTCGGCGACGCAGGCGATGCGCGCGGCCTCGCCGTCGATGCCCACGGCGCCGGCGTCGAGCGCGAGGACACACGTGGACGCCGCGCCGGCGGTTCCGCTGGCGGGGCAGTTCACGGTCAACGTGGTGGGAACGGCGCCGCAGCCCGTGACCGTGCCGGAGTATTCCACGGGGTTGCAGATCTGCAGCACCGCACAGGCAGTTTCGTCGCGCACGTCGCACGCGTCGGTGGGCTCGTCACACCGGATCGTGCAGCTGAAGGCGTCGTCCGGACATGGGTTGCCGGCGGCGACGCAGGCGTCCATCCCTTCGTCGCACACCTCCGCGCCGTTGCAGAATAGGCCGTCGCTGGGGCACACGCGCGAGGGGCCGCCGCATGCGCCCGCGGTGCAGGTGTCGACGCTCGTGCAGAAGAGGCCGTCGTCGCACGGCGTACCGTTCGGCTGCAACGCATCGGCGGGGCAGGCGGCGCCGGAGCCGGTGCAATTCTCGGCGACGTCGCACATGCCGGCGGCGGCGCGGCAGACGACGGACGGCGCGGCGAAGGCGTCGGCCGGGCACGCCGGGCCGGTGCCCGTGCAGGCCTCGGCGACGTCGCAGAAGCCGGCGCCGGCGCGGCAGGGCGTGGCGGCCGGCTCGAAGCCGTCCCCTGGGCAGGCGGGATCGACGCCGGTGCAGAATTCGGCGACGTCGCACAGCTCGGAGGCAGCGCGGCAGACCGTGGACGGCGCTTCGAGCAGGTCCGCCGGACAGGCCGCCCCGGAGCCGGTGCACACTTCGGCGGGATCGCAGGCGCCGGCGGAAGCGCGACAGGTCGTGGCCGGCGTCGCGAACGCGTCGGCGGGACACGCCGCCGCGCTGCCGCTGCACGATTCGGCCACGTCGCACGGGCCCGCCGTCGGGCGGCACGTCGTCGCCGGCGTCGCGAACGCGTCCGCCGGACACGCCGCCGCGCTGCCGGTGCACGATTCGGCCACGTCGCACGGGCCCGCCGTCGGGCGGCACGTCGTCGCCGGCGTGGCGAACGCGTCGGCTGGACACGCCGCGGCGCTGCCGGTGCAGGTCTCGGCCACGTCGCACGCTCCCGCCGTCGCGCGGCACGTCGTCGTCGCCGGCTCGAACGCGTCCGCCGGACACGCCGCCGCCGTCCCGGTGCAGGACTCCGCGAGGTCGCACGTGCCGGCGGCCGGGCGACACGCCGTTGCCGGCGGCGCGAATCCGTCGGCCGGACAGGCCGCCGAGACACCGCTGCAGCTCTCCGCCACGTCGCAGCCGCCGGCGGTCGGACGGCACGTCGTCGCGGGCGGCGCGAGCGCGTCCGCGGGGCAGGCGGCCGCCGACCCGGTGCAGCTCTCCGGCACGTCGCAGACGCCGGTCGCCGCGCGGCACACCGTCGTCCCCGTCGCGAAGGCGTCCGCCGGACACGTGGCCGCCGTCCCCGAGCAGCTCTCCGCCAGGTCGCAGGGACCCGCCGCCGCGCGGCAGGTCGTGGCGGGCGTGGCGAACGCGTCAGCCGGACAGGCGCCGGCGCTGCATCCCTCGGCCACGTCGCAGACACCGGCGCCCGCGCGGCATTCGGTGCCGTCGGTGAACGGCAACGCCTGGCACAGGCCCGAGGCTGGGTCGCACGCGCCGACGTTGCACACGTCGTCGAGACCCGTGCAATCGACGGTCGCGCCCGGCAAGCAAGCACCCGCGTTGTCGCAGACGTCTGGCGTGCTGCAGGGATCGCCGTCGGTGCAAGGCGTGCCGGGCGGAGCTGGGACGCTCGCGGTGCAGACGCCGGTCTGGCACGTGCCGCCGACGATGCAACCGCCGCCGGCGGCGCACACCGCGCCGTCGGGCAGCGCCGTGTTGGCGCAGGCGTTCGACACCTCGTCGCACGCATCTGTCGTGCAGTCGTTGAGGTCGCTGCAGCTCGTGGGCACGCCTCCGGCGCACGCGCCCGAGGCACACGTCTCGCCGGCCGTACAGAACAGGCCGTCGTCGCAGCCGGCGCCCTCGCTGGCGGGCACGGCCACGCACGTCCCGGACGGCACGTCGCAGACCCCCACGTTGCATTGGTCCGTCAACGCGGAGCAGTCCGCCGGGCAGCCGCCGGCGTCGGCACCGGAGTCCGCGCCGGCGTCGGATCCGGAGTCGGCGCCCGAGTCCACGGCGGCGTCGGAGCCGGAGTCGGCGCCCGCGTCGGCGCCAGAGTCGGCGCCCGCGTCGGTGGCCGCGACGACGCAGTAGCCGCCCAGCGCCGAGGCGGGATCGGCCACGCACACGCGGCCGGCCGCGCAGGACGGGTTGCCCGGGTCGCAGCCGTAGTCGTCGTCCACCGAGTGGTTGAAGCCAGCGCAGTTGCAGCCGGCGCCCAGCGCGGCGACGGCGGCGACGGCGGCGACCGCCAGCGCGGCGGCGAGCGCGGCCCGGAGGCGCGGGGTGGCCGGTGCGCGGGCGAGGGCGGCGGCGCGCGTCACGGCAGCCCCCGCCCGCCGAAGCGCAGGCGCGCCACCGCGGCCGCGCCACCCGGCAACGGCATCGCCCCCAAGGACAAGTCGAGCGCGAGGCGCGCCGGGCCGGCGCCTCCGCCGGCGGCGGGCTCGGCGCCGCCGTGGCGCCCGAGCGAGATGGCCGTGATGACG
Source organism: Myxococcota bacterium (assembly GCA_036004705.1). Lineage (GTDB taxonomy): Bacteria > Myxococcota_A > Polyangia > DASYRF01 > DASYRF01 > DASYRF01. The sequence goes on from DASYRF010000479.1 coordinate 5,374, forward strand.
ACCCCGGTGGTGAGGATCGCGCCGCCGGCCGCCAGCAGTATCACGGTCGCGAGCGCCGAACGCTCGCCCTTCGTCTCGATGTCGCGCAGCCGCGCGAGGTCGTCGAGCGTGGCGTCCTCGCCGGAGGACACGCGGTCCGCGTAGCGGCGGTTGAGCGCGGAGGTATTCAGCCCGGCGGGGAGCGCGGCCACCAGCAGCGCCGCGCCTACGCCCGCGACGACCAGCCCCGGCACGCTCACCGCGCCGCTGCCACCGCCGCCACCGGCGCTGGCGGGGCCGTGGCCGGCGCCTGGATCCGGCGGCGGAAGGACCGGCACGGAGGCTGGCGGAGGACGCGGCGGCTCGGGGGGCGGCGCCGGCGGCGCAAGCGCGCGCTCGAACAGCGCGGCCAGCCGCTCGAGCTCCGCGGCGACGTTGGTGGGCGTGAGCGTGATCGTCTCGTCGATCCCGCCGCCGCGCACGGCGGCCCCCAGCGAGTGCAGGCGTACCTTGACGTGCGTCTTGCCGCCTTCTGCGCGCATCTCGCCCATCAGGATGCCTTCGGCCTTCAAGCTCCCGGCGATGAGCGCGTAGCAGGCCTCGTCGAGCGCCGCACAATCGAGCGCCATCGACATGTCGCTCAGCCCCAGGGCCGGGGTGATCACGCCGTGCCCCTGTTTGGCGACGACCGCGACGAGCAGCGCGGTGAGCCGCACGGGCGCCGACTCGACCGCCGCCGGAAGGTCGAAGCCGTCGAGCGAGAACACCGCGACGCGAGCCCCGGAGCCGCCGGGCGGAGGCGGCACGTCGACCGACGCTTCCCCGACGCCGGGCCCGGCGGGCGCAGCGGTACCGGCCGGGGGCTTGGGCTTCTTGGCCTTGTGCACGCCCTTGGCGAGGACGGTGGGCGTAGCGGCCAGCGCGGTCGCCGCCGCCAGCATCGCCGCCAGGCACAGGCGCGCGGCGCCGCGGCCGGCCGCCGAGGCGACGTCACCGCGCACGCGCGTCACTTGTGCTCCAGGGCGGCCACGCGCCCTTCGATGACGGAATGATCCGCGGCACCGGGGCTCAACGACAGGTACCGCTTGTAGGCTTTGACCGCGGCGTCGCGGTGGCCGCGCTTCTCTTCGGCGATGCCGAGACCGCGCCACGCGTCGGCGCGCGCCGGCGCCGCCTTGGTCGCGCGCCCGAAGGCCGCGGCGGCCTCCTCGAAGCCGCCGGTCAGGAGCGCGTGCTTGCCGGCGGCCACGTCCAGATCCACACCCCCGGCGGCGGCCGGCGAGCCTTCCGGCCTGGCAGGCGGGGGCTTGAGCGCAACCTTGGCGGCGACCGGCCGCGGAGCCGGCCGCGCGGTCTTGTGCGGTGCGCGGTCGCGGGGAGCGACACCCGCCGGCGCGGCGGAGGCGGTTACCGCCGAAGGGCGCGCTACGGCGGTGAGCACCACGGGTGCGGCGCCGGCGAGCGCCGCGCTGTCCGCCCCTGCCGTCGCCGGCGAGCCGCTCTCCGGCGGTGCCGGCGTGAAGCCGGCACTGGTAGCGCTAGCGCTAGCGGTAGCGGCAGCGGCAGCGGTAGCGGTAGCGGTAGCGGTAGCGGCAGCGGCCGGCTCCACAGACGCCGGCGCAGGCGTGGCGGGCGCCGCGCCGGCGCTGGCCGGCGCGCGCGGACCGAGGTCGTGACCCGGCGCGAGCGCGGCCGCCGATGGCGCGTCGTTCGCTGCCGCCACGGTGGTCGGGCGCGGCCGCCAAGCGGATGCGCGCGCCGACAGCCACCACCAGACCCCCGCCGCGACGGTCGACGTGAGCACCAGCACCAGAAGGGCCGTCAAGGCCCAGCCACGGCCGCCCTGCGCACGCCCGGAATTCAGCGACGCGCGCGCCGCGAGCAGCTCGTCCACGCGACGCGCCTCGGAGGAGTCGGCCGCGGCGTAGGCCGCGTGCGCATCCGGCGCGTACGCCGCCGCGTTGCCGGCGTGTGCGTCGGGGGCGTCGGCCGCGCCGGTCTCCACGTCCATGCCCATGCCCATGTCCATGTCCACCAGGACAGTCGAGCTCGGCTCCAACGACGGAAGCACGACGTCCACCGCCTGCAGCGTCGGGTCGACGCCCACGGGCGCCACCGGCACGGGCATCGAGGCACGCAGCTCGGCGGCGACCAGGCGCCCCGGCGGTCGGGTGGGCAGCGGTGGGGCCGCCGCGGGCGCCGGCGCCGGCGGGCGAGCGCGCGCGCCGGCAGAGGGCGGCGCGAGACGTGGCGGCCCGGCGAGCGGCGGACGCATCGTGAGGCCTACCGACGACGCGGCCGGCGGAGCCGCGCGCGACGGCGGCGGGAGCGAGATCTGAAGGTGCTCGGGGTCGACCTCTTCGACGAGGTCGTCGTCGTCCAGCGGCGCTTGGCGGGGCGGCGCAGGCGCGGGCGCGGGCGCGGGCGGCGCCGCCGCGGGCCCGGCGCCCATCAGCAGCTCGCGCACCTGCCCGCGTCGCGGCGGCAGCGCCGCAACGGCACGCGGAGCCGGCGCGCCCGGGTCCTGAGGAGGCTTGGGTGCCCCGCCGGATGTCATTCAAGCCCATGGTAGATAGGCTTCACGGCCGATGTCCACTGCAAGCTACGCGCCATAGGATCACCACCAGCGCCGCCAGGGGTGGCGCCAGGGCGGCGGCGGTCGGGGCCAACGCCCCCGCTGCGCCAAGCGCGCGCCCGGTGGACACCAGCAGCCAGAGCAAGAGCGCCGCGGCGAGCGCTGCGCCCAGCGCTGCGCCCGCACCCTGCGCGGCCGGCCGCCCCGCGCCACGGCGCCCGCCGCCGCCGAACGCGAACGGCACGGCGGCGAGCGCGCCCGCCAAGGCCAGCGGCAGGAGCGCAAGACGCCCCCACAGATCCACCTCCAGCCGCGGCGCGCGCCGCCCCTGCGCCGCGAGGAGAGCGGTGCGCCGCCACAGCGCCACGGCTTCGACGGCGTCGGCCTCGCGCGGCGCCGGCAACAGCGCCTCCGGCGGCACGAGCGCGATCGTTCCGGCGTGAAGCAGCGCCGCGCCTCCAGCGGCGTCGCCGCCGCCGCGGTCGCCGTCGTCAGGGGCGCGTCCGTCCGCCGCGTCCGTAACGGCAGCCGGCCCCGCGCCCGTCGGCCTGGCGGCGATCGGGCCGAGCGCGCGGCGCGCGCCCGCCGCGTAACGCCACACGGCGCCGTCCCAGCGCAGGGAGGTCAGGTCCGTGCGCCAGGCCGGAGCGCCATCGGGGCCGAGCTCCATGCCGGTCGCGGTGGCGGCGGAGCGTCCATCCGCGGAGACGCCACGCGCCAGCCACACTGCGCCGCCGGCGTCGCGCGCGAAGGCGTCGGTGGCGCGCGCGGGACCGTACCAGCCGGCGGCCGCGCGCGAAGCGTCGAGCGCCGCCACCGCCGCTGGGACGGCCGTCTCGGACAGCGCGAGCGCGAGCATTCCGCACAGCGCGGCGCCGGCGGCGATCGGCGCCGCCAGCATCCAGGGGCCGCGCCCGAGCGCGCGCAGCGCCTCCACCTCGCCGCGCCGCCGCAAGGCGCCGGCGGTGAGGAACGCCCCGAGGAGCGCAGCCGCGGGAAGCAGCTGCATCGCCGCGCGCGGGAGCATGAGCGCGCTCATCCAGAAGGCCGCGCCCGCGCTCACGCCCAGCCGCGCCAGCGCCTTGCCCGATTCGACGGCGTCGGCGGCCGCATAGAGCGCCAGCCCCGCCGCCAGGCAAAGCGCGGCGCGCCGCAGGAATACGCCCAGCACGTAGCGGAACGCGGTCACGCGCCCACCCGCGCGCGTGTGCGCGCCGGTGCGCCATCGCCGAGCACGTCCCGGACGCCCATCACGCGCCCACCCGCGCGCGTGTGCGCGCCGGTGCGCCATCGCCGAGCACGTCCCGGACGCCCGTCACGCGCCCACCCGCGCGACGGCCTGCCGCGCGCCGCCCGCCGCGCCGCGACGCCGCAGCGCACCGCGCGCCGCCAGTGCCGCCACCGCGAGCGCCGCCGTCGCCACCGGCAGGCCCGCGCCCGCCCAGGGTGGCAGCGCACCCGCATAGGCGAGCGTCTCGCCGGCGCGACCTACGCCGTAGTAGAGCGCCGTCGCGCCGATGCCGAGCGCGTAGGCACGCAGCCGGCCCCCGGCACCGGCCGCGCCACCGCCGCCGCCGCCCCCGCCCCCGCCCCCGCTCCCGCCGCGCCGCGCGCCCCCGCCGAGCACCAGCAACGCGCCGAGCGCCGCGAACGGCAGGCAGGCCGCCGCGACCGCGAGCTTCTGCCAGAAGAAGAAGCGCACCGGCACCCCGGCGACCGCGCCGTCCACCGCCTCTCGACGCGCCGCCTCGCCCAGCAGCGCACCCGGCCCCAGCGCCTCGAAGTCCCGCAGCCAGTGCGTTCGCCCCCCGAGCGTGCCCCCCAGATCGATCGACGTCCGGTAGCCGGCGAACGACAAGCGCGCCAGCGCGCCGTCCGCCTCGGCCTCGTGCACCTCCCCGTCGCTCAGCTCCAGCGCCAGCGCGTCGCCCTCGACCCGCGCCTTGACCCGCGCCGCCATCATCCAACGATCCGCCCCGTCGCGCCCGTCATGCAGCACGACGCCTTCGAGCAGCGTACCCCGACCGGCTTCGGCCGCCGCGCCCGAGCCCGCCGCAGCGCCCCGCCGCGGATCTACCGCCGGCCCCGAGCCCGATGCCTCCGCCACCGCCCGCGCCACCAGCGTCACGCCCGGCGCCACCTCCACGACCTCGCCCGCACGCAGCGCGCGCTCCGCCGCCGCCCGCGCCAGCGCCCCCGCGGCGCGCTTCAGCTCGCCGCGACACCACGGCTCCGCCCACAGCCCCGTCGCCAGCGCCGCCGCCGCCGCCGCCGCGCCCACGCACATCGCCGCCGCCGCCGCCCCGGCCGGCCCGCGCCCCAACGCGCGCATCGCCTCCAGCTCGCCGTCGTCGCGCACCCGCCCCAGCCCCGCCAGCAGCGACGCCAGCACCGCGCCCGGCAGCGCCGCCACCGCCAGCAGCGGCACCACCGCCGCGCCCAGCCGCACCAGCGACGCCGGGTCCGCCCCAGCGGACATCACCAGCGGCCCCAGCCGTTCCGCCTGCAACAACCCCAGCCCGAACAGCAATAGGCCGAGCACCGCCGGCAGCGGCCGCGCCGCTTCCCTGGTCAGATATCGTCCGAGCACGGGCAGCACGGGCAGCACGAGCAGCACAGCCAGCGCGGCGCGCGGCGCGAGCGGCCCGCCGCCCGCGTCAGGCGGCGGCGCGCTTCAGCTCGGTCACGCGGTCCGTCTTCTCCCACGTGAACTCCGGCTCGCTGCGCCCGAAATGCCCATAGTTGGTCGTCTTGCGATAGATAGGCCGCAAGAGGTCCAGCCGCTTGATCATCGCGAACGGCCGCATGTCGAACACCTCGCGCAGCGCGCGCGCGATGCTCTCCTCCGGCACTTTCGCCGTGCCGCGCGTGTCCACCGACACCGACACGGGCTCCGCCACGCCGATGGCGTACGCCACCTGCACTTCGCAGCGCGCCGCCAGCCCCGCTGCCACGACGTTCTTCGCCATGTACCGCCCGAAATAGCTCGCCGAGCGGTCGACCTTCGAAGGATCCTTGCCGCTGAACGCCCCGCCGCCGTGCCGCGCCCACCCGCCGTACGTGTCCACGATGATCTTCCGGCCCGTCAGCCCCGTGTCGCCCGAGGGCCCGCCGATGACGAACCGCCCCGTCGGGTTGACGAAGTACTGCGTCCCCGGGTGCACCAGCGCGCCCGGCACCGTCGGGCGGATGACCTCCTCGACGACCGCCTCCTTGATCTTGGCGTACTCCACGTCGGGGTCGTGCTGCGTCGACACCACCACGGCCTCGCAACGCACCGGCTTGCCGTTCTCGTAGCGCACCGACACCTGCGTCTTGCCGTCGGGCCGCAGCCACGGCAGGCGCTTCGACTTGCGCAGGTCGGCCAGCCGCCGCGACAGCTTGTGCGCCAGCACGATGGGCATCGGCATCATCTCGTCCGTCTCGTCGCACGCGTACCCGAACATCAGCCCCTGATCACCCGCGCCCTGGCTCTCGGCGTCGGCGCGGTCGACCCCCATGGCGATGTCCGGCGACTGCTTGTCGATGCTCGTGAACACCGAGCAGGTGTTGCCGTCGAAGCCGTACGCGTCGCGGTCGTAGCCGATGCCCAGGATCGTGTCGCGCACGATGCGGGGGATGTCCGCGTAGGTCTTCGTGGTGATCTGCCCGCCGATGATCGCGTAGCCGGTGCCGACCAGCGTCTCGCACGCCACGCGGCAGGACGGGTCGTCGGTCATGATGGCGTCGAGGATGCTGTCGGAGATGAGGTCGGCGACCTTGTCAGGATGGCCTTCCGTGACGGACTCCGACGAGAATACGAAGCTGGACATCGCGCGCGCTCCTGCGTTGGCGGCCCGCGGCGGGCCGTGACGTGACGTGTTACCTGGCTTCCGGGCCTCCGGAGGGCGCCCACTATAGCGGCGGCCCCCGCCCTGTCAATCGTCCGTTGCGCCGCACAACCGTGAAGTTCCGTGAAGTTGTGCCGTGCGCGGGTTGCGCTGGAGCCCCGCAGGGTACACATTGAGTGCCTGGAGGTGTCCGCGATGAAGGCAAGGCTCGTTCTGGCGTCGGCAGCGGTGGGCCTGGCGGTGGCGGTGGGCGCAGGCGGCGGAGTGCCGGCCCGCGCCGGCGACGGCGCGGAAGGGCCCGAAGCGGCCGCCGCCGGGGCGCCCGTCCCCACGCCCGTCGCCGCGTCCGCTCCTTCGGTGGCCGCGCCCGCCGCCGCTGCAGACGACGTCGTGGCAGGCGAGCTCATCGTCGACCTGCGCGACGACGTGGACACCGACGAGGAGATCGCCGCGCTGGAGAAGGACGACGGCGTCGACCTCGCGGCCAACTCCATCTGGTCGGGCGGCGCGATGGTGATGCGCGCGCACTTCACCGACCCGCTCGCCGAAGCGGCCGCCGCGGCGCGTCTCGCCGCCGACCCGCGCGTCGAGTCCGTCGAGATGGACCACCTCTACGGGCTGCCGCCCTTCCCCGTCGAGCACGCCTTCGCCACCGAGGACGAGGCCCACGCCGCCGCCGCCGCGCCCGGTGCCGCGCCCGCCGAAGGCTTCCCCAACGACCCGCTCTTCAAGTTCCAGTGGCACCTCGATCAGATCGGCATGCGCAACGCCTGGCCGCTCGCCGTCGGCACCGGCGTCATCGTCGCCGTCATCGACACCGGCGTCGCCTACGAGGACTTCGAAGGGTTCAAGCGCGTGCCCGATCTGGCGGGCGTGGAGCTCGTCCCCGGCTACGACTTCGTCGGCGACGACGAGCACGCCAACGACGACCACGGCCACGGCACGCACGTCACCGGCACGATCGCCCAGGCCACGAACAACGCGCTCGGCGTGGCCGGCATCGCGTTCGGCGCCAAGATCATGCCGCTCAAGGTGCTGAACGCCTCGGGCATGGGCAACACCGCCGACATCGCCGACGCCATCCGCTTCGCCGCCGATCACGGCGCCAAGGTCATCAACATGTCGCTCGGCGGGCCCTACCCGTCGAAGGTGATGCGCGACGCCGTCGCCTACGCCTGGAAGAAGGGCGTGCTGGTGGTCTGCGCCGCCGGCAACGACGGGCGCGGCAAGGTCGGCTATCCCGCCGCCTACGAGCACGCGCTGGCCGTGTCGGCGACGCAGTTCGACGAGAAGATCACGTTCTACTCGAACTGGGGCAAGGACATCGACATCGCCGCCCCCGGCGGCAACACGCAGCTCGACCAGAACGGCGACGGCAAGCCCGACGGCGTGCTGCAGAACACCATCATCGCCGGCCATCCGGACCGCGACGACTACCTGTTGTTCATGGGCACGTCGATGGCGAGCCCGCACGTCGCCGGCGTGGCGGCCGCGGTGATGTCGCTCGGCGTCACCGACCCCGACGCCGCGGCGAGCGTGCTGTTCGACACGGCGCGCGACAAGGGCGAGAAGGGCTGGGACGACCACTACGGCCACGGCATCGTGGACGCATCGGCCGCGACGCGCGCCGCGGCCGCGACCGGCGCGCGCGCCGGCGGCGCCTGGAAGCTCGGCCTGGCCCTGCTGCTCGGGCTGGCGATGACGACCGCGCTGCGCCGCAAGCACCTGGCCGACACCAAGCCGAACGCCTGGTTCTGGACGGCGCTGGCGGTCGGCGCCAGCGGCGTGGCCTTCACGCTGCCGCTCTTCGGCGTGCACCTTCCCGGCGTGTCGGCCACGCTCTTGGGTCAGGGCCTCCCGGCCTGGGACCTCCTCGTCTTCGGCGCCGGCTCGCACGCGAACCCGCTCTTCTACAGCGCGCTGTTGCCGCTCTTGCTGGTGGGTCTCGGCGGCGGCGTGCAGTCGCTGCGCGCTCCCATCGCCGGCCTGTCGATCGGCATCGCCGCCCATCTGATGATGGCGGCCGTCGGGCGTCCCGCCGACGTGACGTTCATCCCCGGCGGCGCCATCGGCGACGGCGTGTGGCTCCTCGCCAACGCCGCCATCGCGCTCGGCCTCGCCTGGCTCATCCAGCGCAAGAAGTAGCGCGCGCCTCACACCCGGCCCCGCGCCGGCGCATCCACCGCACCATCTAGCCGCGCGACGACCGCAATTTCCGCGTCGCGGCCTGCATGGCCGCGCGCACCCTCGAGGTCATACCTCCGGCACCGCACCGGCTCGTACAGCGTACGATCTCGCCGCGCGACGGCCCCGATTACCGCGTCGGGGCCGGCACGGCCGCGCGCGCGCCCGAATCACATCCCCGGCCAGCCGCCTTCGGGCAGGCCGCCCGGCGGCGGGGGCGGGTGCCAGTTCGGGTCCTGCATCTGCTCGAACTGCTCCGCCTGCTCCGGGTAGCTTTCTTTCCAGGCGTGGTACGAGCGCGGCGCGTCGGTGAAGGCCACGAACACGGCCGGCTGCGCCGGGTCGACGTGCATCACCTTGATGCCCGTGTGGCGCCCTTCGCCCGTCGCCACGATGATGAGCGCGACCAGGAAGATGGCCGCCGGGATCGCCGCCGGCAGCACCTCGCTCATCGCCCAGGGGCTCGTCTTCGGCTGCGGGTCCACCAGCAGCAGGATCAGCAGCGACGCCGTCGCCCAGACGAAGAAGGCGACCGCCCAGATGATGGTCCACTTCTTCATGCGCTTGAGCTTGGCGTTGTGGCGCTCGCAGACCGGCACCTCGTAGACCACCTCGCCGTCCACGCCCCCGGCGCCGTGACGCCGCTTCCAGTTGGCGGCCGGCTTGTCGCCGCAGGCCACGCAGTTGGCCCCGCCGAACTTCATCCCCATCAGCCAGGTGAGGCTTCCCTGCGGCGCCTTCTCCGCCTTCACCCAGGTCTCTCCGCGCGTCCAGTCCATTCGCGTGATGCTATTGGCACGTCTTCGGAATGGCAACCTCTCCCTTGGAGGCCGGTCCTAAGTGTCCCGGTCACACACATCTACGCACGAGGCTTCGCTGGTTGATTCGTCTCGTCGCTCAGCGCCGCGCGAACGCGCGGCCCGGGCCGCTTGATCAGGAGCCAGAAGACGAGCGCGTGTGTCACCAACAGGGCGGGTACCACGATCGCCGGAAGGAAGTACGCCGGCCCGATGCGGTACTTCATGAGGTCCACCTTCGTCGACGCGTAGGTCGCCACGGCGAGATCCAGACTGCCGACGACGTTGAACAGCCACACCGCCGCGGTCGCGCCCGTCCACCGCCGGCGCACGGCCACGAGCGCGACGAGCGCCAGTCCTGCCGTCAGCGCATCGCCCCACGCGGTCGGCACCGCGAACGACGGCGGCGGCACCTCCGGCACGACCTGAAACAGCAGGTAGATCAGCCCGACGTGCCGGAAGCTGTGCATCAGCAGGATCGGCGTGACGACTTCCCGGAAGTCGAGCCGCCGCATCGCCGGCACGACGTAGATCGCCGCGATCAGCCCAAACGACAGCAGGCTCCCGTAGAACTCCACCAGCATCACCGCCGTGCCGCTCAGGTTCATGACGGTGCCTCCCGCTCACTTGGGAACCAGGGTCGTCGCGCCGACCGTTTGCCGCCCAGCTTCACGGAGGACGAGCGCATCCGACGGCACCCGCAAGGTGCCGCGGCGGCTGTGCGCTACTTCGCCCGCTCCCAGACCTCCAGCTCGTTGACGTAGGAGCCTGGCCCGGTCTTCCCCCAAGCGTACTGCACGCCGATCTTGATGGTGATCTTGTTCGTCGTGTGGCTCTCGCTCGGGATGTAGTCGATCCAGCGCTCGCCGGGATCCACGTCCAGCTTCTTCACCGACCCGTCGCCCAGATCGGCGTCGGCGATCATCACGTGCCCGCTGTCCCAGAACCGATCCTTCCCGGTCGGATCGATCCAGTCCCATCCGGTGGCGAAGCTCAGCCGCCCGAGCTCGATCGCGCCGGGCATGGTGATCGTGAGCGTCTCCCCCTTCCCTTCGCCCTTGAACGGCCCCGCCCACGTCGTCTCCAGCCTCCCGTCGATCGCAAAGGAAGCGGGGTGCTTGGGGCTCGACTTGGTGGCGGTGGCCTTCAAGCCCGTCACGCGTTTCAGGGCGCCGCCGGGTGCGGTCCGGACGAACCGATTCCCGGCGAAGGTGAACGTGTCGTCGGGGCCAAATGTGTCGTGGGCGAAGACGCGCTTCACGTGCACCGTGAACCCGCCCGGCTTCCAGACATAGCCGTACCCTGGATAGTTGCCCAGATCGCCGAATCCGTCCGTCCGGCGCCCGAAGATGTGCGCCGCCATGGGGGACGACGCGTCGCTTCCGTCGTACACGACCACGTCCTCCCTTCCGTCCCCGGTGACGTCGCCGATCTGGAGGATCCGCACCTCTCCGCCCAGTCCGACCACCAGCGGAGTGGTCTTCGGCCCGTCGTGCTCTTCGGCGACGATCCCGCCGTGCATGGCCCCTTTGGGATCGGCGAGCCATTTCTCGAACTCGGCTCCACTCGTCGAGCCCGGCTCCGGCAGCTTCCAGGTGACGACGGAGAGCTCGGCCGTATAGCGCGCGTCCGCGACGACGCATCCGGGCTGATCCGGAACCCGCGTGCCGCCTGGCAGCACGACCTTGGCACACGGTGTTCCGGCCGTGGGCGCTGCCGCAGAGCCAGGTGCCGCCGCCGGTGCCGCCCCCAGGGCCGCCAATCCCGCCACGCACAGCACACTGACCGCCACGATCTTCCCGTCACGACGCATGTCGACTCTCCTCGCAGTTGGGCGCTCCACCAAGTAGGACGAACCGTACCCCGGGTTCGTGACGTCCGTCACGATACGCCGGTTGGCTCCTGATCATCAGAGGCCGCAGAGCGCCGAGCGACGCGACGGATGCCTTCTAGGGGACTCGGTCGGAGGACGGCCGCAGCCGCGGCGCGTCCCGCGTCGCCTGGGGGCGCGGGTAGGACGGTGCGTCTTGATCCGACCACGCTGCGCCGATAGAGTCGGTCCCTCGTGCAGCCTGCGGGCGGGCGCGCGCCCCGCCAAGGAGAGCGCCAGTGGACACGCCGCAGATCAGGCAGTTCCTCAAGGAGATCCCCGTCTTCGCGGGGCTGGCGGAGCGGCCGCTCGACAAGCTGGTGGAGCTGATGAAGGAGCGCACGCTCGCCGCCGAGGCGGTCGTGTTCAGCGAGGGTGAGGCGGCGCGCGACATGTACGTGCTCGTGAGCGGCCAGGTGAAGGTGGTGAAGCGCTCCTCGCGCGGCACGCTGGAGCGGACGCTCGCCATTCTCAAGAAGGGCGACTGCTTCGGGGAGATGGCGCTCATCGACGTGCTGCCGCGCTCCGCCACGGTGCGCACGCTGGAGCCGGCGACGCTGCTGTCGGTGTCGATCGCCGACCTCTACGCGCTCTACAAGTACGACACGGAGGGCTACGCCTTCCTGGTCATGAACATCGCGCGCGAGCTGTCGCGGCGCCTGCGCCGCGCCGACCAGATCATCGTCGACTTTTTCGTCAACGTGGACGAGTACCTCAGCGGCGCGATCGGCTAGCGCAGCGGGGCGCCGTCAGCTCTCGATGATTTTGGCCAGCGCGTCGGCGGTGCCGGTCACGCCGGCGGCCACTTCGCGGGCGAGCGCGTCGGCGGCCTTGAGCACGGCTTGCGCCTCCTTGCCCGGGACGCCCAGCCCGCCGGCGAGGTTGGCGATGGCGACGACCTCCTCGTGCGTCTGGCGCGCGTCGACCGCGGTGAGGAACTGCGCCAGCCCCAGCAGCAGCCGCTTCTCCGCGTCGTCGGTGATCTCCGAGAGGATCGCGCCGAGCGGCGCCGGGTGGGCGATCTCCGCCTTCACGCGCACGCGCCGCTCGTCGTCGAACTCGAACGCGTCGCACAACCGCTCCAGCGTCTCGGCCTCGCCGGGCTGAAGCTCGCCGTCCGCCCAGGCGAGCCAGGCGAGGGCGCGGATGAGACGCTCGCCCACCTCGGACCCCTTGGGGCCCAGCAGCCGCGACAGCGCTTGATGGATGGCAGGGTCGGACATGATCCTCCGTGGTGAGGGACAATCCGTCAGGGCTTGCCGCCGTCGCCGGCGGCGCCGCCGCCGTCCGGCAGCGCATCGGCCGCGGCGGGATGGCTCTTGAAGAAAGCGTCGGCCACGAGCGCGGCCCGGTCGTCAGGGCCGCCGCGCAGCGCCGCCAGCTCCCCGACGGCACGCGCCGCCGCGCGCCGCAGCACGCCGGCCTCGGCGGTGAGCTCGCGGCACTTCGCCTTCAGCTCCGTCTTGCTGCTACGGCAGTAGCCGTTCTTGTCGCGCTCGTTCTCGCGCTCGGCCGCCTTGCGCTGGTAGAGGTCCCAGGCGGCGGCGAAGGTCTCCGCGTCGCGCGCGTCGGGCGGCGGCGGCGGCAGCCCTACCCGCACCTCGAGCGCGAAGAGCACGTCGTGCGTGTCGGGCGGGACGACGTCGCCGGCGGCCTTGCGGGCCTCGGCGGCGGCCGCCGCGGCCGCGGTCACCAGCCGCACCTTGCCGCTGACACGCCAGCTCCCGGTGGCGGCCACGCGCGGCACGGCGAAGCCGACGACCACGACGCGCGCGTTCTTCACCTGCGCCACGAAGAAGTCCACCGGCGGGAGCGTGGGCATGGTGTCGATCGCCACGTCGGCGTCGACGATCTCCTCGCCCGGCGCCTTGACGCCGGCCGCCACCGACGCGTAGCGCAGGTCGCCCGGCACGAGATCCAGCACGCTGGTGGAAGGCAGATCGCCCACGCGCTCGGCGCCGCCCTCGAAGTCGTCGAGCAGCGGCACCGGGCACAGTTGCAAGAGGTGAATCTCGCCCGCCACCTCGTCGCGGACCTTCTTCACCAGCGCCACGCGCTTTCCGTCCGGCCACTCCGCCAGGTACGCGTCGGCCATCGACACCACCGGCTTGGGAGCATAGAGCGACGCCGTGCGCGCCTCGCGCAGGTCGCGAAACATTCGGTCTTCGAGACGCGCCGAGATCTCCGGCGCGAGCTCGCTGGTGCCGTACTTGAACAGGAAGGCGCGGTACTCGGCGGTGGAGTCCTTGGCGATGGCGCGGCGATAGGCGCCCTCGGGCCCCCCGCAGCCGGCGGCGGCGCAGAACAGCACGGCGAGCGCGACGGCGGCGGGCGCGGCGAGCGCGGCGGGCCCGGCGGGCGCGGCGGGCCCGGCGGGCGCGGTGAGCCCGGCCCGGGCGGCGGGCGCGGCGGCCGCGGCGCCGCCGCCGGAGGGGCGAGGGTGGCGGCGCATGCTCAGATGAGGACCTGGTCTTCCTTGTCTTCGTCGTCGACCTCTATCACCTCGTCGGGCGTCTCCAGCGCGATCTGCGTGTCCATCTCGCGCTCTTCGACGAGGGACTCGAAGTACGTCTTCACGTCCGGCACCGCCTGCACGAGCTGCTGAAACAGCTCGCGCGGCAGGAAGAGCACGGTGGACGCCATCGCCGCGCTGACGGTGGCGCTGGTGGGCTGGCTGCGCAGCAGCGAGATCTCGCCGAACGGATCGCCAGGGTGCAACGTCGCCAGCAGCACCTGGTCGGCGCCGTCGGCCTTCATGACGTCGCACTCGCCGCTCAAAAGCAGGAAGAGCCCGCGCCCCTGCTCCCCTTCGCGGATGATCACCGTGCCGGGCGCGACGTCGTGCCCGCTGAAGCGGCGGATGAGCTCCAGCCGCTGCTTCTTGTTGAAGGGCTTGAACATCGGCGAGGTGGCCAGCAGGTTCTTCAGCAGCCGCTCGCGCGTGAACTGCTCCAGGCCGTTGGCGACCGACCCCAGCTCCTCGGCGGCGGCGCGCAGGCTGTCGCGGTTCACTTCCAGCAGCGACGCCTCGTAGAACACCTGCACCGAGGCGGTGCGCGGCGTGTTGGAGACGAGCGCCATCTCCCCGAAGACGCTCCCGGCGCCGAAGCGGGCGATGTCCACCTCGGCGCCGAAGCTGTCGCGCCGGAACACGCGCACCATGCCGTCGGCGACGAGGAAGAACGACTCGCCCTTCTCGCCCTCGCGCACGACCATGTCGCCGTGCTTGAAGAAGCGCGGCTTCATCGTGTTGGCCACGCGCACGAACGCGTCGTCCGACAGGTCGGAGAGCAGCGGAATCTCCGGCAGCAGCGCAGGGAACTCGGTGAAGGCCTCGGTGTTGGCGGCGCGCTCCGCCGCGCTGCGGATGAGCTCGGCGCTTCCCAGCTCCTCGTTCGGCTCGGCGGGAAGCAGGCGCGAGCTCAGCTCCGGCGGTGGCACGCGCGCCGCCACGCCGCGCCGCACGCGCTCCGACGACAGGCAGTAGCCGGACGCCAGCGCCTCCAGCAGCTCGGTGCGGCCCGGGTCCAGCTCGGCGAGGCGGCGCACCGCCACCAGCGTGCGCAGCGGCATCCCCGCCTTCATGCAGTGCAGGCCTACCGCATAGTAAACGGTCTTTGCGTTCTCCTTCTCGCCGAGGCGCGAGAGGATGTGTCCGACCTTCATGCGCGCGTCGAAGTCGGCCGGCTCCCAGCTGATGACACGGCGGTAATGGACGAGCGCGCCGAGCCACTCCCCCGCCTGCAGGAGCGCGTCCGCCTCCTTCTTGTAGTCCGCGAGCGTGCGCGCCACGCCCAACCTTTACCGCCGCGCGCGCCGCCGTTCAAGGGTTGCGCCCCCGCCCCGCCGATGTAGAATCCGCAAGTTTCGGGGAAAGGATCCAAAGTGGCCACGCCGCATCAGAAGAACTGTGTCAAGTGCACTCAGCTGATCCCGGTCACGGCCGTGCACTGCGTGTTCTGCGGGGCCACTCAGCCGGCCAAGGCGGCCAACCCGGAAGTGATGAAGACGGTGATGGGAATGCCGGCGATGCGCCTGCCGACGCCCGTGCCGGGCAGCCTGCCCGCGGCGACGGGCACGCCAGCCAAGTCGGCGGCGGCGGCGCCTTCGACGCCGTCCTCGCCGGCATCGGGCGCGGGAGCCGGGGCGCCGGCGGCGAAGGCGGGGGCAGGCGGGGGCGTAGGCCTCGCGGCAGGTCCGTCGAGCAGCGCCGCGCCGAGCGCCAGCGCGGGCAGCGGGGCGGGGGCGGGGGCCGGGGTCACGGCCGGGGGCGCCGCGGCGGGCAAACCCGGACCGTTCGTGCCGGGGGGGGCGCCCGCGCCGGCCGCCGGGCCGGGATCCGCCAGCGGCGCGCCGCAGGGCTTCACGCCGGTGACGCGCGGGTCGGCGGCGGGGACGGCGGCGCCGGTCGTGGTGAGCCAGGAGGTGCCGGGCGAGCACAAGCCGACGCTACTGGGGCTGACGGCGTCGGACGTGGAAGCGCACCTCTCGTCGGCGCGCAGCTCCAGCGGCTCGTCGGCCTACGCGCTGGACGCGGCCGAGCCCGCCGACAGCCTGAAGAAGACCATCATCGGCGGCATCCCGTCGCCGGTGCTGGGCGGAGCAGCCGCGCCCATCATGGGCGGCGCGGCGGCGCCGGGCGCAGGTCCCGTGAAGAAGACGGTGGCGATGTCGGCCCCCGTCGCCAGGTCGGGCGACCCGTCGTCGAAGATCGAAATCGGCGGCGGCGCGGCGGGCGGAGGCCCGGGCGTGCCCGAGGACCTGCCCACGACCATCGACGGGGGCGCCGAGGAGCGGGCCAAGGCGGCGGAGCGCGCGGCGAACATCGTGGGCGCGCCCGGCGGCGCCGGCGCCGACGGCGTGGAGCCGAGCGACAGCCAGTCGGCGACGAAGGACAACATCAAGCTCGGCGACCTGGACGACCGCCTCAAGGGCGGGGCCGGCGCCGACGCCAAGAAGGCGGGCGGCGAGGCGGGGGACGAGGGAGCCATCCTGCACGGCGAGGCCGCCGTCGCGGACGCGCGGGCCACTGCGGAAAAGGCCGCCGCTTCGCCGGCTCAGCCGAGGGCGGTCGGAACGAAGGAAGACTCGAAGCAACCGACGTCGACGGGCGGCGGCGTGCGCCTGGGCGCCATCGTCTTCGGGCTCCTCCTCGTCGGCGCGTTCGTGATGCCGCTGTCGGCCGGCGACGGGCTCGTCTTCACCTGGGACGCGCTGGCGGAGGGCGTGGACTTCTGGGCGCTCGTCCCCTTCCTTGCGCCGCTGGCCGGGCTCGTGGCGCTCGTCGTCGGGTTCGTGAAGATGCCGCCGGTCGGGCGGGGCCTGGTGCTGGCGGTCTTCGGCGCCGCGGGCGTAGGGATGACGGTGGCGCACGCGCTGTCCGGCGGCGAGGACCGGCTCTTCCTGGTGGTGCCGGCCGCCGCGGGCGGCTACCTGCTCCTCGGGGGCCTGCTGCTGGCGCCGCTGGGCCTGTTCGCGCGAGCGATGAACACGGCCTCGATGGCGGCTCGCATCGTCGCGGCCCTTGGCGCCGTGCTGATCCTGGCGAGCCTGCTCATCCCGTTAGGCGGGGACATTCCGCTGCTGGGGATCGTCGAGGGCTTCTCCGTCGCGCCGATCCTTTCTGCAGTGATGATCTTGCCGGCGGTGCTCGCGCTCGCCTCGCTGGCGGTGTTCGCCCCCGCTTCGACGCGCGCCGGCACCGGCGTCATCGCCGTGCTCTTCCTCGTCTGGGCGCTGGCGAGCCTCCCCGTGTGGAGCCTCACCTTTGGGACCGTCGACTTGGGGGTCCTCAAGAACGTCTTGCCCGCGGTCGCCTACTACTTCCTGCTGACCGGAGGCGCAGGACAGATCATGGCGGGCGGTACGCCTGCCCCGGCGAAGTAGGCACGAAGCGCCTCGGAGAGCGTCAAGAAACGAAGCGGCACAGAGGATGAGGTCGATCCCTAAGTCGAGGCGACGCCTTCGGCGTGCCCCGCCAACGAGGATGAAATCGATCCCTAAGTCGAGGCGACGCCTTCGGCGTGCCCCGACTCAGTTCGCGCGTCCGGTCACGAGGGTGCGGATGATGACGAGAAGCTCCTCGCGCGTGAAGTCGTAGCGACGCGCGCAGAACTCGCACACGACCTCGCCCTTGCCGTCCTTCTCGATCATCTCGGCGAGCTCCTGGGTGCCCAGCGCCGCCAGCATGCGCTCCACCTTCTCCCGGCTGCAGCGGCAGCCGAAGCTGAGCGTGCGCTGGTGGAGCGCGTGCATCTGCGCGGCCAGCGGCGCAAGCGCCTGCGCGGCCAGGTCCGCCGCGCGCAGCGGGCCGCCGCCCCAGCGCGCCAGCAGGCGCGGCCCGCCCACGCTGTCGAGCACGGCGCGGCCCGCGGCCACGGCCAGCTCGGCGCCGTCGTCGCCGCCCAGATCGCGCGGCGGGCGGCGCGCCGGCTCGACCAGCAGCCCGGCGGCGGCCAGCACGCTCCCCTGGCGGTCGAGCCGCACGTCGAGCACCAGCGCGCTCGGCCGCTTCTCCGACTGCGACAGGTAATGGATGACGTCGTCGGCGATGGTGCCGCCGGCGCGCTCGACCGAGCCGTTCGTGCGGCGGCCTTCGCGCTCGCGAACGGCGTTCAGCACGCCGCCGGCGCCGAGCGCGGCGACGCGCCCGCCTGACCCCCACAGGCGCACGGCGGAGTTCTGCACGTAGCCGCGCACCGTACCGTCGGCCGCGGCGTCGACGATCACGCCGCCCATCGGCCCGCTGCCCACCCACTGCAGCGTCAGGCGATCGAGATCCTCCAGCGCCGCCGACAAGAGCACGGTCGCCGTGATGGCCTCGCTCAGCACCTCGGTGGCCGTGGACGCGCAGTTGTGACGCCGGCGCGCCTCGTCGCAGACGTTGGTCGTGACCGCCGCGGTGACTTGCAGGCCCGCGCGCGGCAGCTCGGCACGTGCGAGATGGTCACCCGAGCCGTCGTCGCCTTCGACCATGCCCGAGCATAGCATGCGGCTCACGCCGGATCGTGACGCGCGACGCCGAGCGAGGTCGGCGGTCCCGCAGTGCCGGAGCTCGTCGCGGCGCCGCGCCGGAGAAGTGTCCCACGGACGTGGCGATCGACCGGACGGACGGGACGCAGGCGGCGCGGGGAACGCGCGGCGTGGAGCGCGCGGGAGGCTTGCGGAGGACGCGCGCGTGGTGATGCGGCGCGAGCGACGAACGCGCGCTCAGGGAGCGGCGCTGGCCGGCGCGGCGGCGGCGCCCGTCGCCGGCACGAGGCTCGGGGCGGCGCTCGCGGGCAGTGGCGCGGCGCTGGCGGGCGACGCGGGTGCGCCCGTCGCGGGCGGCGCGTCCAGCATCCCCGGCGGCGGCGACGACGGCGACGGCGGCGGTACGCCGCCGACCCCGCCCGCGCCCGCGGCGCCGCCGAACATGCCGGCCGCCGCGCCCTCCGCCAGGAACGCGCGCAAGTCCTTCTGCAAAGTGTCCGTCAGCGTGAGGCTGACCAGCAGCTTCTCCGACTGCGGCTCCAGCACGACCGCATCGAGCAGGTCCCCCACCACCGGGATCATCGCGCCGACGAACGCGCGGTTGTCCTCGATGAGCTTCGCCAGCGCCTCGCGCACCGCCCCCGACTCCGCGGGCGAGGGCAGCTCGAGGTTGATGGCCAGCTTCACCGCCGGATCGAGCACCAGGCTCAGCGTGAAGCTGCGCGCCGCGTCGAGGCCCGCCACCGGCAGCCGCTTCGCCATGGCCGCCTGCTCGGGCGTCACCAGCGACGCCACGCACGCCGCCGCCGTGCCGTCGCAGCGCTTCACCACCGCCTGCAGCGCCTCGGCGTCCGCGGCCGACGCCCCGCCGTCCTTGGCGAGGTCGATGGCCTTCTTCACCCAGTCCTCCGTCCCCACCACCACGGTGCTCGCGTCGATCACCGCGGCCGTGGACGTGGCGTTCAGCTTCCAGGTCCCCACGCCGCGCACGTCGGTGCGGACCAGCCCGGCGCCGTAGACGCCTTGCGCCCAGGCCAGCAGCTTCTCCGCGTCGAAGCCGCGCCCCTTCGCCACCATCACATAACTGGCCCCGGGCGCCCCGGCGCCGCCGCCCAACGCATAGCCCGTCACCAGCGTGTCCACGTCCTTGACGGGGTCGATCCCCGTGGCCGCCTTGAAAGCCTCGAACCGCCCGCGCACGCGCTCCAGGATCGGGCCCATGGCGCCCGCGCCCGCCGGC
>DASYRF010000480.1:0-6210 GCA_036004705.1 Myxococcota bacterium
CGAGCAGGTCGGCGTAGCGGTCGTCGTGCTCGGCGGCGATGTAGCGCTCCACCATGGCGCGCGCCTCGGCGACGCGGTCCTCGATGAGCAGTCGCTCCAGCACGTCGTTCACCGCGGGCGCGAACGCCGGCCAGCGCGCCAGCAGCGCCAGGTAGGCGGCTTGCGCGTCGTCGAAGCGGTCTCCCGCGCGCAGCAGCCGCGCGCGCAGGAAGCCGAGCGTCAGGTCGCCGGGTGCACCGCGGAGCTCCGCCTCGACGGCGGGGAGGGCGTCCAGCGGGCGCCCGGCTTCGAAGGCCCGCACGGCCGCGACCACACAGAGCGCGCGCGGCGACAGCGCGGGGACGGCGTCGAACGCTTTCGCCTCCTCGTAGGCGCGCGGACGGTCGGTGAAGAGCGCCAGCGCCAGGCTGCGCGCGCGCAGCTCCCAGTCGGACGGCGTGCGCAGCGCCGCACGCTTCAGGATCTCCGCGGCGGCGTCGAGGTCGCCGGAGGTGAGCTTGGCGTCGAGGACGGCGATTGGGTCTGCGGCGAGGGACGGCACCGTGGCCGGCCCGGTCCGTGCGCTCGCGGGCATCGCCGTGCTCGTGCTCGAGCTGGTGCCGCCGCCGCTGCCGCTGCCGCCGGCCGTCGTGGGTGCGCCGGCGATCGCCGTCGCCGGCAGCGGCGGAGCCGCGGGCCGCAGCAGGCGCAGTAGAACCACGACGGCGAACAGCGCCGCGCCGGCAAGAACCAGCGCAAGCGTGGCCCGGCGGCGGCGCGTGATGGGCGGCGGGGCGACCGGCGCGAGGTCCACGTGCGCGGGTGCGGCCGCGACGGCCGGCGCCGCGCCCGGTCTCACCGTCGGCGGCGTGGGGCCGGCGGCGGGCGGCGCCGGCGCCGCTGCCGCGCCGGCGGGCGGCGGTGTGGCCAGCGCGCCTGGCGCGAACGTCGCCGCGTGCACGTCCACGTCCGTCTCGTCGAGCGGTCCTGCCGCCGACCCCGTCTCCCACGGCAGGCCCTCCAGCGCGCGCTTCATCGCCCAGGCGTTGGGAAAGCGCCGCTCGGGGTCCTTTTCCAGCGCGCGAAGCACCGCCTCGCGCACCGCAGGGCTCGCCTTGGCGAGCCGTTCCGCCGGCGCAGCGTCCGTCAGCACCGCCGCCATGACCGCCGCATAAGTCTCGCCGCCGAAGGGAGGCGCGCCCGCCAGACACTCGAACAGCAGCGCCCCCAACGAATAGAGGTCGCTGCGCCCATCCACCGCGCGCCCGCGCGCCTGCTCCGGCGACATGTACAGCGGCGTTCCCATGACCGCGCCGGTGCGAGTGAGCCGCAGGTCCTCGCTGCCGCGCAGCTGGGCCAGCCCGAAGTCGAGGATCTTCACCGGCGCGCCACCCGACCCCGGCGTGCGGTCGGGCAGGAACAGGTTCTCCGGCTTCAGGTCGCGGTGCACGATGCCGCGCGCGTGCGCCGCCTCGAGCGCGTCGAGCACGCCGCGCGCCACCTCCAGCACCTCCGCCTCGCGCATCGCCCCGCCGCGCAGCCGCCCGCGCAGCGTCACGCCGCGCAGGCGCTCCATCACCAAGAACGGCCAGCCCTCCTCGGCGAACCCGAGGTCCGTGACGTCGACGATGCACGGATGCCCCGTGGCCGCCGCCGCGCGCGCCTCGCGCAGGAAGCGCGCCACCAGCTCGCGGTCGGCCGTCGTGACCCCGTCCGCCGACGGCCGGCCCGCCCCCGCGCCCGCGTCGGGCGCCGTCTGCGCCAGGTGCTCGCCGGCGCCCGCGGTGGCGAGGAGGCGCTTCAGCGCGAAGCGGCGACCCAGCAGCGTGTGCTCCACCTCGTACACGTCGCCCATGCCGCCGCTGCCCAGGTGCGCCACCACCACGTAGCGGCCGGCGACGTGTGTCCCCGGAGCGAGCTTCGCCGCGCGCGGGGCCGACATGCCTACCTCACGGAGAGCCGGTCCAGGCGCTCCGGGTGCATCTTCACCTTCGCCGCCTTGCGCGCCGCCGCCAGCAGCGCCGCAACCTTGCGTTCGCGCGCCGCTCCGGCGGCGCCGCCGCGGCAGCGGTCCGCCACCTCCTCGAAGGTGCGGTCCACCGCGTGCCGCACGCCGGTCAGGCGCAGCACCCAGAAGCCCCGCGGCGCCTTCACCACCGCGGGCGGCGCCGCCGCCGGGTCGAGCTTCCAGGCGGCCGCCGCCAGGTCCGGCGCCAGGCCGGGCGTAGCGCCTTTCGCCGCCGTCCCGGCGGGCCAGGGGCTGCCGTCGGCGGTGAACCACCCCAGGTCGCCGTCGCGCGCGGCAGAGGTCGCGTCGATGGAGTGCGCGCGAACCGCCGCCGCCCACGCCGCACGCACGGTGATCTCGTCGACCGGACCTGGAGCCGCGCCGGGCGCCGCTCCGGCGGGAGGGGCGCCCGAAAGTCGCCCGAGCTCGTCGGCGAGCGCGCGCGCCACCGTCTCGTCGGCCACCAGCAGCGCCGTCGCGCGCCGCATCTCCGGCGCCTTGAACTCGGCGCGGTGCGCCGCGTACCAGGCGCGCGCCTCCTTGTCGCCGATCGCTTCGGGCGCCACAACCGGCGCCTCGCGCCGCAGCAGCGCCGCCGCCATCTCGTCGCGCGCCGCACGCGCGACGCCGGCGTCTGCGTCCAGGCCGGCGCGTTTCGCCTCCGCCGCCATCAGCGCGAAGTCGATCGCCTCGTCCAGCAGCCGCTCCCGCCCCTTCGGCGAGTGGTACGTCGCCGCGTGCGAGGCCGGCATCGCGTCCAGCACGGCCTGGAGATCGCCCAGCGCGACCGTCAGCGTGCCGCCCGCGCCCTCCGCGACCACCGGGCCCGGACCTGCGCCCGGCGCCGGAGCGGGAAGCGGCCCCGGACCAGGACTCCCCAGCTCCGGGAACACCAGCGCCCCAAGGCCCTCCTTGTGCACCACGATCGCGCCCGCGGCCTCGCGAAGGTTCTTCGCCAGCGCGGCCGCCGCCGCCGTTCGGCCGTCCACCGGGAGCGTCGCCAAGAGCCGATCCACCGCGGCCTTCTTCTTCGCGCGTACGACCGCCGCGTCGGTGGCCAGCCCGCGCCGCTCCGCCTCGGTCGCGAGCAGCTCCGCGCGCACCAGTGCGTCCACCACTTCCAGCTTCCCCGCGCGCTCACGGTAGCGGTCCAGCGTTTCGGGCGACAGCGCCGCCAGTCGGTCCGCGACGTCGCCGAGCGTGATGGCACGCGGCCCGACCTCCGCCACCGCCAGCGCGCGGTCGGCTGGGTCCACCACCACGCTGAGCGCGCCCGCGCCGAGCAGCACCGCTGCGAGCGCCGGCCCCACGCTAGCTCCCCGCCGGCCCCGCCGCGGCGCGCGCCGCGCGCAGCGCCTGCCACTCCTTCTCGTACATGACCTGCACGGCCAGCTCGGGCGGGTCCTCTTCCGCCAGCAGCGCCCGCGCCACCGCATAGCCCGCATGGTGGCCCGCTGTGTCGAGCCAGTTCGGGTGGCCCACGTCGCGGTGCGCCAGGCACAGCTCGAACGACCCGTCCGGCGCGGTGGCGATCTGCTCGTGGTTCAGGCACACGCGGTGGCGGGTGTAGTCGAAGCTCTCCAGCCAGGCGTTGTACAGCGTGAAGCCGAAGTAGCGCGAGCGCGGAACCTTGGCGCCGCGCACCAGCATCACCTGATCCTGGCCGAAGCGGTACCACGCCGCGCGGTAGCGGTTGTCGGGCGTGGGGAACAGCGACTCCGCCGGGATCTCGATGAAGCGGTTCAGCGCCGTCTGTGAGGCCATCTTGTAGGCGCCCAGCGTGCGCTCGAACGTCGCGCGCAGCATTCGCTCGGCGCGCCCGATGCGTGCCGCCAGCTCCAGCGGCTGGAGCGGGCGCGGCGGCTCCGGCGCGCCCACGCGCTCGATCGCCAGTGTGATCGGCGCCTGCCGGCCACGATCGGTGAAGTACTGCCGGACGATCAGCGCGGTCTCGTCGCCGGCGCCGCGCAGCCAGGGCACGCGCCCCGCTGCCGCGCCGCTCGCCGCGCCGGCGGCGCTGGCGGCCGCCTCGTCCGACGCCACCACCACCTCGAACGCCCCCGACGGATCGAGCGCGAGCTGCCGATCCGTGAGCCGCTCGCCGATGCGCCCGCCCTTGCCGTAAAGCAGCACGCCCACGTAGGTCGTGCCGTGCGGGATGCGGCCCTTCAGCCGGTACGCGCGCCCCGGCCCCAACTGGATGGGCGCGCGCAGGTAGTCCGCGTCCGGGCAGTCGGCGAACATCTTGCGGTGCGGTCCCTCGGCGTGGAAGAAGGCGGGGCGCTCCACGTCGCCCTGCTCGACGAACATGTCGACGCTGGCGTGGAGAATCCGCAGCAAGAAGCGCCGCCCCTCCAGGGCGTCGAGGTCCATCGGCAGGCGGATGCTCGCCTCCAGCGCGCGCGCCGTGTCCCACAGCGTGCCCAGCGCGTCGGTGACTTTCGTCACCGGCGGCAGCGGCAGCGCGTCGAGATCGTAGCCGAGCGCCGTTGCCATGGCGCGCGTGGCCGGCGACGTCACGCGCGGGTCGAATCCCTCCAGCCAGCTCGTCGCCAGCTCCGGGTCGATCTTCCCGCGCCCCGCCATGTTGGGGTCGCCGATGGCGCGCGCCCCCTTCGGCCCCTCGCGCATGCGGTCGCCCTCGTAGGGGTCGAGCACCTTCTCGTCGAACGGCACCCCCAGCGCCGCGCAGGCGCGCTCCATCACCGGGCGAGGGTCCTTCACTAGATCTTCGTAGCGCGCCAGCGCCCAGCGGGGGCGCGGGATGCCTTCGAGGAAGCGCTGCACCTGGCCGTTGCCCACCTGCCAGATCTCGCGGGCGTCGTCGGCGTAGCCTTCCAGCATCACCTCCGCCATCGGCATGTTCTCGAGGCTGCGGATGACGCTCCCCGGATGGCGCACGATCCACAGGTAGCGCGCTTCCGGGAACCAGCGTCCCACGCGCGCCAGCGCCTCCGGGTCGGCGCACAGGTGCGGGCACTTGTCGACGAGGAGCCGCCCGCTCAGCCGTTCCTGCAGGTAAGCGTAGACCTCCGGCACGCTCAGCCCGCCAAGCCGCTCTTCGGCGGCGCGCGCGGCATCGACGTCGATCCCCTCCAGCGACATCAGCGCGCGGCGCAGCCCGCCCTTCTCCCAGAAGCGACGGTCGAGGCGCTCCTTGCGCTCCGCCATGGTGGCGAACGGGGCGATGATCATCTCCGGCGGGCTGAACAGGCGCGGGTGGCCGGCGAGCATCACGCGCAGGAGCGTCGTCCCGCTACGCGGGGCGCCCAGGATGAAGGCCACCGGCGCGAGCGGCGGCGTCGTCTGGCTGGTCATGACGGTCGTCTAATAGCACGCCCCGCGGGCCGTGCGCCCGCGGTGTGGGTCTCGCCGCGATGCCTCTAGGCGAGCTTCGCCGCCAGCAGCGGCAACACGCGATCGTAGCGGTAGCGGATCTCCATGTGGCCGTCGTCGAACTCTTCGGTGGTGCAGCGCACGCCCAGGCGGCGGGCGCGTGCGGCGAACGCGCGCAGTCCCCACTGCAAGTGGAACTCGTCGCGAGCGCCGCAGTCCAGGAACAGGTAGCGCAGCCGCCGCAGCCGCCGCTCGTGTGCCGGCAGCATGCGCAGCGGGTCCCAGCGCAGCCAGCGGCGCCAGACTTCGGGGCGCATCTCGCCGGTGCGCTCGTCGAACGGCAGGTCGAACCCCAGCGCCGCACGCGGGTTCGGCGAGTAGCACGACGCCATTGCCAGCGTGTTGAGGGCGTCGAAGTGCGGTCGGTCGGCCTTGCGCTTGTCGCGCGACCAGGCGCGCAGCCAGCGCGCGGCGCCGCCGTGCTTGCGAAAGGCGTCGAGCGCCCCGGGAAAGCCCGGCAGGTAGCAATACTCGAAGCACATGTCGCCCGAGTTGCACCCCACCACGCCGAACACGTCGGGATGGCGCATCCCCAGCACCAGCGCGCCGTAGCCGCCGCTCGACTTGCCGACCACGCCGCGCGACGCGGCGCCGCGCCGCGTGCGGTAGCGCCCGTCGATGAACGGCACCAGCTCCTTCACGACGTGCGTCTCGTAGCGGCCGGTGGCGCTCGAATCGAGGTACTGGCTCCCGCCGTAGCGCGTCCAGCAGTCAGGCATCACCACGATCGTCTCGCGCATCTTTCCGGCGGCGTGGAGCCGATCGAGCCGCTCGTCGATCGGCTCCACCCAGGGCGCGCGGTTCAGGTGCATCATCCCCGTGCCGGT
>DASYRF010000481.1:0-1624 GCA_036004705.1 Myxococcota bacterium
GTGTTCAGGTCTCGGCGGAAGGAGTTGAACACTCGGCGCCGAGACCCAAAGAGTCGCCGCCGAGTGTTCAGGTCTCGGCGGAAGGAGTTGAACACTCGGCGCCGAGACCCAAAGAGTCTCCGCCGAGTGTTCAGGTCTCGGCGGAAGGAGTTGAACACTCGGCGCCGAGACCCAAAGAGTCGCCGCCGAGCCTCCAGGTCTCGGCGGAATGAGTTGAACACTCGGCGCCGAGGCTCAAAGAGGCTCCGCCGGGTCTTCAGGTCTCGGCGGAATGAGTCTTGTGTGACCGGGCGCGCGTTTGTGTGTGACCGGGACGCGCTCCTCACGCGACGCGTCAGCGCCGCGGCGCGGGCGGCGTGGGGACCGCTAAGGACGGCGCCAGCGACGGACGCGGGCGGGAGCACGAGGCGTACCCGCCGCCCAAGATCCTGGCGTCGCCAAGCCTCTTGCGATCGCGGTCGGACTGAGCCCTGTTCGCGCTCCTGCACTCACGTGCGCCTCGACCGAACCCTCTCCAACTCAGGGTTCCGCAGCGCTCGCGGCGGCCTTGTCGCTCGGGGACGATTGCGCCATCATCCAGCGCGTGAGACGGCGTGGCGCATCGAGCCTGCTGGTGGCGCTGTCCCTGCTGGCGCCGGGGGCGGTGGAGCTGGCGCGGCAGGCGGCGTCGGGGGACGCGTGCTGCGCGGACCCGGGCGAGGACGCGCCGGGGCCGGATGCGGGCGCCTGCGACGGAGACTGCTGCGGGACGCTCTTGCGCGCGTGCGTGCGCGCGCACGCGGCGCCCGTGGAGCTGGCGGCGCGAGTGGACGACGAGGGGGCCGGGTTGCGCCGAGCGCCGCGGTTGGGGCGCGTGCGGGGAGAGCGGCGCGACGGCTTCGCCGACGAGATCTGGCACCCGCCGTCGGCGTGAACCTGCGGGCGCTGGGGGGGCGCGCCGCCACGGCGGCACGCGGCGGCCCCGTCAGTGTGGCAGGCTCACGTCCGATTCGACCACCGAGTGGACTCCGTGGTCGCGGAGGGTGTCATGCGCGCGTTCGCCTGGGCGTGGGGGTTGTTGCTTCTGGGGGTATTCGTCGCGCTCGGCGGAGCCTCGCGCGACGCGCGGGCGGGCGCGCCGAGCGCGGGGGCCGGCGCCGCCTCGGCAGGCGCGGCGGCGGTCGCGAAAGGCGACGTGTCTGGTGCGGCGGTGGGCGCCGGCGGCGCGGGGGCCGTGACGCTCGACGTGGTGCTGGAATGGGCGGGCGAGCATGCGCCGGCGCTGGCGGTGGCGCGGGCGCGGCTGGCGTACGGGGCGGCGGCGGTGGCGGGCGCGCGGCCGGTCTTCGGCGGCGCGAATCCGAGCTTGGAGGTGGAGGCGGGGCCGCGCGTGGCGCTGGCGGGCGACGGCGGCGCGCGTCCGACGGCCGACGTGGCGGTTGCGCTGCTGGTCCCGCTGGAGGTCGCGGGCGAGCGCGGGCTGCGCCTGGAAAGCGCGCACGCGCAGGAGGCGGTGGCACGCGCGCGCGTGGGGGCCGCCGAAGTTGCGCTGCGGTTCGAGATCGCGGGCGCCTGGCGCGAAGCGGTCGTGGCCGGCGCGCGCGCCGCCGCGGCCGAGCGCCTGGCCGTGTTCGCCGGCGACGTC
>DASYRF010000482.1:0-1687 GCA_036004705.1 Myxococcota bacterium
GCGTCGGCCGCGCGAGAAACCGGCGACGCGCGCGCCGATCGGTCTATGCTACGATTCGCTCGCCATGCGCGCTCTCGCAAAGACCCGGTTGACCGGCACGAGCCGGCTGGCCCTCACGCTGGGCGTCGTGTTGACGCTGCTGCTGGCGGCCAGCTGCTCGCGCTTCAAGACGATGTACCTGTGCATCAAGGGCAAGGCGGAGGACTCGAACCTGTCGGTCGACGACGCCGCCAAGATGGCCAAGGGAGGCAAGGCGGGCGCCCTCAAGGGCGCCAAAGGCAAGCTCGCCGGCCTCACCGCCGAGGACGGCTCGCCCGTGGACGGCTCCGCCGGCGCGGACGGTGCCGGCGGCTCGGGCGGCGCTGCGGGCGCGGGCTCCGCGGGGGCGGCGGCCGGCGGCGCGGACGGAACGGCGGGCGGCACGGGCGCGGCCGCGGCCGGGGGAAGCGGCGCCCCGGGCAGCGCCGGGGGCAGCGGCGCGGCAGGGTCCGCCGCGCCGGGGAGCTTCGCCGCGGGAACGCGCGTGATGGCGAAGAGGCTGAACTTGATGGGCGAGATCGCCGGCGACCACGTCAAGATGATCAAGCCGTCGAACGACAAGATCTACTTCTTCTACTACGAAGCCGGCCAGCGTGACGTCGTGGAGAAGATCGAGTCGGGCACCGATTACGACGTGACCTACGTGGTGCGCCCGTCGTGCCCCGGCGAGTCGGACGCATGCGGTGACCTCGTCGGAGTAGAGGAGCACTAGCCATGCGCTTCGTGCCGGTGCTGTACGAAAGCGCGGAGGAGTTCATCTCTTGCCGCTGGTCGAGCAGCGGTGAGGGTGTGACGGTGCTGGGCGACACCTCGGAGCTGCCGCTGGGCGAGGACGTGCTGTTGGAGATCAAAGTGCGCGGCACGCCGGAGCAAGCGGTCGTGCGCGGCACGGTCATCTGGAAGCGCGAGCGCGAGGACGCACACCACAATCTCCCGACGGGCGCCGGCGTGAAGTTCCACGAGCGCGACCTCGACCGCGTGACCGAGCTGACGACGCGCCTGCGCGGCGCGCATCAGAACCCCTGAGGCGGCGACGCTGCGCGCCCTCCGCCCGCCGCCCGCCGTCTGCCCGCTGCCGTGACCCGCGCTGCGCCCGAGGATCCCGTCGCGCTCTGCCGCGCGCTGGTGGCGGAGGGGCGCGCCCTCCACCCCGCGGGTGACGTGCCGATGGTGCTCGCCACCGCCGACGCGGCGGGCAACCCGTCGGCGCGCTACGTGCTGCTCAAGGAGATCGACGCGGGCGGCGGGTTCGTCTTCTACACCAACGCGCACAGCCGCAAGGGTCGCGAGCTGGCGGCGCGCCCGCGCGCGGCGCTGGTGCTGTACTGGCCGGCGCTGGGGCAGCAGCTCCGCGTCGAGGGCGCCGTCGAAGAGGTGGACCCGCGCGTCGCCGACGCCTACTGGGCGACGCGCCCGTTCGGCAGCCGCCTGGGCACGCTGGCTTCGGACCAGAGCGCGCCGCTGGAAAGCCGCGCGGCGCTGGAAGAGCGAGCCGCGGCGCTGCGTCACACGCTCGCGGGCGCGGGCCCGCCGCGCCCCGCGCACTGGACGGGGTTCCGCCTGTTGCCCGATGCCATCGAGCTCTGGAAGCACCGTGACGACCGCCTGCACGAACGCGCGCTGTATCGGCGCGAAGCGGGCGCGACCG
>DASYRF010000483.1:0-19008 GCA_036004705.1 Myxococcota bacterium
GACTGTCAACGGTGCGCGCGGGGCGCAGGGCGCGGACGGCGCGCGCCCAGGCGGGGTGGGCGGCGATCAGGCGCAGCGCCCGCGCGAGCAACGTCACGCCCGGCTCCACGCGGTGCCAGGTGGAGGCGCCGGACGGATGCGGCAGCGGCACCACGTCGAAGCGGCGCCCGGCGCGCGCCGCGCGGAAGCGGCGGCCGATCACCTCGGCGAGCGGGGCGCCGGCGGCGGGCGAGCCGGCCAGGAGCGCGGCGATGGCGAGGCGGCCGACCGGCACCACCAGCGCCGGGCGCAACAGGCGCACTTCGGCGTCGAGCCACGGTGCGCAGTGCGCGATCTCGTCGGGCGCCGGCACGCGGTCGCCGCCGCCCGGCGCCTTGCCGGGGAAGCAGCGGCACACGGCGGCCATGTAGACGCGCGCGCGGAAGGCGGCCTCGTCCACGCCCAGCGGCTCGAACCAGCGGAAGAGCGTGCGCCCGGCGGTCCAGGCGAACGGGCGGCCGAGCGCGCCTTCGCGCGGGCCCGGCGCTTGCCCGACGAGCAGCACGCGCGACAGCGCGGGGGCGGGCGTCACGACCGGGCCGATCATGCGCGGGCAGCGCGTGCAGGCGCGCAGGGCGCGTTGGTGCGCCTTCAGTGCGCGGAGCCGCGCCGCCGCGCCGGAACCGGAACCGAAACCCGCGCCGGAACCGGAGCCGGAACCGGAACCGGAGCCGCGGCCAGAGCCGGGCGGGGCGGGGGCGGGCGTGCGGCGCGGCGGCACGGTCAGGTGAGCCAGCCGCGCGCGCGGTAGTCGGCGACGGCGCGGTGGACCGTCTCCCGCAGCGGCCGGAACGTGTAGCCGAGCTCGCGCTCCGCCTTGGCGGACGTGGCGAAGGTCGTGTACGTCGACGCGCGCAGGAACGCGCCGCCCGGGCCGACGGTGCGGCCGACCAGCCCCTCCACGCCGTCCGCCGCCCAGGCCAGCGCGCGCACCGCGCCGGACGGCAGCCCGAGCGGGGGGGCGCGCACGCCCAGCGCGTGGGCCACCTCCTCCATCAAGCGGCGCGTCTCGGCGTTCTCGCCGCCCAGGATGTAGCGCTCGCCGCTGCGCCCCTTCTCCATGGCCAGCAGGTGGCCGGCGGCGAGGTCGTCGACGTCGACGACGTTCGTCCCGCCCGGCAGGTAGAAGGGCAGCATCCCCTTCGAGAGAGGCACGAAGACGGGGCGGAAGAGCCCGCGCGGCTCGCCGGGGCCCATCACGACCGACGGGTTCACGACGACGGTCTCGAAGCCGGTGCCGGCGGCGCGCCGCACCTCGTCTTCGCCGGCCCGCTTGGTCTCCATGTAGGCGAAGCCCGGCGGCCAGTTGTAGGCGGTGTCCTCGCTGGCGACGCCGCCAGCGGTCGCGTGGCCTACGGCCGCTACGCTGCTGGTGTGGACGAGCCGCCGCACGCCCGCGCGCCGCGCGCCCTCGCACACGGCGCGCGCGCCGTCCACGTTCGTGTGCTGCAGCGCCCGCCCGTCGCGGCGCGCATACGACACGAGGCCGGCCACGTTGAAGACGCCGTCGCACCCGGCTGCGGCGCGGGCCACGGCCTCGACGTCGGTGAGCGCCCCCACCGCCTCTTCGACCGCGAGCCCCTCGAGCAGCGCGAGCGAGCTGGTGGCGCGGCGATAGACCCGCACCGCGTGGCCGCGCGCGACCAACAGGGCGCAGAGGCGGCCGCCGACGAAGCCGGTCGCACCCGTGACGAGGTATCGAGCCAGTGTGCCGCCTCCGTGCATGCTAACATCGCTGCCCATCGCCCGTCGCCCGTCGCGGGCACGCGTGTCGCGGGCACGCGCGTCGCGCGTCGCTCGCGGCGAAGACGCCGCGCGCGCGCCGGCGAGGCGGGGCGACGCTCGGTGCGACGCGAAGCGAGGCGAGGCAAGCATGAGCAACGAGATCAAGGGCTCGACCAGCCGCGTCGCCGGGCTGTTGTGGGACGCCGAGGCGGCGTTCTTCCTGGGCGAGGACGCGCGCGACGCGCTGGCGGCGCTGGACGCGGCGCTGGCCGACGCGCCGGAGAAGGTGCGCGCGGCGCACGCCGAGCCGCGTGCCGCGCTGGGGGCGTTGCTTGACGCCTACGGCGGCGCGGGCGGCGGCCGCGGCGCCGGCAGCGGCGCGGGCGGCACCGCGCCCGCCGACCATCCCGCCGGGCGCGCCTACCGCGATCGTTTCGGCGTCGCCGGCGTGGAGCGCGTGCGCGCCTCCACCGGCACGCGCCTCTTCAAGATCCCCGCGGAGACGTTCCCCGGGCACGTCAACAACGTGTATCTCATGTGCGACGGCGACGTGACCGCGCTGTGGGACGCCGGCAGCGGCATGGCCAAGGCGCGCGAGCAGATCCACCGCGGCATCCGCCTGGCCGGCACCGTGTACGGCGAGCCCGTGACCGCGCGCGACCTCACCCACGTGATCCTCTCGCACGGGCACATCGACCATTTCGGCGACGTCGGCTACTGGCGGCGCGAGTACGGCGCCAAGCTCGTCGTGCACGAGCTCGACGCGCGCGTGCTGACGAACTTCGAGGAGCGCGTGGTCGTCGCCTCGAAGGACCTCGGCGTGTTCCTGGCGCGCGCCGGCGTCGAGGAGGCGCGCGTCGCGCGCTTCGAGGAGATGTACCTCTTCTCGAAGTCGCTCTTCCAGTCGGTGGAGGTGGACGTGCGCCTGCGCGACGGGGAGCTGGTGGCGGGGCGCTGGCCCGCGGTGCACACGCCCGGCCACTGCCCCGGCCACATCTGCCTGTACGTCGGCGACGTTCTCCTGACCGGCGACCAGGTGCTCCTGCGCGTGACGCCGCACCAGTCGCCGCAGTCCATCACCCCCTTCTGCGGCCTGGAGAACTACGTCCGCTCGCTCGCCAAGCTGCGCGCGCGCGCCGGCGTGCGCATCGGCCTGCCCGGCCACTACGAGCTCATCGACGACGTCTACCGGCGCATCGACGAAACCCTCGCCCACCACCGCGAGCGCCTCGAGAAGGTGAAGTCCATCTGCGCCGCGCGCCCGCACACCGTCGCCGAAGTCGCCGGCGAGCTCTTCCACCACCTCACCGGCTACAGCGAGCTCCTCGGCCTGGAAGAAGCCGGCGCCCACGTCGAGTACCTGTCGCACCTCGGCCTGCTGAAGATCGCCAACCTGGAAGACGTGACCAAGGCCCGCGACCCGGTGCTCCGCTACCGCACGGTCTGACGCAGTCGTTGGCACCCGCGACCCCGACTTCGGCTGTGCCGCAACGGCTTGCTGTCCAAACGTGCGATAGCACGCCTATCCTTTGACCCCAAAGGAGTCGGCGGAGGCCGGCATGGTCTATGCTTTACATCTGTAAACCAGGGTGGACGAACGGAGCGTGCGTGCGCTCTCCGATCTCCGCCCAGGGAGGGAGGGCTCATGGGCACGCTACTCGCGACGCGACCGCCGCTACGTGTGCTGCTGGTGGAGGACTCCGAATGGGACGGGATCCTGCTGGAGCGAGCCCTCCAGGGGGGCGGGCGCGAGACGGTCGTGGAGCGCGTCGAGAGCCCGGCGTCCTTCGAGTCGGCACTGGATCGCGGAAGCTGGGACGTCGTGGTGGCGGATCAGGCGCTGCCGACCTTCGGCGCGCGGGCGGCGCTCGCGACCGTCAAGGCGCGGGGCCTGGACCTGCCGTTCATCATCGTCTCCGGCAGCATGGCCGAGGAGACCGCGATCGAGGCGATGAAGGCGGGCGCACACGACTACATGCTCAAGGGGAATCTCGCGCGGCTGGCGCCGGCCGTCGATCGGGAGGTGCGCGAGGCGGCTCTACGGGCAGAGCGGCGCGCCATGCAGGAGCAGCTCCGGATCGCGGAGCGCATGGCGTCGGTCGGGACGACCACGGCGGCGGTGGCCCACGAGATCAACAACCCGCTGGCGGTCGTGCTGGCGGGGCTGGAGGAGATCGGCCGAGAGCACGCGCGGCTTGCGGGGGCCGGCGTCGCGCTGGGGACCGCGGACGAAGCGCTGCGGGACGTCCGCGAGGCGGCCGAGCGCCTTCGGGAAATCGTGCGCGACCTGAAGCTCTTTTCAGGCCCCGAGGACGAGCGCACGACCTGCGTGGACGTTCGGGTCGTGCTCGACTCGTCTTGCCGCTTGGCGTGGAACGACATCCGCCACCGCGCCAAGCTCGTGAAGGACTACGCGGACGTGCCTCAGGTCGAGTGCAACGCTTCCCGGCTGGGCCAGGTCTTCCTGAACCTGCTGGTGAACGCGGCCCAGGCAATCCCGGCGGGCAGGAGCGGCTCCAACGAGATTCGCCTGAAAGTCGCCCCGGGCGGCGACGGTGGCGTGGTCGTCGAGGTGCGCGACACCGGCGTCGGCATCCCGCCGGAGGTGGGCGGCCGGATCTTCGATGCGTTCTTCACGACCAAGCCGGCCGAGGGGGGCACCGGGCTGGGCCTGGCCATCTGCCAGCGCTTGATCCAGGCCGCCGGCGGGTCCCTGTCGGTCGAGAGCGAGGTCGGGCGCGGGAGCGTGTTTCGCGTGTGGCTTCCGAGCATCGAGCGCGACGCGCGGCCGGCCCCGATCGCGCCGGCGGCGCTGGCCGTCGCGGCGGCCGTCGCGGCGGCGCGCCGCGGGTCGATCCTGGTGGTGGACGACGAGGAGGCGATGCTCCGCGTCGTGCGACGGGTGCTCCAGGCCGAGCACGACGTGGCCACCACGACGTCGGCGACCGAGGCGCTCGCGCGTATCGCCGGCGGCGAGCGTTTCGACGTCGTGCTGTGCGATCTAATGATGCCTCAGATGACGGGCATGGATCTGCACGTCGAAATGATGACGTGCGCCCCGGAGCAGGCCGGCCGAATGGTCTTTCTGACCGGGGGTGCCTTCACGCCGGAGGCCCGCGCGTTTCTCGAACGCGTGTCCAATCCACAGATCCAGAAGCCGTTCGAGACCGCCGTGCTCCGCTCGTTCGTGCGCGGCCTCGTCGACGCGCATCCGCCGCTCGCGTCGTAGCGGCTGCGCGGAGCGCCCCGGCGAAGAGCGGTCGTCTCGGCTTACAATGGCGCGAGGCCGTCGCAGCCGCGGCGGCGGGAGCGGGACATGCAGGACCTCGCCACGCAAAGCACCATCTATCTGCTGGTACGCAAGCGGGAGCCGGGAGACGGCGGTGGCGCCGCCGCCGGGGCCGCCGAGCCGGCGGCGGCGCTCGCGAAGGGGCCGGAACGATACGAGCCGCGCGGCACGCTCGGCCAGGGCGGGATGGGGCGCGTGGACTGGGTCTGGGACGCCGATCTGATGCGCGATCTCGCCGTCAAACGCGTCCGCGACGATATCGCCGGCGACCCGACGGCGCTGGCGCGTTTCCTCTGGGAGGCGCGCGTCACCGCGCACCTCGATCACCCGAACGTCGTCCCGGTGCACGACCTGGGCCTCGCGTCCGACGGGCGTCCCTACTACACGATGAAGCGCGTGGTCGGCACGACGCTGGCCGAGGTCATCGCCCGCCTCGCCGACGGCGACGCGGATCTCGCGCACCGTTTCGTGCTGCCGCGCCGGCTGCGCGTGTTTCTGCAAATCTGCAACGCGGTCGGCTTCGCGCACCAGCGCGGCGTGCTCCATCGCGACCTGAAGCCCGGGAACGTCATGATCGGCGCGCACGGCTCGGTGCTGGTGGTGGACTGGGGCCTGGCGCGCCCGCTCGACACCGACGAGGGCCGCGCCCTCGCGCGCCTCCTCCCGGAGCCGCTCGGCGCCGACTCCACCAGCGGCACGCCGCGCTACATGTCGCCCGAACAGGCCGGCGGCGGCGGCGACACGCCGCTCGACGAGCGCTCCGACGTGTACAGCCTCGGTGTGATGCTCTACGAGCTGGTCGCGCTGGCCTCGCCGTACGACGCGGGGAGCGTGCCCGAGACGCTCGCGTGCGTGCTGGCCGGGCGCGTGCGTCCCCTGAGCGCGCTCGCCCCCGACGCGCCCCGCGCCGTCGCGGCGATCGTGGCACGGGCGATGGCCCCGGCGCCGTCCGACCGCTACCCGAACGTGGCCGCGCTCGCCGAGGATCTCGAAGTCGCGCTCGACGGCGGCACGCCCTCCGCCGAGAACGCATCGGTCGTGCGCCGCGTCTTTCGTTTCTACCAGAACCCCGACCCCCGCCTCGCGCGCGTGCGCCTGTGGGTCCTGGAGCTCCTGTTCGTCGCCGCGCACTTCATCGGCGCGGGCGTCGGCCTGTTGGCGGCGCCGTATCTGCCGCGCCCGCTCGGTTGGCTGTCGCTGGCGGCGGGCTTGGCGGTGTCCACGCCGCTGCTGCTGCGCTGGCTCGCTTGGGACCGGCGTCGCGCGCCGGACGACGCCAGCCCGCGGTGACAGGCGAGCTCCGGATCAGGTCGCGCCCCGCCGATCAAGAGCGCGATTTTCAAGACGCGCCTGCCATGGACGGCGCGCGGGCGGCGAGCAAGCGGGTGGCGCGGGCGATGCGCGTCGCGGGCGGATTCGCGCCGAAGCGCGCGGCCCAGTCGGCGGCTGCGGTGTCGTGCTCGACGGTGAAACCGGCGCGGGCCACTTCGGCGGTCATGGCGGCGCGCGTGCGCAGGCCGATCTGCGGCTCGCCGAGGAGCGACAGGGCGAGGCGCAGCAGCCCGTAAGCGCGCTCGGCGCCGGGCTCGTGGTAGTGCACGAGCAGCACGCTCCCCGCGGCCGACCGCTCGGCCGCGGCACGCAGCGTGGCGCGCAGGGCGGCGTCGGTCAGGTACATGACCACGCCCTCCCAGACCCAGGCCGTGGGCGCGTCCGCGCGGTGGCCGGCCGCCGCCAAGCGCTCGGTGAGCGCGTCGCGCTCGAAATCCACGGCCACGTAACTGAGGCGGCCCGCCACTGGCCGGAGGGCCGCGGCCTTCCTGCGCTTGAAGGCCTGCGTGGCGGGATGGTCGACCTCGAACACCTCGGCGTCCGCGAGCGCCGTCATGTAGTAGGCGCGCGTGTCGAGGCCGGCGCCGAGCACGACGACCTGCCGGCAGCCGGCGGCCACGGCCTGCTCGAGCTCAGCGTTGATGGCCATCACGCGCAGCGGGACGACGTCCACCTGCTCGGCCACCCGCGCGCGCGGCCCCGGCCCGACGCGCTTCATCCAGCGCTCCATGCGCGCGCAGAGAACCTCGTACAGCCAGGGAAGCAGCGACCGCGCCGCCGGATCGTGGAAGCCCGTCGCCGTGGTGAGGCCCTGGTCCGCGAGGGCGCGGGCGAACGCCACGAGGACGGCGGTCTGGCTGGGGCTGCCGTCGCGCATCGGCGGCGATGGTAGTTCACCAACCCGTCAGGTAACAGTCGACGGCGGGGGCGTGACCCCGCTAGATTGCGCTCGGTCACGCTTGGAGGCTTCATGGCTTCGCCGCGCTCGGAACACTGGCTCATCCCCGCCCGACCGTACGCGTCGTGGGCGGAATACCTGTCGGCCGTGGGGTCCAGCGCGGCGGAGCGCGCGCGCGCGCAGCGCCCCGAGGCGGTGCTCGACGAGATCCGGCGCTCGGGGCTGCGCGGGCGCGGGGGCGCGGGCTTCCCCACGGGGACGAAGTGGCGGACGCTGGCGACCCACCCGTGCGAGACGCGGTTCGTGGTGTGCAACGCCGCCGAGGGCGAGCCGGGCACGTTCAAGGACCGCTGGCTGTTGCGCCACAACCCCTACGCGGTGCTGGAGGGGATGCTGGCGGCGGCGCACGTCATCGGCGCGCGCGAGTGCTTCGTCGCCGCCAAGGCGTCTTTCGGGCGCGAGCTGGACGTGCTGTCGCGCGCGCTGGACGAGATGGACGCGGCGGGCGTGCTGGCGGGCGTGGACGTGCGCCTGGTCGAAGGGCCGGAGGAGTACCTCTTCGGCGAGGAGAAGGCGCTGCTGAACGTGATCGACGGCGAGGGGCCGCTGCCGCGCGAGCCGGACCGGCCGCCCTATGAGCTGGGGCTGCGGGCGAGCCCGGGCTCGCCGAACCCGGCGCTGGTGAACAACGCCCAGACGTTCGCGCACGCCTCCACGATCGTGCGCCACGGCGCGGCGTCGTTCCGCGCACTCGGCACCGAGGACACGCCGGGCACGCTGATCTTCACGGTGTCCGGCGACGTGCAGCGGCCTGGGGTGTACGAGCTTCCGGCGGGGGTGACGCTGCGGCAAGTGTTCCAGGAGGCGGCCGGCGGGCCGCGGCCGGGGCGGCGGCTCAAGGCGGCGCTGTGCGGCGTATCGCATGCGGTGCTGTTGGCGGACCGGTTCGACGTGCCGGCCGATTTCGGCCACCTGCACCTGGTGGGCGCCGGGCTGGGGGCGGCGGGGTTCGTCGTCTTCGACGACCAAGCCTGGATGCCGCGCGTAGCGCAGGCGGTGGCGCGTTTCCTGTACGTGGAATCGTGCAACCAGTGCTCGGC
The DNA here is from genome assembly GCA_036004705.1 of Myxococcota bacterium. GTDB lineage: Bacteria > Myxococcota_A > Polyangia > DASYRF01 > DASYRF01 > DASYRF01. Next base: position 8,384 of record DASYRF010000483.1, read on the forward strand.
ATGCAAAGCGGGGCTGCGCACGGCGTCGGGGGCAATCGACGAGCTGTTCGACCCGGCGCTGGCGACGAACGACGACCCGGAGCGCGCGCTGTACGCGGCGCGCTCGGCGCCCCAGGGGAACCGTTGCTACCTGCCGGTGCAGGGGTCCATCGTGGTGCCGAGCCTGCTGCGCGCCTTCCAGGACGAGTTCGACGCGCAGCTGCGCGCGCCGGCCGGCGGGCCGCCGGCGTGGCCGATCCCCAAGATCGTCGACTTCGACGCGGCGGCGGGGCGCTTCGTGTACGACGAGCATCAGGCCTACAAGCAGCCGGACTGGACGTACCGCGAGGCGCCGCCCGCGCCGGCGCCCGTGCCCGAAGCGGCCCCACCCGAGGCCGAAGCTGCGCCGGCTGCACCGGCGGCGGCGGCGCCGCCGCCGCCGTCCGTCAGGCCTGCGCCCGCGCCGCCCACGCCGCGTCAGCCCACCGCCGTGCCCGCGGCCGAAGCCGCCGGCGCCGCTGCGGTGTGGCTGCGCCCCGACCTCGCCGCCACGCTCGTGCGCCGCGCGCATCAACAGAACGTCGACCTCGACCGCCTGCTGGACGCCGCCCTGCGCGAGTGGCTCAAGGAGCATCCCGCGCCGTAGGCCGGAACCGAAATCGGAACCGGAGCCGAAATCGGAACCGGAGCCGGAACCGGAACCGGAGCCGGAACCGGAACCGGAACCGGAACCGGAACCGGAAACCGGAACCGGAACCGGAACCGGAACCGGAACCGGAACCGGAACGGGAACCGGAACCGGAACCGGAACCGAGACCGGAACGGCAACCGAAGAGAGCCGCAGCGGGAAGCCGGACGCGCGGGCGCGCCGTTCTTGCGGGGTCAAGGGGCGTGGGCTACGGTCGCGGCGAGGCGCTGGGCGTTGCGGCCGCGAGGACCGGACGCGCCTGGCGCCGTCCGCCGGAGGAGATGGGCGATGACGATGCGGTTCGAGGGGTCGTACGTGGCGCTGGTGACCCCAATGCGCGACGGCGCGGTGGACGAGGAGCGGCTGCGCGCTCTGGTCGACTTCCAGATCGACGGCGGCACCGACGGGCTCGTGCCGTGCGGCACGACCGGCGAGTCGGCCACGCTGACACACGCGGAGCACCGGCGCGTGGTCGAGGTCGTGCTCGCGCAGACGCGCGGGCGCGTGCCGGTGCTGGCCGGCACCGGCTCCAACTCCACCGCCGAGGCCGTCGAGCTGACCCAGCATGCCGCGCGCGCCGGCGCCGCCGGGGCGCTCGTCATCACGCCCTACTACAACAAGCCCTCGCCGGAGGGGCTCTACCGCCACTTCGCCGCCGTCGCGGCCGTCGGGCTGCCCGTCGTCGTCTACAACGTCCCGTCGCGCACCGGCGTCGACCTCAAGCCCGAGACGATGGAGCGCCTCGCCGCGCTTCCCGCCGTCACGGGCATCAAGGAAGCGACCGCCGACATGGACCGCGCCCAGCAGATCCTGGAGCGCTGCGGCGACCGCTTCACCGTGCTGTCCGGCGACGACATGACCTGCCTGCCGCTGTGGGCCTGCGGCGCGCGCGGCGTGATCTCCGTCACCGCGAACATCGCCCCCGCGGCGATGGCCGCCTGCTGGGACCTCTTTGCTGCCGGCAAGCTCGACGAGGCACGCGCCGCGCACCGGGCGCTGTGTCCGCTGCACCGCGCGATGTTCATCGAGACGAACCCCGTGCCGGTGAAGACCGCGCTGGCGATGATGGGCCGCTGCAGCGACGAGGTGCGTCTGCCGCTCGCGCCCCTCACCCCGGCCAGCCGCGAGTCGCTGCGCCATGCCCTCGGCGCCGCCGGCCTGCTCTGACGGACCGGGCCCGGCGCGCGCGGGCGCGCCGCCGCGCCTACTTTCCGCTAGAATCGCTCGGTGCCGGACATCGTCATCCAGGGGGCGGCGGGGCGCATGGGACGCCTGTGCGTGCGCGCCGTGGTGCAGAACACCGGGCTGACGCTGGCGGGCGCGGTGGTGAAAGAAGGGGACCCGCGCGCCGGCGAGGACGCGGGGGAGCTGGCGGGGATCGGCTTCATCGGCGTGCCGCTCGTCACGAGCGTCGCCGACGTGCTGGCGAAGGGGCGCGTGCTGGTCGACTTCTCGGTGCCGGCGGCGGCGGTGGCGGCGCTGAAGCTGGCCGCGGCGCACGGCTGCCCGGCGGTGCTCGGCACGACGGGGCTCAAGGCGGCCGAGCGCGACGCCGTCGAAGACGCGGGGCGCGCCGTCGCCGTGGTCGCGGCGCCGAACATGGCGGTGGGCGTCAACGTGGTGTTCAATCTGATCGCCCGCGCCGCGCGCGCCCTCGGACCGGGGTTCGACATGGAGATCGTGGAGCTTCACCACCGCCGCAAGAAGGACGCGCCGTCCGGCACGGCCGAGCGCATGGCGGAGATCCTCGCCGACGCGCGCAAGCTCTCCCCCGACGGCATCACCCGCGCCCGTGAAGGCCTCGTGGGCCCGCGCCCGGAAGGCGAGATCGGCGTGATGGCGCTGCGCGGCGGCGAGGTGATCGGCGAGCACACCGTCCTCTTCATCGGCTCGACCGAGCGCGTGGAGATCACCCACCGCGCCATGAGCCGCGACGCCTTCGCCGAGGGAGCAGTGCGCGCCGCGCGCTGGGTCGCGGTCGCCGGCCGCCGCCCCGGCGTGTACTCGATGCAGGACGTGATGGAGGGATGATGCCCAGCCGCGCAGCGAGCACGCCCGCCGGCGCGCGGAGCCGCCGCCGCCGCCGCCCCCACCGCCGCGGCCACGTTCTCGCCCGCGGCCTCGTGTTCGCCGTCGCGCTCGGCGCCGCGCTGGCCGCGCTCCCCGCGGGCGGCTGCTCGCTGGTCATGGACTTCGGCGACCCGCCCGGCGACTACGCCGAGGTGTACGAGCCCGTCGCGTGCGTCGCTTTCGTCCCGGGCACCGGCATGATTCCCGACCAGCCGCCCTCCGCCGAGCATCCGTTCGGCGTGAGCTTCCTCACCGCGGGCGTCGTCAACCAGTGCGACCGCGCGCTCGCCGGCATCCAGTTCCTCGTGACGGACCTGCGCGCCGGCTACCTGCTCTTGAACGCCGACGGCGCGCCGGAGGGCGAAGGCGCGCGCATGACCGTCGACCCCGCGCTCTTCGGCGCGGACGGCCTGTTCGGCCCCGGCGAGCAGATCTCGGTCACCTTCGAGGTGCATCGCGGCGACGCCGACCCGGTGGTGATCCAGGTACAGGTCTGGGGCCGCCTGCCGCGTCCGCCCGAGGCGGCGCCCGCCGGCACGTGAGCGGCGGCGCCTTGCGTCTGGTCCGCCTGCGCGACACGGACGGCCGCCCGGGCCCCTGGTGCATCGAAGGGCGCGAGGGCTATCGCGCGCTCGAGTCCGACCCCTGGCGCGCCCATGCGTTCACCGGCGAAGTCTTCGAGCGCCAAGACGCGGCGCTCGCCGCGCCGGTGTCACCGAGCAAAGTCGTGGGCGTGGGGCGCAACTACCGCGCCCACGCGCGCGAGCTCGACAACGCCGTGCCCGACGCGCCTCTCTTCTTCCTGAAGCCGCCGTCGGCGGTCATCGGCCCCGGCGAGGCGATCGTCCGCCCGCCGGAGAGCACGCGCGTCGACTACGAAGGGGAGCTGGCGGTGGTCATCGGCCGGCGGGCGCGGCGCGTAGCGCGCGACGCGGCGCTGTCGTTCGTCTACGGCTACAGCATCGGAAACGACGTCACGGCGCGCGACCTGCAAAAAAAGGACGTGCAGTTCACGCGCGCCAAAGGGTTCGACACGTTCTGCCCGCTCGGGCCGTGCGTGGTGGACGGGCTCGACCCGCAAGGGCTGACGATCCTGACGCGCGTGAACGGCGAGCTCCGGCAGGAGGGGCGCACGGCCGACATGATCTTCGACGTGGCCACGCTCATCGCCGAGGCGAGCCGCGTCATGACGCTGCTGCCGGGCGACGTGCTGCTGACGGGTACGCCGGCGGGGGTGGGGCCGCTGGCGGCGGGGGACATCGTGGAGGTGGAGATCCCCGGCATCGGCACGCTGCACAATGCGGTGGTCGACGGCGAAGCTTGACACGGCGCGCCGAAGCCGTAAGTTGAGACCCACAGAAGGGACGTTCGCATCCCCATGCCCATCTACGAGTACAGCTGCAGCCTCTGCGGTCACACGTTCGACGAGATCCAGAAGATCACCGAGCCGGCCCTCACGACGTGCCCTTCCTGCCACCGCGAGGGCGCGCGCCGCCTGATCTCGGCGTCAGCGTTCATCCTGAAGGGGGGCGGCTGGTACGCGGACGGCTACGGGCTGGGTGGGTCGGGGAGCGGCAAGTCGTCGTCGTCGGGCTCGTCCTCGTCGTCGTCCTCCTCGTCGGGCTCGTCGTCCGCGTCGTCGTCACCATCGCCGTCGCCAAGCAAGCCCAACAGCGGCCCGTCGTCCTCGGGCTCCAGTGGCAGCAGCGGCGGCAGTGGTGGAAGTGGCGGAGGCAGCTCCTCGGGCGGCGGCGGCGCCGCTGGTGGGGACGGCGGCGGCAAGTCGACAAAAGGGTCCGCGTCCTCGTCCCCCGCCCTGTCCTAGTCTCGCAGCCGCGCCTCCGGCCGGCCCCAAGCACCTGAATCCAAGTCGATTGTCGCCCCGGCCCGCCCGCCCTCAAGTCCACACGAAGCCGCCCGATTTCCCGTGCGAACAACCCAGGGGAGACGAATGGCCGTGGGCGCACTCACCGACTTGATCCAGGGACCCGCCAAGACGGCGGGGACCGTCCTGGTCGTAGACGACGAGGCGGGCGTGGCGCGCGTGCTGACGATGCTGCTGGCGTCGCGTGGGCACCGAGTGCTGACCGCGCCGGACCTCGCCGGCGCGTGGCGTCTGTGCGCCGCGGAGCGGCCGGACCTGGTGCTCGTGGACAAGAACCTCCCGGACGGCGACGGCGCCGCGGCCGTGGCCGGGCTGCGGCAGGCCAGCGGCGGGGCCTCCGTGCTGGTCATGACCGCGCACCCGACGGTGTCCAGCGCCGTAGGCGCCGTGGCCGCGGGCGCGCAGGACTACATCACCAAGCCCTTCGACCTGAACCTGCTGCTGGGGCGCGTGGAGGACAGCATCGGGCGCCGGCGGCAGCAAGCGGCGCGCGACGCGGCCCGCCACCAGGCCGACCGTTTGCACGAGCTGTTCGAGGTGGTGCTGGACTCCATGGCGGAGCCGGTGATCGCGCACGACCCGCTCGGGCAGATCCTCTGCGCCAACCGCGCCGCGCGCGAGCTGTACGGCTTCGGCGACGACGCGCCCCCGGAATGGATCGACGCGCTGGAGCGCGACCGCGACACGATGCAGGTGCTGCGCCGGCGGGTGCATCGGGGCGAGTCGGTGCCGGAGCACCGCGCCCGCCGCGTGCGCGCCGACGGAACGCAGCTCGACGTGATGGTGTCGATGCGCCCGCTGGCGCGGCGTGGCGTCGCCGAGTCGCACGGCATCCTGGAGATCTCGCGCTCGGTGGCCGACATGGTGCGGGCCCAGGCGGCGGTCGTCGAGACGGAGAAGATGAAGTCGCTCGGCCGACTCACCGCGGGTATTGCCCACGAGATCAACAACCCCATCTCCTACGTGTTGTCGAACGTGGAGCGGCTGCGCGAATACGGGGCGCAGCTCGCCCGCGTCGCCGAGGCGAGCCGAGCGCTGGTGGCGGCGGACGAGGCGGCCCCCGGGGCGGCGGCGCCGGCGCCGGCCGCGGCGCGGGCGGAGGTGCGGGACGCGCTGGCCGCACTGCAACGCGACGGCGTGCTGGAGGAGCTGGGCCCCGTGCTGGACGACGTGCGCGACGGCGCGCGGCAAGTCGCCACGATCGTGCGTGACATCCGCCAGCTGGCGCGCACCTCCAACGGGCGCGTGGAGCGCGTCGACCCGGCCGCCATCATGGAGCAGGCGGCGAGCGTCATGCGCGGCAAGCTCAAGCGTGTCTCGGAGGTTCAGCGCGAAACGGCTGCGCCAGGGGAGGGGGCGGGCGCGGTGTTCGGGATGCAGGAGCGGCTCGTGCAGGTGGTGATCAACCTGCTCGACAACGCCTGCTACGCGGTGGAGAAAGGGGGCGGCACGCGCATCACGCTGCGCGTGCGCTGGCTGGAAGAGCGCGTGCGCCTCGAGGTGGAGGACGACGGGCCGGGCGTGCCGGCCGACGCGCGGGCGCGGCTGTTCGACCCGTTCTTCACGACCAAGCCTCCGGGCGAGGGAACGGGCCTCGGTCTGTCGATCGCCTATCAGATCGCGCGCGAGCACGGCGGGCGTCTGCTCTACGAGACGGGTACGGACGGCCGCGGGGCGCGCTTCGTGTTGGAGCTGCCGGCGCCGAGCCTGCGCGGTCGGGCGGTGCTGGCGGTGGAGACCGAGGACGTGGAAGTGCCGCGCGACGCGCTGGAGGCCGAGGGTTCCACCGTCGAGGTGGTGCGGCGCGCGTGCGACGCGCAGGCCGCGTTGGCGGTGCGGCGGTTCGACGTGGTGGTCGTCCCGTGCGGCACGCAGTGGCCTTCGGGATTCGAGCTGCTGGCGGAAGTGCGCCGTAACCATCCGTCCACGGTGCGCGTGGGCGTGCACGCCGGCTCCGCGACGTGGAACGGCTCGGCGCGCGACGACCGTGCGGATCTTTGGACGGAGGATCTCCTTCGCGAGCCGCTGCCTGAGATCCTCGGGCGCGCGCTGGCCTTGCAACACGCCTCCGAAGCATTCTGAATTATTACTATTATTGGCTCTAGCAGCCAGCCCTTGACATTGCTAGCAGGGTGACTATGTTCCGCTCGCGCGAGGGGCGTAGCGTGGGTCCCGTCACGGGCGGCGACGTCCCCCATCGTTCAACCAACCTACAGCTGCGACGGAGGGACGTCATGAACATCAGGCCGCTGCACGACCGAGTCCTGGTCAAGCGGGTGACCGAGGAAGAGAAGACCAAGGGTGGCATCATCATCCCCGACACGGCGAAGGAAAAGCCCATCGAGGGCGAGGTCATCGCCGTCGGCAACGGAAAGATTCTCGAGGACGGCAAGGTCCACGCGCTCGACGTGAAGGCGGGCGACCGGATCCTGTTCGGCAAGTACTCCGGCACGGAAGTGAAGATCGACGGAGTCGAGCACCTCATCCTGCGCGAGGACGACATCCTCGCCGTCATCGTCAAGTAACGAGCGAAGCGACCGGCACCGCCGGCCGCCGCACAAAGGGAGCCAGTCATGCCTGCCAAGATGATTATTTTCGATCAGCGCGCCCGCGAGGCGATCCTCGCCGGCGTCAACGTCCTTGCCGACGCGGTCAAGGTCACTCTCGGACCGCGCGGCCGCAACGTCGTTCTCCAGAAGAGCTTCGGCTCGCCCGTCATCACCAAGGACGGCGTGACGGTGGCCAAGGAGATCGAGCTCGAAGACAAGTTCCAGAACATGGGTGCGCAGATGGTGAAGGAGGTCGCGCAGAAGACCTCCGACGTGGCCGGCGACGGCACCACCACGGCGACGGTGCTTGCCCAGGCGATCTACCGTGAGGGGTCGAAGCTGGTGGCCGCTGGCGTCAACCCGATGGACATCAAGCGCGGCGTCGAGGCGGCGGTCGAGGCGGCGGTGGCATTCCTGAAGAAGCTGTCGAAGCCGACGAAGGACCGCAAGGAGATCGCGCAGGTCGGGACCATCTCGGCGAACGGCGATTCCACGATCGGCGAGATCATCGCCGAGGCGATGGAGAAGGTGGGCAAGGAGGGCGTCATCACGGTCGAGGAGGCCAAGACGCTCGAGACCACGCTCGAGGTCGTCGAGGGCATGCAGTTCGACCGCGGCTACCTGTCCCCCTACTTCGTGACCGACGCGGAGCGCATGGAGGTCGTGCTCGAGGACGCGTACATCCTGATCAACGAGAAGAAGATCTCGTCGATGAAGGACCTGCTGCCGCTGCTCGAGGCGGTGGCGAACGCGCGCAAGCCGCTGCTCATCATCGCCGAGGACGTCGAGGGCGAGGCGCTGGCGACGCTGGTGGTGAACAAGCTGCGCGGCACGCTGCAGGTCGCGGCGGTGAAGGCCCCGGGCTTCGGCGACCGTCGCAAGGCGATGCTGCAGGACATCGCAGTCCTGACCGGCGGGCAGATGATCGCGGAGGACCTGGGCCTCAAGCTGGAGAACGTATCGCTGAACGATCTTGGCCGCGCGAAGCGCATCGTCATCGACAAGGACGACACGACCATCATCGACGGCGCGGGCGAGAAGAAGGACATCGAGGCGCGCGTCAAGCAGATCCGCGAGCAGGTGAAGGACACGACGAGCGACTACGACAAGGAAAAGCTGCAGGAGCGGCTGGCGAAGCTGGTCGGCGGCGTCGCGGTGGTGAAGGTCGGCGCGGCGACCGAGGTCGAGATGAAGGAGAAGAAGGCCCGCGTCGAGGACGCGCTCAACGCGACGCGCGCGGCGGTGGAAGAGGGCGTGGTGCCGGGCGGCGGCGTGGCGCTGCTGCGCGCGCAGGAGGCGCTGGAAGACCTCAAGTTCGAGGGTGACCGCGCGTTCGGCGTGAAGCTCGTGCGCAAGGCGCTCGAGGAGCCCATTCGCCAGATCGCCAACAACGCCGGCACGGACGGCTCGATCGTGGTGGAGAAGGTGCGCAACGGCAAGGCTGGCTTCGGCTTCAACGCTCAGGCCGAGAAGTACGAAGACCTGCTCGAGGCAGGCGTGATCGATCCGACGAAGGTCGTGCGCAGCGCGCTGCAGAACGCGGCGTCCGTGGCGGGCCTGATGATCACGACCGAGGCGCTGGTGGCCGAGAAGCCCGAGCGGAAGCAGGCGTCGGGCGGCGGCGGCGGCGGCGGTGGTGGCATGGGCGGCATGGGCGGCATGGGCGACATGGATTACTAAGCGCAGTCGGGCGAGGGAGCCGACCGCGCGGACGCGGCGGCTCATCCTCCTCCGTCGAACGAGCGCTTCGTGCAGTCTTGGGCCGGGTCCCGCAAGGGGCCCGGCCCTTTTTTTGCCGTCGTCGGACTTTGGTTGGCGGGGACGCGACAGCAGTGTCGCGGACGGTGTGGGCCCTGTACGCTGCACGTCGAGCGCCGGGGCGCGATGCCGCCATGGAGAAGCGCCGCGACGTGAGTGGCACGCGAGTTGCGAGGACGCCGCGCACCCGCCAAGGAGGTGTCCATGTCTCGAGTCGAGTGGGGCGCGCGCGGTGCGCGTGGACGGTGGTTGTTGGGAATGGTCGGGGCGGCGACGGCCACTCTGGCGGGCGGATGTCCGGTCAACGACGGCGGGTGGTACGCGCAGGGCAACGCGGAAGGGCCGGCGCTGACGCTCGACGACGCGGCGCCGGTGCTCACGTACCGCATCGCCGTGGATGCCGACGCGGCGACGTTTCCGAGCGACGCGTTCGAAGGCGCCCTTAGCATCGACGTCACGTTCACCGAGACGGACTTCGGCGCGGGGAATGCGTCGACGGCCGTGACGGCGAGCCTGCTGCCGGACGCGGGCGGAGCGGCGATCGACGCCGAGACAGCGGCGCTGGTCATGGGGGACGGGGCCTCGGCGAGCGTCACGCTTGCCGACTACGACGTTTTCGCCGCCTGCACGCAAGGCGTCGCCTGCCACGCCGAGCGGCTGGTGCGCTTCGAGCGCGTGGACGCGGGGACGGTCCAGGTCACCTGGGCTGCGATCGCCTCGAATCTCGTGCGCACCGGGAGCGCTGGTCGGGACTGGCCGGCGGGCACCATCGTCGTCACGATCACGCCCGAGCCCTGATTCGCGGCGCGGCCCGCGGCGGCGGTGTCAGGAGCGCGGCGCGGCGCGCATCACGTGCACGTGGACGGGGACGCGCTCCAGCGCGCAGCCGGGCACGAGCTTTGAGCAGGCCGCGCGCACCCCGGGGGCTTCGTCGGTGCGTCGGCACGTCAAGTAAGCCTCGAGCGCCGCGGCGGTGAGGTCGGGCGGCGCGCCGAGGTGCTCCAGCGCGAGCGCCTGTACGCGCAAGAGGTCGGGGTGGCGCGGCCAGGAGGCGAGCGCCCGGCGCGCCGCGTCGAGCGCGGCGGCGTCGTCGCCGGCGCTGCCGAGCGCCGTGGCCAGCGCGGCCCAGGCGTCGTCGTCGCGGGGCGAAGCCAGCGCGGCGGCGCGCAGCCACGGCACCGATTCCTTCCAGCGCCAGACGGCGGCGAGCGCGTCGCCGTGCAGGCGCGCCAGCGCCGGATCGCCGGGGGCGAGCGGCTCGGCGCGCTCGAGGAAGGCGACGGCGTCGGCGCTGCGGCCTTCGCGCGCGGCCGTGCGGGCGAGCAGCGCCAGCACCATCGCGCGCTCGCGGTCGCGCGCGGCGCGCGCGCGGTCGTCGCCGGCGGGCAAGGGCGCCTCCTCCAGAAGGGCGAGCGCGCGATCGAGGCTGGGGATCGCTTCGTGCACGCGCTCCTGCACCGCGTGTTGCAGCGCCAGCGCGTGATCGTACAGGCGGCTCCAGGCGGGGCGCGAGGCCGGTGCCCCGGCCGCGGCGGCCGCCGCCTCCCAGCCGGCGCCCACGAAGACGTCGGCGCGCGCGAGATCGGTCACCGGCTGGGGGACGCAGGGGTCGGGGGCGAGCGCGCTCCAGCGCAGCGAGCCGGCGGTGAAGGCGCGGCCGCGCGGCGTGCGCGATTCGGCGCACGCCGCGGCGGCG
>DASYRF010000484.1:0-19835 GCA_036004705.1 Myxococcota bacterium
TGCGCGCCGGTTTCCTCGATCCGCGCCGCGGCCCGCGCCGCGAGTACCGTTTCACGTTCCAGGACCTCGTGCTGCTGCGCACCGCCAAGGCGCTGGCCGGCGTCGTCCCGCCGCGCAAGCTCCGGCGCGCGCTGCGCCGGCTGCGCACGCAGCTCCCTTCGGGACGCCCGCTCACCGGCGTGCAGATCACCACCGACGGTCGCGACGTCGTCGTGCGCGACGGCGCCGCCCTCTGGAAGCCCGACTCGGGGCAGGGCGTGCTCGACTTCGAGGTCGCCGAGCTGGCGGAGAAGGTGGCGCCGCTGGCACGCCGCGCCGCGCTCGCCGCGCGTGCCGCCGAGCCGGAACCGGACGCCGCCGCCTGGTACGCGCTGGCGTGCGACCTGGAGAGCAGCGCCCCCGGCGAGGCGCGCGACGCCTACCGGCGCGTGCTGGAGCTCGACCCCGACCACGTAGAGGCGCGCGTGAACCTCGGGCGGCTGCTCCACGAGGCCGGCCACACCGCCGCCGCCGAGACGCACTACCGGCTGGCGTTGCGCGCGCGCCCCGCCGATCCCACCGCGTCTTTCAATTTGGGCGTGGCGCTCGACGACCTCGGCCGCACCGCCGAGGCTGTGCGCTCCTACGAGGCGGCGCTGGCCGCCGATCCCGACTACGCCGATGCACACTTCAACCTGGCGCGCCTCTACGAGCGCACCGGCAAGCGCATCGCCGCGCTCCGCCACTTCAAGGCCTACCGCCAGCTCACCCGCGGCCGTTGAGCGTCGGGGCGTGCGGAGTCGGGGTCAGTCGACCCAGAGCCCAGCAGACCGAGCGAAGCCGTGCCCGTCATCGTACCGTCCGCCGTGCCGTCGAAGGTCGTCCCTGCGGCGCCCAAGTAGACGTAGGCACGACCGCCGCCGCCCACGACGCTGTCGTTGGAAGGCGCACCGACGATGACGTCGTCGAAGCCGTCCGCTACGGCGTGGCGACGGCGCGGGCCGCGGGACCGCCCGGGGGGCCCGCGGCGGCGGACTTGGCGGGCGGCGGGATCTCCGGCACCGCGCCGGCGCGCAACGCAAACGGGAGCACGTCCTTCGCCCCGGCGGGGCGCGCGAGGACGTCGACGATCTTGCCGTCCTTCTCCACGGGCGTGAGCACGGCGGGGAGGACGGCGGCCAGCACGGGCAGCTTCAGCTTCTTGCCGCGCGCGACGGCGTCGTCGCGCCAGACGGGGTCGAGCTTCGAGCCGTGCTTGGTCACGAGCGCCTTGATCGCCTCGTAGTCGCCCTCGCCCTTGATGCGCATCAGCTCGGCCAGCAGCTCGCCCACCGCGGCGCGCATCTTCGCGGCGTCCAGCACGCGCAGGTAGACCTTCGCGTCCTTGTAGTGCACGTCTCCCACGTCGGTGATGACTTTCCCCGAGCGGTGCACCTCGGCGACGGCGCCCTTCTCCATCGCCCAGCGGATGATGAGCGACTCGGCGCGCAGGTGGTCCTCCTCGATGGCGTCGCCGGTGGGGATGGTTCGCAGGCGCAGCAGGAATCCGCGCACGAACGCCTGGAACATCGCGTCGGCACAAGCGGCGTCGGGTAGCACGCCCAGCGACAGCGCCAGCTCGTCGTGCGCCAGCCACAGCGCCACCAGGTCGGCGCGCGCTTCCTCCAGCGTCGAGTAATATTCCTTGAGATAGTCGGACGGGTCCGCCTTGAGCTTGGGCGACACCTTGCCGCTGCCGTGGCCCGTTACCTCGTGCATCGCCACCAGCGCGCTCCCCGCCGGCTCGTAGCAGCGCTTCCCCTCGTCTGCCTCGCGCTTGTCGAAGCTGAACTCGTCGATCGCCTTGAAGCCGAAGGCGTCGCGCCGCGCCGCCATCACGTTCGTCAGCAGGAAATTCTTGTGGCCGTACTTCTCGCGGATGGCCTGCGCGTTGGGCAGATTGATGCCGACGGCCGACAGAGGCCCGCCGTCGCCCGCCTCCACCAGCACGCTGAAGGCGTTGGCCACCGGCGCGGTGAAGGCCGTCTTCTTGTACTCGTCCTTCCACGGCATCTTCTTCTCGAAGTCGAGCGCGTGGGCGGCCAGGTCGCGCATGACGCGCGTGGAGGGCTCGTCCACCATGGCCACGATCGACTCGTACGACGCCTTGGCGCCGCGCGCGTCCACGTAGCTCTCGATGAAGCCGTTGATGGTCTCCACCACCGGGCCGTCCTTCACCCAGGCGACGTTGTAGCGGTCGAAGTCGGCGAGGTCGCCGGTGCGGAAGTAGCGCACCAGCCACGTCAGCGCCTCGCGCTGCGACGGGTCGGCGTAGGGAAGCGCCGCCTCCAGGTGGCCGATGACCGCCGCCAGCTCCGTCGCGTAGAGCCCGGCGGGGATGTCGACGGCCTTGCCGGTGGGCTTGCCGGCGGCGTCGAGCACCTCCACCGTCCCGCCGGCGCGGTACACCAGCTCCACCAGCTTGCCGTCCTTCTTCACGAGCTTGGAGTTCAGCGGGTAGCGCTCGGTGAAGCCCTTCAGGTCGTCGAGCGTCACGCCCTCGTAGAAGTTGTTGGAGCTGGCGGTGAGGATGTCCTTGCCGGGCGGCGGGTCCTTCACGGTGCGCAGCGGCTCGAAGTCGGCGTTGAAGATGGGGTCCTTGAGCCCCGCCAGCAGCGACGGCAGGCAGTCGTCGTCGGAGTCGCACAGGTGCGCGCCCGCGGCGCGCGCCGTCGCCGCCGCCTTCGCCAGCTCCTCGGGCGTGAAGTCGGGCGTGAACTTCTTCGCCGACCAGCCGTCGTGCACTCCGTGGTGCACGTACAGCCGCACCAGGTAGTCGCGCAGCTTCTTGAAGACTGGCTTGGGGATGCCCTTGGGGTGCGCGACGATCTCGGCGACGAGATCGCGGATCGCGGTGTTGTGGGCGTTGTTCTGGTCGAGCACGATGCGGTCGCCCGCCCAGGCGGCCTCGGCCAGGTGCCACGCCAGGATCTTCTTCTCCAGCGGGAGCGCCTCGAACCCGGTCGGATCGAGCGGCACGAGCGCCACGTCGCCCACCGACTCGAGCGCGCCTCCCGGCTTCTTGGCCGGCCGCTTCGTCGCCGCCACCGGCGGCACCGGGAGCTTGTGCGGATGAGCGACGGCCCCCGCCGCGGCGGGGACCTTCGGCACCGGCTTGGCCTCAGGGTCGGGCTTCTCGGCCGGAGCGCCGGCGAGGGCCGCTCCGGCGCCTCCCAGCAGCACGGCCGCCGCCGTCCACGTCAGCGCGCTTCGTCGATTCATGCACGGCCTTTCTAGCTGGCGAACTTCCGCTTGGGCACGCCCAGCCCGAATACCTTGTAGAAGATGACGATGAGCAGGAGGAAGACCCCCACCGTGACGAGCCCGATGCGGACGGTGGCGCGGCGGTTCTGGCGGATGACCTGCTCGACTTCGTCCTGGGAGCGCTTCACCACCAGCACCGCGCGCACGCGGTTGTTCGTGTAGGAAGCGTCGTCCGGAGAGCCGTGGCAGACGTGGCATTCCTTGGTGTTCTTGATGGGGCGCAAGACGTAGAGGAACGGCTCGCCGTCTTCCTCCACGACTTTCCAGCGCGTCTTGAGCTTGTCGACCACGCGCGACCAGGTCTCGTCGTCGAAGTCGAACTTCGTGTCGTCGCGGCGGGCGTTGGCGTCGATCGTGGGGAAGGCGCGCGCGCGCAGCTCGTCGATGCGCTCCAGGAACGAGGGGTTCTCGTCACGGACCTTGTCGATGACGGTCGCGTCGGCGAGGCGCTTCTCTACCGCCTTGCGGGTGCTCAGGTCGGTGTAAGCGATCGTGCGGTCGGTACGCACGACCTTGATGTAGCCGACGCTGCGGTCAGCAGCGAGCTTGGACAAGAGCTCGCGCGCCGCGTCGGCGCGCCCCAGCAGCATGTTCACGCGGATGGCGCGCTCCAGCGTGCGGGCCTGGTTGAGCGCGTCGCTCAGGTCCTTCTCGCGCAGCGACTCGCTCGACCGCTCGATGTTGTAGACGGTCACGGCGCCGAAGGCGGCGGTGAGCGTGACCAACACCGACGCCACCACGAAGACGCCCACCAGCAGCGGACGGTTGCGGCGCAGGCGCCGCTGCAGCAGCTCGACGGCGCCGACGGGGCGCGCCTTGATGGGCTCGTCGCGCAGCGCCTTCTCGAGATCGTCGCCGAAGGCGGCCGCGGTCTGATAACGGCGCGCCGTTTCCTTTTCCATCGCCTTCAAGCACACGGTCTGGTCGTCGAGCTCGACCGGCGGAAGCTTGGCGCGCGCGGCGATCTTGGCGGGGGGCTCCGGCTCCTTGGACACGACCGACAACAGCACGCCCATGGCGCGCTCGCCGGCGAACGGCGGTTGCCCGCACAATAGATGATAGAGCGTGGCGCCGAGCGAGTAGACGTCGCTCCAGGGGCCGATGCCGGCGAGCTCCCCGTTGGCCTGCTCGGGCGGCATGTAGTTGGGCGTGCCGACCGCCTGCCCGAGCGCCGTCAGCCCCGTCTGCGCCTCGCCTTCGGCGGTGGCCTTGGCGATGCCGAAGTCGGTGATGTGCGGCTCGTCGTCGGCGGAGACCAGGATGTTGTCGGGCTTGATGTCGCGGTGGACGACGCCCTTCTTGTGCGCGGCGTCGATCGCGCGCGCCGCCTTCACCATCACCGCCATGCCGCGCTTGCGCACCGCCACGTCGGGCGAGCCGCACATCTTGGCCAGCGTCGGGCCCTCGACGTACTCCATGACGAAGTAGTGCAGGCCGCGGTCTTCGCCCATGTCGAACACCGAGACGATGTTCGGATGGTTCACGCGCGCCGCCAGCGCCGCTTCGTTCTGGAAGCGGATGATCTGCGCCTCGGAGGCGTTCTCGCCGGCGGTGATGACCTTGATGGCGACGAAGCGCCTCACGCGCAGCGAGTAGGCTTTGTAGACGACGCCCATGCCGCCGCGGCCGAGCTCGGCGAGCAGGTCGTAGTCGCCGACCTGACCGACGACGTCGCCCTTGTTGTAGGGAAGCGGCACGACGGCGGCGGTGGGGGGCTTGGCGCCGGCGGGCAGGGTCGTGCCTTCGCTGGTGAGGATTTCGCCGTCGGCGTAGCGGCGGTAGAGCGGTCCGCCCGTTCTCGTCGCCGCCGTGGCGCGCGGGCCGGGGCCGGTGAGCAGGCCC
The DNA here is from genome assembly GCA_036004705.1 of Myxococcota bacterium. Classification (GTDB taxonomy): domain Bacteria; phylum Myxococcota_A; class Polyangia; order DASYRF01; family DASYRF01; genus DASYRF01. Next base: position 5,125 of record DASYRF010000484.1, read on the forward strand.
GAGAGCGGCCCGGCGCCGGGCGCGGGCGACGGAACGTTGCTGGCGAGGTTCAGGAAGCGGCCGTCGTCGCCGCCGACGCCGCCGCCGGAGGCGGACGGGCTGTCGGGCGCGAGCGTGACGGCGCGGGCGAAGTCGCCGTCGTCGCCGGAGCCGGTTTCGGCGGCGAGCGGGGCGTCGGACTCGTCCGGCGCGGGTGGTGGCCCGGCCTCCGCGGTGGCGTCGATGACGAGCTCCGAGACTGCCGTGGCCCCGTAGCCGGCGCCGACCGGCGACTGCCCCATGAGCGTGGGCAGGGCGGGGCGTCCGTCCGCGCGGGGCTCGTTCTCGGCGACGACCACGGAACGGGCGCGCAGCGGCGGCAGGCTGGTGCTGGCGCGGAAGCGCGCGGCGCCGGGCGGCGGCGGCAGGCGGCCGGGCGCCGGCACGGCGGACGGGGATGGCGCCGGCGGCGAAGGAGGGGGCGGCGGCGGCGGCGGCGGATGGGGGGCCGCCGGTGCGGAGTGCGCCAAGGTTGAAACGCCGCCGGGCCGCGCGGGGGCGGCAGGCAGCGCCCCCGGCCCCACGCCGCCGGCCGCGGCGGCGACGGGCGCGTCCGGCGAGAGGGTCATGGGGATCGAGGGCGACGCGGCGTCGGGTGCCACCACGATGGCCTGGCCGGCCGGGCGCGTCGGCCCCTCGTCGCCGAACAGCGGCTCGCCCGCGCCGAGCAGCACCTCGGCCTCGGCGGCGCGCACCGCCTCCTCGGCGCAGCTCGGGCACAGGCCAACCTGCCCGCCCGGAGAAGGAGCCACCGGGCGCCCGCACTGCGGGCACTGGTTCGACGGGACGGTCACGCGGGCAGCGGCTCCTGGTCGCTCAGACCTCGTCCATGAACAGCGGCGCGTTCACCGGCTTCTCCGCGCCCAGGACCATGTCGTAGACCGCCACGTGCTGCGCCTCCACCGGTAGGATGTTGGCGGCAAGCTTCCGCGCCGGCGCCGTTTGCAGGATCTCGGTCGCCGCCTTGAAGTAGTTCGTGGCGGCGTCCAGCTCGCGGCTGCGCGCGAACTTCAGCACGGCGATCTTGCGTGCCGCCTTCTTGAGCTTGTCGTCGGTCACGTCCTTGGGGATGTCGGGGAGCTTCGCCTCGGCCTTGAAGTCGACGGGCTTGCCGCCCAGCTCCTCGATCATTTTCAGAAGCGCGTCGCGGTGCGCCTCGTGCTGGGACATGAACAAGCCGGCCACGGCCATGATGGCCTTGTCCTTCTTGATGAAGGGCAGCGACGCGGCCGTCTCGTACGTCATCAGGGCGGACTGCTCCATGAGGACGCCCTTGTTGAGGAAGCCCACGTCCGCCTCGGCGGCCGCCTTGTCGTCCTTGGCGCCGGCAGCGCCCTTGCCCTTGTCCTTGCCCTTGCCGTCGCCCTTGGCCTTGGCGCCGTCGCCCCCTTCGTCGCCGCCCCCTTCGTCGATCTCCCCCTCGTCCGCCGTCTTCTTCTTGCCCTTGCCGTCGCCTTCGCCGCCGAGGCCGAGCGTGTCCTTGACGAGGTCGCACCCTCCCAGCCATACGGGCACGAGCAGCGTTGCGCCGGCCGCGGTGACGGTGCGCGTGAAGAACCTCCGCCGCGACAGCTCCTCGGGCTTGTCCGACATGCGCCCTCCTTGGCGGGGCGGCCGAAGGCGGCTGCCCACAGCCGGCTACTCTAGTTCCAAACAGGCGATACGGGCAACGCAGCGCGGCGGATGCATGCGCGCATGCGTGCATGCGTGCTTGTCGCGCCGCCGCGCGGCGGATATAGAGTCTCGGCGTGGCCAAGAGCTTTGGACAGGCGGACCTTCGTCTGGGCGACTGGGTCGAGCGGATGTACAGGCCCGAGGACGCGGTGCTCCGCGAGATCCGCGAGCGCTCGGCGGCGGCGGGGCTGCCTGACATCCAGGTGGGTGCGCTCGACGGACTGCACCTGGAGGTGCTCGCGCGCGCGGTGGGGGCACGGCGCGCCGTGGAGATCGGCACGCTGGGCGGCTACTCCGGCGTGTGTCTGATGCGGGGCATGACGCCGGACGCCGTGCTGCACACGTTCGAGCTCGAGGAGGCGAACGCGGCGGTGGCGCGCGAGAGCTTCCGCCGGGCGGGGTTCGCCACGCGGACGCACGTGCACGTGGGGGCGGCGCTCGACCACCTGGCCGAAGTGGAGGGCGACGGCCCGTTCGACCTGTGCTTCATCGACGCCGACAAAGTGTCGTATCCGGCGTACCTGGCGTGGGCGGAGCGAACGCTGCGGTCCGGGGGGCTGTGCATCGCCGACAACGCCTTCCTGTTCGGCGAAGTGATCGACGAGCCGCACGGCGAGCGCGCGCCGGTCATTCGGGCGATGCAGGATTTCCACGAGCGCTTGGCCCACGGCGGGCGGTTTCGCGCCACGCTCCTGCCGACGGGCGAGGGGTTGGCCGTGGGCGTCAAGGTCCGCTAGGTCAGCGGCGCGAGGATGACGACCGAGTAGCCGATCGCGGTGCGCGCGCCCGGGTTCGCGTAGGAGTGACGCTGGTCGCCGCGGAAGGAGACCACGTCGCCGGGGCCGAGCCGCCATTGCTCGCCCGACACGACCAGCAAGAGCTCGCCCGATTCGCACGTGAGGTATTCGCGCGTGCCGGGGGTATGCGGGATGCCGGTGAAGCGCGCCTGCGGCGGCAGCTCCAGGCGGTCGACCTCGGCGCCGGGGATTGGATCGGGGAGCAGGCGCCGCACCGTCGCCTGGCCGGGCGTGCGCACTGGAAGAGTGCCCTTCGGGTGAAAGCGCGCGGCGGCGCGCGGCGCCGAGATGAGCTCCTCGATGGATACTTGCAGCGCGGCGGCGACGCGGTGCAACACGGACAGGGTCGGGTTGGCGGTGCCCGATTCGAGGTTCGCCCAGGTGGCGCGGGGCAAGCTCGACAGCTTGGCCATCTGCTGCTGCGTGAAGCCGCGGGCGTCGCGGAGCTGGCGTACGTTGGCGCCGAGGCGGGAGGGCAGGTCTTCAGCCATGCCGACACATTAGCTGTCCGTCAAGGGATTGTCAGCTCTGACAGCAAATGGTCACGGGTGATCCATGCTGGAGCTGGGGTGGGGATGAAGGAGGCCACATGGCGGGCGCGGCGGTGAAGACGGCGACGGGGATGGAGCTGCGGGACGCGGCGGCGATCGTCACCGGGGCGAGCCGCGGGCTCGGCGCGGCGCTGGCGCGGCGGCTGGCGGCGGAGGGCGCGCGTGTGGTCCTGGTGGCGCGCGGGGCGGAGGAGCTCACGCGCGTCGCGGACCAGATCCGTGCGGCGGGGGGCGAGGCACATGCGCTGGCGGCGGACGTGGGCGACAAGGACGCCGTCCACGCCATCGCCGGCGCGGCGGCGGCGCTGGTGGGTCCCGTGGACCTGCTGGTGCACAACGCCAGCACGCTCGGCCCCACGCCGCTGCGGCTCTTGCTCGACACCGAATGCGAGGACCTCGAACAGGTGCTGGCGGTGAACCTGGTCGGCCCGTTCCGCCTCACGAAGGTGGTGGCCGGGTCCATGGTGCTGCGCGGGCGCGGCACGGTGGTGCACGTGACGTCGGACGCGGCCACCAGCGCCTATCCGCGCTGGGGCGCCTACGGCGTGTCCAAGGCGGCGCTGGAGCACCTGGGGCGGATCTGGGCGGCGGAGCTGGAGGGAAGCGGCGTTCGCGTCGTGACGTTCGACCCGGGCGAGATGGACACGCAGATGCACCGCGACGCGATCCCCGACGCCGACCCGGCGACGCTGGCCGATCCGGCGGAGGTGGCGGCGCGGCTCCTCGCGCAGCTTCGTGGCGGCGGCGTCGCGGGCGCTGCGCCGAGGGGGCGAGAGGAGGCCCTGTCGTGAAGCCCGCGAGCTGGCCGCGCGACGACGCGCTCGACGAGCGGCTCCTGCACATCGACCCGCGGGCCGGCACGCTGCAGGACGGCCGGGTGCGCGACCTGGCGCGCTGGCTGCGCGCGGGCGATCTCTGCGTGGTGAACGACGCCGCGACGCTGCCGGCCTCGCTCGCCGGCGCCGGCCCCTCCGGAGCGCCGCTGGAAGTGCGCCTGGTGGGGGCGCGCGCCGAGGGGCGTTTCGGCGCGGTCCTCTTCGGCGCGGGCGACTGGCGAACGCCGACGGAGAAGCGCCCGCCGCCCGAAGTGGTCGCGCCCGGCGAGACCATCGTGCTCGGCGGCGGTGCGCTGCGGGCGACCGTGGAGCGCCTCTCGCCGATCTCGCCGCGCCTGGTCGATCTGCGCTTCGATCGTGAGGGCGCCGCGCTATGGTCCGCGCTCTACCGGCATGGCCGTCCCGTTCAGTACGCCTACCTGCGCGCGCCGCTGGCGCTGTGGGCCGTGCAGACCGCCTACGCGGCGCGCCCCTGGGCCGTCGAGGCGCCCTCCGCCGGGCGTCCCTTGCGCTGGAGCCTGTTGCTGGAGCTCGCCCGCCGCGGCGTGCGTCTCGCCGCCGTCACGCACGCCGCCGGCCTGTCCTCCACCGGCGACGCCGCGCTCGACGCCGCCCTTCCCTTGCCCGAGCGCTACGACTTGCCCGCCGCCACGGTGGAGGCCGTCGCCGCCGCGCGCGCCGCCGGCGGCCGGGTCCTCGCCGTCGGCACGACCGTCGTTCGCGCCCTGGAAGGCTGTGCCGCCGCGCACGGCGGCGGCCTCGTTCCCGGTGCCGGCGAGACCGACCTCGTCATCGGCCCCGGTTTCCGCCCCCGCGTGGTGACCGGCGTGCTGACCGGGATGCACGAGCCCGGCCAGTCGCACCACGCCCTCCTGCACGCCTTCGCCGCGCCGGACTTGCTGGCGCGCGCCCACGCCCACGCCGAAGCGGCCGGCTACCTCTGCCACGAATTCGGCGACTCCGCGCTGGTGCTCTGACTCGAGCCGAAGCACGCCGTCAGGCGTCGCCTCGAATCCCTGATGGTGCGCGGGAGGCGTCGCCGCCGATTCGGGAGACTGACGTCCTTGATTGGGCCAGGCCGCCGCGCCGTCAGGTCGCCGGGCGAGCGGTGCGACAGACCTCCACACCGCCACCGCAGTCGACGATCATGGCGGGGGCGTCGCAGCCGTTGAGGGTGCAGGTGGCGCCCGCGGCGCAGCGCACGATGCAGGCCGACGCACCCGAACAGTCGACGCTGCAGTCTCCGTCGCAGGTGTAGTCACACGTGCCGGTCCCGTCGCAGACGCCGCTGCCGCCGTCGCCGACGGTCGCCACGCAGCCGGCCGTCCCGGGGCACTCGACCGCGCAGCCTTCGCCGCACGAGGCGCTCTTGCGCCACGCCCGTCCGCCACTCTGGCCGATCAGCCCGGGCCGGAGCGGCCGTTCTGGCCGCGGCCCCGGCGCGGGGCGGGGCGCGGCGCGTCCTTGTCGTCGCGCGCGCGCAGGCGGTACGCGCGCAGCTTGCGGCGTAGCGTCCGCTCCGGGATACCCAGAAGCTCCGCCGTGCGCGACAGGACGCCGCCGGCGCGCCGCAGTCCGTCGGAAAGGAGCTGCCGCTCGAACGCGGCGACGCGCTGCCGGAACGTCGCGCGGCGGACATCAGGGTCCCAGCCCGCCGCCGCCAGCACCGAGGCAGGCAGGTCGCGCGCCCGCACTACGTTCCCCTCGGCGACGGCCGCCGCGGCGCAAACCACGTTGTCGAGCTGCCGGACGTTCCCCGGCCAGGGTGCGCGCAGCAGCACGTCCAGCGCGTCTTCGGCCAGCGTGAAGTGCCCCAGCGCATAGCGCTCGCTGAAGCGATCGAGCAGTGCTCGCGACAACAGCGGGACGTCGTCGCGCCGCTCCTCCAGCGCCGGCACGCGCACGCGCAGCACTTCGAGCCGGAAGAGCAGATCCTCGCGGAAGGCGCCGCGCGCCACCGCCGCATGGAGATCCTCGTTGGTGGCGCACAGGAGGCGCACGTCCACCACGCGCCGCCGTTCGTCGCCCACCGCGTAGAGCTCGCCGCCTTCGACTACGCGCAGGAGCTTGGCCTGGATCCCCAAATCGAGCGTCCCGACGTCGTCGAGCAGCAGCGTGCCGCGGTCGGCTTCGACGAAGCGCCCGTGCGCGTCGCGCGTCGCACCGGTGAAGGCGCCGCGCCGGTGGCCGAAGAGGAAGCTCTCCGCCAGCTCGCGCGGGATGGCGGCGCAGCTCACCGCGACGAGTGGACGCGTGCTGCGCGCCGAGCCGCGGTGGATGGCCCTCGCCACCAGCTCCTTGCCGGCGCCGGTGGGGCCTTCGATGAGCACGGTCAGGTCGGCGCGCGCCGCCCGCTCGACCTCGGCGAGCAACCGCTGCACGGGCGCGCTCTCGCCGACGATGTCCGGCGCGCCTTCACCCACGCGGCGGCGCAGGTCGGTCAGCTCGGTGCGCAGCCGCATCTCCTCGGCGATCCGCTCCAGCTTGGCCAGCAGGTCCTCGGGGTCGAACGGCTTGGTGAGATACTCGCGCGCGCCGCGCCGCACTGCCTGCACGGCCTCGGGGACGGTTCCGTAGGCGGTGACCAACAGCACCTGCACGGCCGGGTAGTCCGCGCGCAGCCGTTCCAGCAGCGCCAGCCCGTCCTTGCCCGGCATGCGCACGTCGGAGACGACCACGTCCGGCGCGCCCCGTGCCGCCGCCTCCAGCGCCTCGGCCATGCTCCCGGCGCCCTCGGCGACGAGCCCACGCAGGCGCAGGAACTCGACCAGGTTCTCGCGCGCCGAGCGGTGATCGTCGACGACCAGGACGCGCAGCACCTAGCGCTCCTCCGCGGCTGGGGCGAGCGGCAGCGTCAGGGTCACGGCTGCTCCGCCGAGCGCCGCGGATCGGGCGATCGTGCAGCGGCCGCCGGCGGTCTCGGCGGCGACGGCCACCTGGCATAGGCCGAGGCCGTAGCCGTCTTGGCGCGTCGTGTAGAACAGCTCGAACGCGCGCGCGGCCGACTCGGCGTCGAAGCCTGGACCGTCGTCCTCGACGCGGATGTCGATGGACGCCGCCGGCGCCGGCGACGGCAACGGCGTCGGCGAAGGCGAGGGCGCCGGTGCCCGCCCCGACGCCGCGCCGTCGGTGGCGTGCGCGACGGACACGCGCACTGTCCCGCCGCGCGGCGCCGCCTGCAACGCGTTGCGCACGAGGTTCTGCACCGCCTCCACCAGCGTCTCGCGCGACAGGCGCACCCCGCCGCCCGCCGGCGCGTGCCGCGCGGCGCCCGCCGCCGGCTCTGCCTCCAGCGCCAGCTCCAGTCTCAGCTCGCCGGCCTGCGCCTCGGCGCGCAGGCGCTCGACGGCCTCCGCCGCCGCCGCTGCCCCCGAACAGGTCTCGGCCGGCGCGGCGCCCGCCCGCGCCGCGCGGAGGAATCCTTCCACCAGACCCAGGATGTGGCGCAGGTTCGCCTCGATCCCCGCCATCGACGGGCCGAGCCGCTCCAGGGCGCCGCACTCGCCCGCGATGAGGCGAGCGTTGGAGAGGCCCAGCAGCGTGGCGTGCAATGGGTTCTTCACGGCATGGGCGAGGCCGGCCGCGGTCTCGGACAGCGTGGCGAGGCGGCGCGCCGCGAGCAGGCGCTGCTGGGCGGCCTCCAGCGCGGCCAGGGCGCGCACGAGGGCCTCGTTGCGCTCGCGCAAGGCGCGGCGGCTGCGGCCGCGCTCGGCGGCGCGCGCCACGCGGTTGGCCACCGCCTTGAGGCTCTCGAACGGTTTCTCCACGTAGTCGAAGGCGCCGAGGCGCACCGCCTCCATGGCCGACTCCAGCGAGGCGTAGCCGGTGACGAGGATCGCCTCGGTGTTCAGCCCGTGCTCGCGCAGCCAGCGCAGCACCTCCACGCCGCTCCCGTCGGGGAGGTTCTTGTCGAGCAGCGCCACGTCGGGCTCCGCCTGCGCCAGCGCGGCGCACGCCTCGGCCGCGCTCGCCGCCTGCTTGACGCGGTAGCCCTCGGCGCTCAGCGCGCGCACCAGCAGCGCGCGCACGTCGGGGTCGTCTTCCACGACCAGGACGTCGAGCGGCTCGCCGGCGGCGCGCGTCAGTTCACGATCCATTGGTCCGTCGCCTCGGCGCCCTCCACGACCACGGTGACGCCGCCGGGGGGCACGGAGCCAACCGCGCGGGCGTCCAGCGCCACGACGCCAGGCGCTGCGCTCGCGCTGACGTCCACCGCGAACGTGACATTGATCATCGCCCCCGGCAGAAGGTCGAAGGGCAGCACGGGCGAGAGCTGCTCGGGGAAGAAGCCGGAGCCGCCGAGGACGAGCTCCACAGCCTCGAGCCGGACCGTGTCGGTGGGGCTGGCGTTGCGCAGGCTGACCTGGGCGGGCACGTCGGCCTGTCCGGCCATCACCGTCATGACGCCGGAGATGACTTGCAGGACGACGAGTGGCGCCGGCGCGACGGTCCAGGCGTCCGGGAGAGCGGCTGCGTCGTCGGCGAGCAGCGCGCCGCTCTGCGCGTCCTCTCCCGCCGCGGATGCGTCCACGGCCACGGCTTCGGGTGCCGCCTCCGCGCCGACGTCCACGCTGAAGGCCCAGACGGCCTCGCCGCCGGCGACCACGCTGCCCGGGTTGCCCGGCTGCGGCGTTGCCGCGTAGTCCGCGGTGCGGTCGGAGCCGCCCGCCGTCATGCGGAGGCTGACCTCGGAGATCGTCGCCGCCGCCTGCCCGGGGTTCGCGACCGTGACCACGACGACGACGCCCTGCTGCCCGGCGTACACGGTCGAGGCGGCGGCGTCGACGCGGGTGATCGCCAGCACCGCCCCGTCGGGCGGGGTCAGCGTCAAGGCGCCGGCGAGCGTGGCGCTGCGGCCGTCGGGCGTCTCGACCGTGAGGTCCCAGCGCCCGGACGGCGCGCCGGATGGCACGGTCGCCTCGAGACGGGTATCCGAGATGCGCGCGACGTCCGCCAGCTCCACGGCGCCGTCGCCCAGCCAAGCAAGGAAGACGTCGGACGTGGACGAGGGACGACGCGATACGTCGAGCACGGCGGCGGGCGCGAAGAGGCCGTCGATCGTGATTCGGCCGCCGTCCGTCGCCGGGAGCCACGTGGGCAGGACCGCGTCGACGCGCAGGGGCGCGCCCTCGCCGCCCCTCAGCACGCAACCGCCTGAGGCGCCCGCGCCGGCGGCCGCGCAGGCCGCGGCGGCCACGGCGAGCTGTTGCCGCCAGGAGGTCGCTCGGCGCGGCGGCTTCACAGCTCCGCCTTCCAGCCGAGCGCCAGCAGCGGCCCGCCGAGGTCGCCGCGGATCGGCAGGCCGCCCGGCAGCGGCCGCAGCGCGTAGCCCCCCTCCAGCATGAGCCAGCCGGGGCCAGCGCGGACGCCGACCTCGGCGGTCGCGCGCAGCGCCGGGAGGAGCGCCGCCGCCGGTAGCAGCGCACTGCTCTCCCCGCTCTCCCGGCCCGCGCCGGCTGCGGGCGCGCGCGAGCGAACGCGCCCCAGCAAGAGCCCGCCGCCGCCCGCGATCGCCACGCCCGCCCGCCAGCGGTCACCGGCCGCTTCGAGCTCTGCGCGCGCGACCACCTCCACGAGGGCGGCGTCCAGCGCCAGCGCCGCGCTCGCGCCCGTCGCGTCGGCGGCGTGCACCCACGCGGCGTACCCGCCTGCGCCGACGGACAGCCGCAGCGCGTGGCCCGTTCCAGCGCCGGCGTGCAGCGCCAGCCCCGCGGCGGTGGCGTCGGCGCGGTTCCAGCTGCCCATCACGAAGGCGTCGATCACGCCGCGCCAGCGCCGCGGCACCGCGGTGACGTCCACGCCCGTGCGCGCCGACAGTCCGCCGCTCTCGTCTACCTCGACGTCGACCCGGCCAGGCCTCAGGCCCCCGAGCCGCAGGGCGCCCTCGTACCGGCCGGGCGCTCCGGCGACCGGCACGATCGAAGCGACCGCCGCGGCGGCCGCGCGCGCCGACACGGCCAGGCCGTCGACGCCGTTGCCGTACGCGTCGTGCGCGTCGACTCGCAGCGCCACCACGAGGCCGCGGCTCGCCGCCACCGGGGGCGGCGGCGCCACGTCGAGCCGCACGGGCGCGCCCGCCCGCACGGGACGCACCGCCTCACCGCGCACCGCCGGCGCGTCGGGCGGCGTGACCGCCGCCTCCAGCTTCGCCTCGCCCGACGCCGGCAGTCGCCCGCCGCCGCGGTAGACGGCGCGATACACGCCGGGTGCGTCCTCGGTCACGACGCCCACCTCTCCCCACGTCGGTGCCAGCGTGATCCACCCGGCGATGCCGGCAAGCGGAGCGCCCTCGGCGGTGAGGACCCGCACGGCGATCGCCGCGTCCGCGCCGGCGCGCAGCTCGGGCGGCGGCTCCAGCACCACACGCGCCGGCGCGGCCGGCGCGACGTCGGCGCGCCACTCGAGCGTCACCGGCGAAGCGGCGCCGACGCGCACCACGAGCGTTCCGCCGAAGGGGGTCGCGGTCGCCGACACGCGCACGTGGAAGACGCCGGGCGCCGGGCCGGGCACGAGCGCGCCGCTCCCGCCGCTCACGTCGAGTGACGGCGGCTCGGCACGAGGTGCGCCCGTCTCGTCGACCAGGAACGCCACCAGCTCCACAGGCGTGGCGGGTCCGGCGCGCAGGGTCGCGTCGGCGCGCGGCAGCAGCAGCCCCGGCGGGAAGGGCAGGGGATCGAGCGCCACCTCGTCGGTGCGGGCGTTGCCGAGCGCGTCGACGCTTCGCACCGTGGCGCTGCGCACGCCCGGCGGCACGGGGAAGAGCTTGCTGAAGCGCCCCGTGCGCGGCGCGCGAAATGGCCCGTACGTATCGACGCCGATCGTCACCGAGACCACTGCCGCCGGCTCGGTGGCGACGGCGATCTCTGCCCGCCCCCAGAGCGGGATCGCCGTCCAGGCCGGCTCGACGTCGGTCCGGCCGCGCACGCGCGCCGACACGACCGCCACCGCGGGGGATCGCTCCGCCGGCGGTTCGTACCGCGCGCGCCACGCCGCGCCCACCACTTCGAGCTTCGTGACGCTCCCCACGCTGGCGCGCAGCTCCACGTCGTCGGCCACCACGCCGACCGGCGTGCCCTCCACGCGCAGCGTCGCTGCGCCGTGCTCGCCGAGGCGTAGGACGGCGGGCTCCGCGCGCACGCTCATCGCCCGCGCCGGGGCGGGCAGCGCCCACGCCACCGCCGCCACGCCGGCCGCCGCCCGAAGCGCCGCGGCCTTGCGCCTCACTTCCACGTGGGCGCCACCTTCAGCGCCGGCGGAGACGAGTCGCGCACGATCGGCGGCGACGTCTCGCTTCGCTTGTTGCCGGTGGCGTCCTCCGCTTCGACGTCGATTCGGTTGATGCCCTCGGAGAGGGGCACGCGGGCGCGGAATCGCCCGGCCGCGTCTACCGCGACGCGCACGCCGCCGACGCTGACCAGCACCCCCACCGGCGCGTCGCCCTCCACGGCCGCCTCCGGGTCGCGGGTGCGCGCCGACGGCCAATCCACCCGCAGTCCGATGGTGCGCGGGATGGGCGCCGCTGCGGCCGGCGCCCCGCCTGGCGCGGCGAGCGACGCCATCCCCGCCGGGATGCGCACGGCCCGATCGCCGGCCGCGAGCACGACCTCGCCGCTGACCGTCGCGACGGTGAACACCTTGCGCCCGTCCACGATCGCGGAGAACTGGGCGCCGTTCGTGGAGGCGAGGCCCGTGTCTGCGCCCTCCAGACCGAATGTCCGACCGGCGCGCAGCGGCACGGCGACGTCGACCTTGCCCGCCAGCAGACGCAGCCGCGAGAGGCTGTCGGCGAGCGTGCGCACCGCCAGCACGGAGTCGGGCCACATCCACACGGCCGTGCCCTCGGTCAGCTCCAGCACCACCGCGCCGCCGCGCCCGGTGCGCAGCTCGTCATCCACCTTCAGCACCTCACCGCGCGCGACGGGCGCGGCGCCGCCGCCGGAGAGCGCGCGCGTGACCTCGCCTGTCACCGACGTCACCACCAGGCCGAAGGCGCTCGCGGGCGAGGTGCCGGCGCCGGGCGCGGCCGCCGGCGCCGCCACTGCGGGGACTCCGCCTGCACCGGGTTGCTCGAACAGCCGCAGGTAGAGCGGGACGGATACGACGGCCGCCGCCACGCCCAGCGCCGCAAGCCAGAGGACCGCGCGCCCTTTCATCGGGGCTCCTCCACCGCGGCCGGAGGCGGCTCGGCTCCTGTGTGGGCGAGCTGCGCTAGCCGGCGCACCACCTGCTCGCAGCGCTCGATGGCCGCGCCCAGCGCCTGCGCCGTCTCAGGGTCGCCCGCCGCGCCGGCCGCGCCGAGGATCTCCGTGGCGGCCTTGATGGCGGCGAGCGGGTTGGCCAGCTCGTGCTGCAGGCGGCTCGCCAGCCGCCCCAGCGCCACGGCCCGCTCCATCTCGGCGTCGCCGCTGTGCTCGGCGGCGAGGGCGCGGGCGCGTCGCTCCACGCTCAGCGCCAGCGTGCGCGCGCGCCGCCGCAGCGCTTCGCCCGCGGCAGCGGCGAGTAGCAGCGCCACGAGTGCCGCCGCGCCGCCCCAGAACGCGAGCCGCCCCGCCAAGGCCGACGGCACGCCCAGCACGTGCGCCACCGGCACCGCCGCCTCCACGGTCCAGCCCGCCGCGGGCACCGCCGCCGTCGCCGTCGCCGTCGCCCCGCCCGCCGGCGCGGCGCTGCCCACCTCGGCCAAAGTCGCGCCGCCCGCGCCACGCACGCGCAGGCTGGCGCCCGCCGCCTCGGCGCCCGGCACGCACAGGTCGGCCACGAAGCGCAGGTTGAGCTCGACCGCCAGCACCCAGCGCGCAGCACCCTCCTCGACGGGGACGACGCGCGCGTACGCGGCCAGCCAGGCGGCGCGCCGGTCGGAGCGGTAGGACGCGCCGAAGGCCTCGCCGCGCTCCAGGGCCGCCGCCAGCGGGATGTGGGCGGCGAACTGCGCCAGCTCCTCGACGGTCACGCCGTCGCGCCCGCCGCTCCCCGCTGGCAAGCGCGTCAGGTGCACGCTGGGCAGCAGCGCGGCCCCCTTCTCGTCCAGCAGCGTGATGGCGCTCACCACCGGCTCCTGGGCGTAGAAGAGACGGAGCGCGCCCTCCAGCTCAGCGTCGCTCATGTCCTCGAGCCGCAATGCGTCCATGCCGGCGCGCAGGCTCGCGCCGATGCCGTCGAGCCGCGCGTCGATCGCCGCGGCTGCCCCGGCGGCGGCGGCCCGCGCCCGTGCCGCTTCGGCGTCGTTCAGCAGCCGTCCCGCGCTCCAGCCCGCCGCGACGGCGAAACCCGCCACCGGCGCCAGGACGGCGAGCACGAGCGCGAGGATGCGAGCCAGCGAGCGAAGGTCGGGCATGGTCGGCGGTGGTGACGGCACCCACCGTACGCTTCCAATCCTAGCGCCCCCGCGGCCGGACGTCAGATACCGTCGGGGAACGGAGCGATGCACGGAGCCTGCCAGCCCTGCGCGCCGCGGTTCCGCTGGCTTGGGGCCGGTGAACCGGCCAAGTTGGCCGCCTGGTGACGGCGCCGTCCGAAAGCGAGGCACGGACTTCAACCACCCGTCGCCGCGCCGCGGGCTCGAGTTCGTCACCCGCGAGATCAGCGAAGTACGCCCCCTAGTCGGCACGCTCGCGACGTCACCTGACCTTCTTGGCGGGTCGCGGCTACTGGATGGGCGTGGTCCCGGGGCCGCCTTCGATCACGCCGTCGTTGAAGACGAGGTTGTCGACGACGACGGCGCTGTCGAGGACGCCGTCGCCCGAGTCGTAGATCCGGAACGTCAGGGTGATCGTCTCGCCCGGCACGACGGGCGTGGCGGTCTGCAGCCAGTGCGTGGTGCCGCCGCCGTTCGTCGTGTCGTCGAACCCGGTGCCGGCGAGGTCGGGGTCGCACGTCGCGGCCGAGGCGCAAGTCGTGTCGAAGAGCACGTTGTCGACGGTGATGGACGCGCCGGTCTCGTCGAAGGAGGCGTTGCCGGTGAACATCATCGACTGGATCTCGGCCTCGAAGGTGTCGTTGTAACCCTGGCCCACCCACTCGGGCCACTCGACGCTGAAGAACGCAAAGTCCCAGCTCAGCGTGTTCGCGCCCTCCGGCACGGTGAACGTGAGCGTGACCGACAGCTCGTCGTTGGCGGGGCCGTCGAACGTCGGCGGGATGGTCGCGCAGCCGCCGCCGCTGATGAAGTCGCATCCCGGGTCGGTCTGGTACGTGCCGGGCTGGTTGCCGGGCGTCAGCCCGGAGGAGAGCTGCAGCATGGTGCAGCCCTCGGTCGGCGAGAAGGGCACCGTCCAGCTCGACATGATCTCGCGCCCGTCGGCGGGGCCGGCGGCCGTCTCCGACAGGAGGCCGTCGCACATGCCGAGGGAGACCGCCGGGCTCGTGACGGCGCCGCCGCAGTCGCACGGCACGTGCATGCTCGTGCCGCCTTCGTCGATCATGCCGTCGCAGTCGTCGTCCTGGGCGTTGGCCGTCTCCGGCGCGCCGGGGAAGATGGCCGGGTTGGCGTCGTTGCAGTCCTCGGGCCCGACGAAGCCGTCGCCGTCGGCGTCGACGCCGGGCAGCCCGTCGTCGGCGTAGCCGTCGCAATCGTTGTCGCGGCCGTCGGCGACCTCGACGTTGCCCGGGAAGTTCGCCGGGTCGGCGTCGTCGCAGTCGATCGGCACCTGGATGCCGTCGCCGTCCAGGTCGTACGGGTTGTCGCCCGCGTCGGAGGCGAACCCCGCGTCGCCTCCTCCGCCGCCGTCGCTCGCGCCCGAGGCGTGCACACACGCCCCCAGCGCCGCCGCTAGCGCGCACGCCCCGGCGGCCGCGGCCGCGGCGCCCCTCCCCAC
>DASYRF010000485.1:0-2161 GCA_036004705.1 Myxococcota bacterium
AAGGTGGACAACTACGTGTACGACGCGACGGCGGCGCTGGGGTGCCCGGGCGGCCCGGCCGGCAACAACGCCTGCGGAGTGCCCAACGGCGATCCCACCGGCAACTTCGGCGTGTGCAACTCGGACGGCGGCACCGTGGGCAAGGACATCGTCTTCTATTACTACGCCACGCTCGGCGGCTTCCTCACGGTCGACACGCAGGGGTCGTCCTTCGACACGATCATCTACCTCAAGAGCGGCTGTAACCCGAACTGCGCGCCGCCGTCCGACTGCCTGGCCTGCAACGACGACCACAACTTCACCACGGGATCCTGGAGCCGGGTCTATCGCTACCCGGTCGTGGCGAACACGCTGTACTACGTCGTCGTCGACGGCTACGGCACGGCGGAGGGCAACGTGCAGCTCAACGTCGCCTTCTCCACGATCTGACGCCCGGCCTGACGCACGTCGCGCCGTCTGGCGGCGGCGCCGCGCCGCGCCGCCGCCGTCCGGGCCGTTTCCTTGGTGCACGCCGGGGGGACAGGTATACTCGGACGGGGCTCGGACGCGGGGCGTCACCGCGCGCGGCTCCGGGACCATGCACGCACACCCACCTGGACTGGCGTTGGCCCTCGCGCTCGCGATGGCGGGCTGCGGAGGCGCGGGCCCGCGCACGGGGGGCGCCCGACCCGCGGTCCCCGGCATGACGGACGCCGCCGGCGATGAGGCGACCGGGGCGACGGCGGCGTGCGCATCCCCCGAGGAGGGCCCGGCGCAGGCGCTCACACTGGCGGGCAGCCGCTGGACGCTCGAGCACGGTGTGCTGCGGGCGGAAGCGCGCGACCCCGACGGCGTGGCGCGGCTGGGGATCGTAGGGGACGTCGCCGCCGCTGACGGAGCGGAGCTCGCGGCGCTGGGCGCGCTCGTCGCGGCGCTGCGCACGCGCAGGGTCGAGGCGCTGATCGCGCCCGGGGGGCTGGGGGGCGGCGCGCCCGGCGCGGCGGCGCGCGTGCTCGACGTCCTGGTATCAGCCGGCGTGCCGGTGCTGGTGGGGACGGGCGCCACGGAGCGCGCCGGCGACCTGGCCGCGGCGCTCGGGGCGCGGGGCGCGGCGGCGTTCGGGCTGGCGCGGGTGACGCGCGTCGAAGGGGACGACTTCACGCTGGTGCCCTTGTCGGGCCACGCGCTGGCGCGCGCCGTGGTGCCCGGCGCCTGCCGCGCCGGGGCGGCGGAGCTGGAGCGCGCCGCGCGCGCCGCCAAGGACGCGCCCGAGCCGCGGGTACTTGTCAGCCACGGGCCGCCGCGTGTGGGCGGAGAAGGCGGGATCGATCGCGCGGGCACGGCGGTGATCGGGGCCTTCCCGGTGGCGGCGTGGCTCGCGGCCAGCGGCGTGCGTTTCGGAGTGTTCGGCGACGTCGCCGAGACGGCAGGGACGGCGTGCGACGCGCACGGCGGGCCGGTGGCGCCGGGCGCCTGGGCGGCCGAGCTGCTGCTGAACGCGGGCCGCGTCGACGCGCTTCCGCCGCCGGGCAAAGCCGTGCCGGAGGATGCGGTCGCGGCGCGCGGTGGTGTGGCGGTGGCATCGGTGCTGGAGTTGCACGCCGGGAGCGCGGGCGCGGCGCCCAGCGCGGCTTTCGAGCGCGTGGCGCTCCCGGTGCACTGAGGAGGACGCGGATGACGGCGGTGCTCTTCTGCCCCTACTGCGGCGCGAAGTTCGCGACGCCGCAGACTCAATGCACCGAGTGCGGCAAGGTGTTCGGCGGGCAGGCACGCACGATGCTGGGAATGTCGGCCAAGGAGATCCTCGAGCAGGCGCGCAAGGAGCGCGGCGACAGGACGCCCGCGCCGTCGTCGGTGCGCGAGGGAACCCCGGCCGGTGGGACGCTGCAGCCCGAAGCCTCGGCCGCGGGCAGCACCGCCGGCGCGACGGCGGGCGCCGGTGCCGCTGCGGCGCTCCCCGCCGCCCCCGCACGCGCGGCGGCGCTCGCCGGGTCCGGCGCCGGAATCCCCGACCCGAGCATGGCCAGCACGATGGCCGCGGACGGCGGGCGCGGGGGCGTCCGCGCGGAAACGGCGCCGGCCGGGCCGCGCGCCACCGGCACGGGCCCGGCGGCACCACGCGCCACGGGCGCCGCAACGGCCGCACCGCGCGCCACCGGCGCCGGACCGGCGGCACCACGCG
>DASYRF010000486.1:0-19753 GCA_036004705.1 Myxococcota bacterium
CGCCGCGCTGCTCTACGAGTTGCTCGACGGCGAAGAGGCGCACCCGCTTCCGCTGACGCGCGAGGCGATGATGTCGAAGACCCCGCCGACGACGCCGCCGCCCGACGCGCCCGGCCTCTACCGCAACACCGACCCCTTCGACCTCTTGCGCTCGCTGATGGGCTCGCGCAACTGGGACGAGTCCCTGAAGCTGCTCGACGTGATGGAGGGCTACTACACCGAAGGGCCGCTCTACGACCTGCTGGTCGGCTACCTGGAGCACACGCGCATGCGCTGGACCCACGCGCTGACCGCGCTGCACCGCGCGATGGAGGCGTCAGCCCCGCCCAAGGGCCCGCTCGACGTGCACCTGTGCGCGCTCTACTACCTCGCCCGCACGCACTGGTACTACCTGGACTACCCCGAAGCCTTCAAGGCGATGAGCGCCTACCTGGATCTCATGACGGCTTCGGGACGCGACCTGCCGCTCGCCCCCGCCGCGCCCCTGCGCTAGCGGCGGGCTGGCGTCCTCGCGCCCGGAGAAGGCGTCGAGGTCGCCGTCCCGGCCACGTACGGGAAGCCCAGCGGCAGCGTCGCCCCCGCGCCGCTACGACTCCGTCTCGCGGCACAGCAGGAAATAGTTGTGCGTGCGCACGCCGTGGCGCTCGGCGACGCCGATGAAGACGTGCTCGGAGACGCGACGGAGGTAATCGACCATGCCGTCCCACACCAGCGCCGGCGGCAGGCGGTCGTTGCGGCGCACGCGCGGCCAGAGGTCGGGCGGTTTGCCGGTCGGCAGCACGCGGTAGTCCACCGCCACGCCGCCCAACGCGTCGTCGCTGTCGTAGGCCGTGTAGTACCCGGGCCCGATGACCCACATCTCCGGTCGCCAGTTGTGGTTGTAGCCCCACAGCGTGTCCGCGGCGGCGCCCCCGTCCACGGCGGGCGGGCGGCAGAAGCGTTTCTGGAAATTCGTGAAGGCGGCGAGGCTGTTCTTGCCGACGTAGTTCACTGGCCGGAGCGCGCCGAGGCGCCGCGGCACCACGTCCTCGATGTGCGCGCGCGCCGACCCGGCGCAGGACTCGAAGATGGCGCGTTGCGCGCGGGCGCCCCCGCAGCCGCGCACCGCGGCCAGCCGATCGCCGTGCGTGGGCAGGCGGTCGAGGAGCCGCGCGAACGCCGACGCCTCCACCAGCGCGCGCGACGCCACCAAGGCGAGGCGCCGCAGCGCCTGCGCGGCGTCGGGCGAGGGGGCGCGCACCAGCGCGCCGGGCAGCGAGGCGGTGGCGGCTTCGGTGGCACCCATGCCGCGACGCTAACCGAGCCCGTGCCGTCAGGGCAACGCCGGCTCGCTGGCGGGCTCCGCTGGCGGGGCGGCTTCGGGCGGTGCGAGCGGCGCCGAGGACGGCGCGGAGGCGGGCGACGGCGCGTGCGACGGCGGCGCCGGGTGATCGAAGTGCAGCCCTACGGTGGCAAAGCCGCCGTACTCGAAGCCGTCGTCCACCGGGTCGCCCGGCGGCCACAGCGGCCCGAACCGCCCCTCCACGCGCAACACGAGCTGGTCGAGGCGCGCGCCCGCATATGCGTAAAGCCCGGGCTCCAGGTACGGCTCCAGGTCGAGCCCCACGCCCACGTCGAGGCCCCTCCACGCGTAGGCGACGCCGGTGCGCAGCAGGCCGCTCGCCGGGTAGTGCGCCGTGGCCAGGCCGACGGCCGTCTCCCCGCGGAAGCCCGTCTCGCCGCCGCCGCGCAGCGACGCCTGCGGCAAGAAGGCGCCGCCGCGCGCGCCGACCGTGCCGATGTAGCCGGCGCCGAGCGTGAAGCCGAACCAGCGGAAGTCGTAGCCGGCGAACCCCGTCGCCATGTAGCTCGCCCGCGGCGCCGCGTCGTTGGTCCCGTCGACGTACACGCGCCCGGCCACGCCCATGCGCACGCCCGGCGAAAGGCGCGTCTCGGCGAAGACGGTGTAGGTGGTGAACGTGCTGGGCGCGCCGCAGATGTTGTAGTGGCGGCCCGCGCCGTAGCCGAACCCTACGTCCGTCTCGCCCGGCATCGACGCCAGCGCCAGCACCGGCAGCGTGACGGCGACGAAGCTTCCCCACAACCGCACCAGCAGATCCATTTGCCGGGATTCTCGAAGCAAGAACCGCGCCTGTTCATTTTTCCCCGGGGCCCGTGAGCGCGAGATCCCGTTGCGCGGGGGGGCAGGGGCGTGTCAACCTTGGCGGTTCATGACGCTGGGCAAGGCAGGACCATCCGCCGCGACGCTGTCGCTGGGGCTCGCGATTGCGCTGGGTGGGGGTGCCGGCTTGGCGGCTGGATGCGGCGGTTGCGGCGGCGGCGGCGACACGGACGCGGCGGCGGGCGACGCCGGGCCGCGCTGCGGCAACGGCCGCGTGGAGGGCGCGGAGGAGTGCGACGACGCCATCCTCTGCGACACCGATCCCTTGAACGGCGTGACCGACGGCTGCGGGAACGACTGCCGCCTGGAGACGCTGGCGAGCGTGTCGGTCAACACGTCCACGCAGGGGTCGCAGATCTTCCCGATCGCCATCGCCATGCCGAACGGCTTCGGCGTCGCCTACCAGGACACGGTCGAAGGGACCATCGAGGACGACTCCGAGATCCGCATGCGCCTGTACGACCTCGACGGCGGACCGTGGACTGCCGGCGGACCGTTCGCCCCCGGGTACGATTTCCGCGTCACGTCCTTCCCGGGCAACGGCCCGCAGACCACGCCGGGGGCGTCCGTGTGCGCCGACGGCTCGTTCGCCGTGGCGTGGGGCGATTTCCGCCCGCCCAACGGGACGACCGGCGCGGTGCGCGCGCGCTTCTTCGCCCCTGACGGCACGCCCGGCGACGACGTCGTCATCAGCGACGTGATCGCCGCGGGGCACGTCTTCGGCAGCGGCCTCGCCGGCGGCTGCCTGAACGGCGCGCACTTCTTCGTCTGGGTGGAGAACGTGATGGCCATGCCGCCGGCGCCCGGTGGCAGCGTCCTGCGCGGGCGCGTGCTGGACACAGCCGGCGTGCCCCTCGCGACCGACGCCGCGGGAGGCGCCGACGTGCCGTTCGACGTCGAGCCGAACCTGCTGGCGGGCCCGACCCAGCCGTCGGTGGCCGTGGACGCGATCACGAACATCGTCTGGGTGGCCTACCGATCGCTGGCGCCGACGCAGGTCACCGGCGCGGACGTCTTCCTGCGCCGGCTCACCGGCTCGTTCGGGACGCTGGGCGGCGTGGACGTCGTCGACGGAACCGGCGAGGTGGCGATCGACGGGCCGCAGGTGGCGGTGGCCGGGGGCGCCGCCGGCGCCATGATCGTCTGGACCGTGCCGGGGTCGACCAACACGGTGCACGCGCGCCTCTACGACGCGCTGGCCAACCCGCGGCCGCCGCTGGGATCGGTCAGCGCGGCCGACTTCGCGATCGACACGATGTTCAGCACCGAGGAGTCGCTCCCTTCGCCGCACGTGGCGGCCCTGGCGGACGAGACTTTCCTCATCACGTGGGTGGACCTCACCAGCGGCGTGGTGGGGCTGCACGTCGACGCCGACGGCGCCGGCGTGGGCCCGTCGCCGCTGATGGCCATCAACGACATGGCGGCGTGCGTGCTGGTGCGCGGCCCGGTGGCGTACGGCTTCCCCGACGCCGGCTACGTCGCGGCGTGGGAAACGACCAGTCCGACGGCCGACGACAACGAATGCGGCCAGGTGGGGTGCGGCGTGCGCGCCCGCGCGATGCGGCCCTAGCGCCGGCCGGAACGACCCCTGAGGGCTGAGCCGGCGGAGCTGGGAGGCGCGATGGCCAAGGTTCAGTCGCGACGCTGCGACTCCGTCGCGCGCGTCAGCCGGCTCGCCGTCATGCCTTCCGCGGCTTTGCCCCGCGCCCGGCTTGCGCGGAATAGTGCGCCGGCCATGTCCCCTTCGCGCGCGCGGCGGCCGGCAGCAGCCGGCGCGGCCGCAGCGCTGCTCGCCGCCGCCGCTGCCGCCGCGGGGTCGGGCGGCTGCGCGCACGTGCATCATTTCACCGCCGGCGCGCTCGCCGACGCGCTGGAGCTGCGCGAGGCGGAGGCGCGCCTGGCCGGCCCCGCGCTCATCGGCCCCGGCGCCGAGACCGAGCCGGGCGCCGCCGCGCCGAGGGGCCCGGACGGGGGCGCCACGCCGAGCTCCGCCGCGCCGGCGGCGGCCGCCCCAGCGACCGGGCCGTTGCGCGGCCTGACCGTGCGCGAGCGCGATCACGGCAAGCTCGTGAAGGTGCCGCCGCACGGACCGCTGTGGCTCGTGACCGGCGCCGGCGCCGCGCCGGTGGCGCCGGCCGAGCTCGCCTTGAGCGACGGCGCCTTCGTCGCCGGGGCCACGCGCGTGCCGCGCGCCGAGCTGCGCGAGGCCACCTACCGCACGCCCTTCTCGGTGCCGGCCGCCCTCGGCCTCATCGGCCTGGGCGTCGTCTTCTTCGGAGTTGCGGCGTTCGCCGTTTGGGTGCAGAGACTGTAGGCGATGAAGGTCTTGCTCCTGCGCCACGGCATCGCCGAGGACATCGGTCCGGGCGGGCGCGACGCCGACCGCGCGCTCACGCCGGCGGGCGTCGAGCAGCTCCGCAGCGTCGCCGCCGCGCTGGTGGACGCCGAGGTGCGCTGCGACGCGCTGCGCGCCAGCCCGCTGCGCCGCGCCGTCGAGACCGCGCGCCTGGTCGCCCCCGCCGTGGGCCACCGCGGCGAGGTCGAGACGTGCGACGAGCTAATCCCCGACGCCCCGCCCGAGGAGACGCTCGCGCTCCTCGCCGCCCTACGCCGAGCCGCCGTCGTGATGCTCGTCGGCCACGAGCCCCACCTCGGCAACCTCGCCGCGCTGCTCGTCGGCGCCCGCCCCGGCGCCGTCCATTTCAAGAAAGCCGGGCTGGCGCGCATCGACATCGAAGGCCGCCCCGGCGCCGGCTCCGGCGAGCTGCGCTGGCTGCTGACCCCGACCTGGATGCTGCGCCCGCAGGACCGCTGACGCCGCGCCGGGTTCCGGTTCCGGTTCCGGTTTTCCGGTTCCGGTTCCGGTTCCGGCTCCGGCTCCGGTTCCGGTTAGTTCCGATTCCGGTTCCGGTTTCCGGTTCCGGTTCCGGGTCCGGTTCCGGTTCCGGGTCCGGCTGCGGTTCAGTCGGCGCCGGAGGCGCGCTCGCCGGGGGGGACGGGCGGGCTGCCGCCGCCGCCGAGGCCGCCGAAGGGGTCGAGGGCGGCGTCGAGGGCGCGGCGGGCGTCGCCCAGCGCGGGCGCGAGCTCGGCGAGGGCCTGCTCTTTGGCGCGGGCGCGGTCGGCGGCCATCCATTCGAGCAGGGCGAGCAGGCCCTCGCGCTCGGGAGGCTCGCCGTGGTTCAGGGCCTCTTCCAGGGGCTCGGCGGGCGCTTCGCGGCGGCGCGAACGGCGGCACAGCTCGCGCAGCCAGCCGGTCTCGGTGCGGCGCACCACGCCCACCACCTCCGCCATTTCCACGTCCAGATCATGAACCGCGCCGAGGGCGTCCTGCAGCACGCGCAGGCGTTCGATGGCGTCGGCCAGCGGACCGGGGCCGCCGGGCTCGAACACCTCCGCCAGGTAACGGACGCGCTTCAGGCCGATGCGCAGGGCGTGCAGGTTCGCCACCGAGGCGTCGGCGGCGGTCGCCGCGGCCAGCCGATCGGCTTCGGCCAGCACCGCGCCGATGCGCGCGGGGGCGAAGCCGCCGAACGGCGCGCGCCCGGCGGCGAAGCCGACCATCCGCCCCTCGCACAGGTCGGCCATGCGCCGCTCCAGCGCGGCGCGGCTGCGCGCCGACAACGCCTCGCGCAGGCGCGGGCGCACGCGCCGCCGCAGGCGCGCGCAGCGGGCCGCCACCGCCTCCACGCCGTCGGCCACGCCCTCGGTCACGCGGTCGGCGTACCGCTCCAGCCGCTGCTCCAGCACCTCGACGTCGCGCATCGGGCCGGTGGCGCGGAACACGGAGCGCAGCAACCGCTCCGCGGTCCGCCACCGCCGTCCGGCCGCCTCGGCGCGGAAGGTCCGCAGCACCGTGCGCGCGCGCCGCAGCGCCACGCGCAAGTCGTGAAGCGCCTCGTCCCCGTCGCCGGTGGCCGCGGCGTCCCACAACCCCAGCGCCTCGTCGAGCCGCACCTGCACCACCAGCCGCACCATCTCGCCGAGCGGCGCGCGCGCGTCGAAGCCCACGATCGGAACCGCCCGCGCCATCGTCATCTCCTCCTCTTCGCCGCCGCCCGCCGCGGCCGCGGCGCGCGCCGCGGCCTCACCCGCCGCAGGCGTACCTGCAGGCCGAACGTCTCCTCGAACAGGTCCTGCCGCTGCTCCACGCTCCAGGTCTCCAGCAGGAGGTCCGCCGCCGACGGCACGCGCAGCTCCACGCGCCCGTCGGTGCGCGTGACGCGCACGTCGCGCGCCGCGACGGCGCCCTGGCCGCGGTCGAGGGCGTCGGCGACGCGCAGCAGCGACGCCAGCTTCTGCACCAGCAGGCGCTCGTCGGGCGCCAGGTCGCGGAAGTTCTCGTGCGCCGGCGACGGCATTCCCTTGCGGTGGTAGCGCGCCACGTTCGCCACGAGCAGCCGCTCGCGCTGGTCCAGCCCCACCAGGTCGAGCTGCGAGATGAGGTACTGCGAATGGCGGTGGTGGCGCGAGCGCGACACGTAGCTGCCGACGTCGTGCAGCAGCGCCGCGGCTTCGAGCAGCATGCGCTCGCGCTCGCCCAGCCGGTGCAGCGTGCGCAGCGCGTCGAACAGCATCAGCGCCACGTCGGCCGTGGTGCGCGCGTGGCGCTCGTCGAAGTGGAAGCGGCGCCCCTGCACCAGCGCCGAGACGCGCACCTGGCGGGCGCGCCCCTCCAGGCCGCCGCGCTTCGGCCAGGCGCGCTGCTCCAGCTCCAGCAGGATCCCGTCGAGCAGCCCCACGTGGGGAACGTGAATCGCCTCTTGCCCGAGCAGCTTGGCCACCTTCCAGTAGATGAAGGAAGCGGGGACGATGACGTCGGCGCGGTCGGCCCGCAGCCCGAAACGCGCCGCGCGCTCGCGGGCGGGCGTCTCGCGCAGCCGCTTGTGAAGATCCTTCAGCGCGCGCACCTCGATGACGTCGACCGGCTTGTCCTCGGCGGGCGCGTCCTCGGGACGGCGGCGCCGCAGCAGATCCGCCAGCGTCTCGATGTTGCCGCCGGTCGCCACCAGCCGCTCCACGCCGCGCCCCTGGAAGCGGTCCTCGATGGCCGGCGCCAGCGTGCCCAGGAAGTCCTCCATCAGGCGCGCGCTCTTCTTCTCGGGCCGGCCCAGGCGGGCGAAGGCCGCCAGCAGCCGCACCGCCCCGACGTTGAAGGTCTCGCACCAGAGAATCTCGTCGTGCTCCGCGCACGAGATCTCGGTCGAGCCGCCCCCGACGTCCACCATCGCCGAGCGCTTGTCGAGGTCCATGCGCTGCGCGACGGCCCGTCCCACCAGCCGCGCCTCCTCCACGCCGGAGATGGTCTCGATGACGAGCCCGGTCTCGCGGCGGACGCGGTCCACCACCAGCGCGGCGTTCTGCGCGTCGCGCATGGCCGAAGTTGCGCACACGCGCACCAGCCCCGCCGGATAGCGCGCCGTCATGCGCTTGAACACCAGCAGCGCGTCGAGCAGCCGCTGCAGCGCTGCTTCCGACACGCGACCCGAGCGAAAGACGTCCGTGCCCAGGCGCACCGGCACGCGCAGGTACTCGCCGCGCTCCAGCCCGCCGTCGGGGCGCGACAGCGCCACCGCCATGCGCACGGCGTTGGAGCCGATGTCCATCGCCGCCAGCGGCACCATGCGCTGCGTCTCGGCGCGCGGCCACGGCAGCCCCACCGCCGGCCCCGCGCGTGCCTCGTCGGCGCGGCGGCGCCCCGCGCCCGCGCCCGCGCCGCCGCCGCCGCTGCCGCTGCCGCCACTCGTGCCGCCGTCGTGCGTTCGCAGCGCCGCCACGATCCGACGTTAGTACGCGCCGGCGCGCGCCGACCACTGGAATCGCGCGCGCATCGATGGCATGCTGCCCGCGACGTTCGCTCCGCGCGGACGCTGCGTGCATGACGCCAACCTTCAACGCCGCGACCGCCGGCGGCGCCGCGCCGCTCCCCGGCAAGCTCGTCATCGTCGAGGGCGTCGACGGCTCCGGCAAGAGCACGCAGATCGACCTCGTGCGCAAATGGCTCATCGCCGAGGGCTACGCCATCGCCTACAGCGAGTGGAACTCGTCGCCCATCGTCTCGGACGTGACGCGCCACGGGAAGAAGAACCGCCTGCTGTCGCCGCAGACGTTCTCGCTGATCCACGCCGCCGATTTCGCCGACCGCTATCACCGCTACATCCTGCCGGCGCTGGAGGCGGGGGCCATCGTGCTGGTGGACCGCTACGTCTACACGGCGTTCGCGCGCGACGCCGCGCGGGGCGTCGACCGCGGCTGGCTGCGCCAGCTGTACAGCTTCGCCACCGCACCCACGGTGGCGTTCTACTTCCGCGTCCCGCTCGACGAGGCGCTGAAGCGCATCCTGCGCGGCCGACCCGAGCTGAAGTGGTACGAGGCGGGAATGGACCTGCGCCTCAGCGACGACCCTTACGAGAGCTTCCGCCTCTTCCAGGCGCGCATCCTGGAGGAGTACGAAGCGATGACGACGGAGTTCGGGCTCACCGTCATCGACGCCACCAAGCCGATGACCCGCCAGCAGCGCGAGGTGCGCGACATCGTCCGCCCGCACGCCGACGGAACGCTGCGCGCGCCGCCGTCGGCATGGAAGGCGGTGGTGCGCGACTCGCGCATCTTCGGCCGATACCTCGACGAGCTGGTGGAGAACGAGCGCTCCAAGCGCGAGCCGGACGACGAAGCGGCGGTGCGCGCGCCCGACCGCGAGACCGTCCCGTGATCGGCCGCACGTATTCCTACCCGCTGCCCGGCCACGATCCCGAGCCGCTGCCGGGAAAGCTCGTCGTCATCGAAGGGACGGACGTCGTCGGCCGCTCCACGCAGATCGCGATCCTGCGCGAATGGCTGGAGGCGGAAGGGTTCGGCGTGGCCACCACCGGCTTCGCCCGCTCGGCCCTCGCCGGCCAGGGGCTGCGCCAAGCGCTTACCGGCCACACGCTCGACGAAGTGACGATGGCGCTCTTCTACTGCACCGACTTCGCCGACCGGCTGGAGCGCGACGTCATCCCCGCGCTGCGCGCCGGCCAGGTGGTGCTGGCGGACCGGTACCTACTGTCGCTGATGGCGCGATCGATGGTGCGCGGCGTGTCGCTCGAGTGGCTGCAGACGCTGTACGGCTTCGCCCTGCGCCCCGACCTCATCGTGTACCTCAAGGCGGACGTCCCCAGCCTCGTGCGGCGCGTGGTGTCGCGCGGCCGCGGCTTCGACTGGTGGGAGTCGGGGCTGGACTTCCTTTCGGAGCGCAGCCCGTACCGCAGCTTCCAGGAGTATCAGGGCCGCGTGCTCGCCGCCTTCGAGCGGCTCGGCGAGATCTACCCCTGCACGCCCGTCGTCGCCTCCGGCGAGGTGCTCAAGGTGAACCAGCAGCTGCGCGAGGTCATCACGCCGGTCATCGGTCCGTTGAAGACCTGAGGGCCTCTCGCGGCCGTTCGACGCGCGCTCAGCGTGGCGGCGGGCCTTTCACGGGGACGGGCCTTCACGTAGATCGATCGCCGGCAGGCGGCGCCAACCTCGGGTCAGCAGCCAGGCACGCGCGGGCGTGACGGGCGGCGCGCCGGGGAGAGCTGGCGCCGGGAGCCGCGGCGGCGCCACCCAGCCGTCGAAGTGCCGCGCCGACGAGAACGGGTCGGCCCAAGGGGTGCCTGGCGGTGGGGCGCCCGTCTCCGGATGGTGGCGGGCGTTCTGCAGCACGTAGACGAGCGCGCGACGCACCTGCTCCGGGCCCCGCAGGACGCGCGCGTGATAGCGGTCGGCGAACACGCGCCCGCGCCGCCTGAAGAGCCTGTTCAGGCGCCGGGCGATGCGCACGCACAGGCCCTTCGTGCCGCGTCCGAGCGCGACCGCGTCGTCGGCTTCGGCGACGAGGTGGAGGTGGTCCGCTTGCACCGAGAAGTGCACGAGGCGGAAGCCGAAGCGCGCGCGCCCGCCCTCGAAAGCGGCGCGCAGCGCCAATGCCGCGGCCCGCGCGCGCAGGTTCTGCATCCGACGGACGAGGCGCAGCGTGAGGTGCAATGGCTGGTGGCGGGTCACGCGCGGCCGGGAGCGGTGCGGCACCCCGGCTCGGCCGGTCCGCGGCCGCCCGGCGCCGTCCCGCACGCCGCCGCGCGACCGGAATAGATCCCGCTGTCTCGGCCCGAGGCTGGCAGCTCGCGTTGGTCCTGCTGGTCTCGCTTGGATCATTGGTTGATTAAGGCGTACATATATTGAAGACACGACACAGTCAAGTAAGATCGTCATCGCTCGCGATCGCCGCCCGGACGCCTCGAGGACACGTGGCGTGTGGCGAGGTCGAGCTGAAAATCTGCCTTCGTGAACCGCCGGCGTTGCGGATAAGGATACGGCTTCGAGCGTACGCTCACTCCTACGCCGTTGCTCCTCCAAGGCGGGGACGCTCGCCGTCCGACAGCTCCACCGGCGGATTCCATTCAAGGCCATGGGCACCTCCATGGTCCCTTGACAGATCACACTTCGCAGCCGACGTGGATCCCCTTGTCGCGGCGACGGTGACGAAGCGCCGAGTCCTGCAGTGGCAGGGTGCCGGGGGCGCCCAGCCCCCGGCGGAGCTCCGGTGCGGCGCTCGACCATGCGCCCACCTCCTGGCGCCGCGGCTGCCGACGGTGCTTTCCGCCGGCCGCCCCCTCAAGGCGCTCCGGATCCGGCAGGGGTGATCGATGCTCTACTCCAGGGCGTCGCCGTAGCCGGGGAACGTGTAGACGATCTTGGCGCTGACGGAGGCGACCTCGGCGGCGACCTTGCCGGCGGGGATGGTGAAGGCGAGGGTCCGGGTGGCGCCGCGCGCCTTGACGCGCAGCGTGCCGCTCACCGCGGCGGGCACGGGCCCGCCGGCGGCACTCACGACCAGGAGGTAGGTGCCGGTGCCGAGCTCGCGTGCCGCCAGGCGCTCAGGGCCGTCGGCGCCGCCGAGCGAGTCGCGTACGGCGATGCCGCGCAGCTCCTTGAGTGCGCCGAGGCGATCGCCCTTGGGCGGGACGAGCGCCACGTCGAGGTCCGCGGGGCTGTCCCAGCGCAGCTCGGCGACGAGCTCGCCGCCGGGGAGGCGCGGCTTGGCGGGCGCCGCGGCGCCCGGCTTGTCCGCCAGGAACTTCTCGAGCGCGCGCTGGATTGCCGGGGCGTAGGTGACGGCCGGCGCGGCAAGCGGAGCCGGCACCGCCGGGAGCGGCGAGGGCGCCATGCCGCCGGACGTGTAGCCGGCGAGGCGGACCCAGCCGGAGGCCGACGGGACCGCCGCCAGGACCGGCACCGGCACGGGCGCCGGCGCGTGGACGCTCGCCCGCGAGAGCGAGGCGAGCCCGGCCTTGGCGGCGACCGTCGCCTCCGCCTCGTGGCCGAGCGACCGTTCGCAGCGCGCCAGCTCGAGCGCCGCGGCGGCCGTCTTGGCGGCATCGCCGGCGACTTCGATGGCCGCGCGGCGATGCGCGCAGGCCGCCCCTGCGTCGCCCTTCGCCGCGTGCATGCGCGCCAGGCGCTCGTGCAGCTTCGCCACCGAGGGCGTCAGCTCCGCGAGGCTGTCGTACAGCCGTACCGCGCGCGGCAGATCGCCCGCCTGCAGCGCCAGGTCTCCCAGCCACTCCAGCGGCGCGGGCGACTCGGCGTCGAGCGCCAGCCATTTCTCCGCCTCGGCGCGCGCCTCGTCGTACCGCCCCAGCCGCACCAGCCGCTTGAGCAGCGCCTCGCGGTTCGCGCGCACGTCCGGCCCGGCGTCCACCTTGGCGCGGAGGGCCGCCACCGCCGCCGCCGGCGCCGCCGCGTCGGCGCGCACCGGGGCTCCGGCGATGGTCGCCACCTTCACCGGCACGCGCACGAAGCCCGGCTTCGACGCCTCGACGATCTCGATCTTGTCCGCCTCGATCAGGACGCGTTTCTTCGCCTTGGCGTCGGCGGGCGCGTCCTTGGACGGCTTCTTCGGCGGTGGCTCGGGCTTGGGCGCTGCCGGCGGCGGCGGCGCGTAGCGCGACTTGTCGGCCTTCAGCGCCTCTGGCTCCTTGTCGGACGCCGGCGGCGCGACCATCCCGCCGGCGCCACCGCCGGCGGGCGTCGTCACCGGTGCGGGCTCGGCGGGCACCTTCATCGGGCCCGCCGGCGCGTGCTTCGTCGTCGTCGCGTGCGCGGGCCCCGGGCCCGACGCGCCCACCGGCGTCGTCGGCGCCACCGCGCTCACCGGCGGCGCGTCCTTCGCTGCCTTGCCGTCATCCTTGTGGCCAGCGTCGATCAGATCGTCCGTCTCGTCGGCGCCGCCGGTCTCGTGCTCGTCCGCGTCGCTGCCCATCGCCATCTTGCCGCTCCGCGCCGGCGTCCCCTTCCGGCGCGTGCGCGCGCCTTCTTCGAGGCTACCGGCCGTGCTCTCGGTGCCGGAGGGCGCGGCGCCTGACTTGCCCGCGCCGCCGCGGTCGCCGTCGCCCGCGGCGCCCAGGCGCGCCGTGATGCTCGGCGC
Source organism: Myxococcota bacterium (assembly GCA_036004705.1). GTDB lineage: Bacteria > Myxococcota_A > Polyangia > DASYRF01 > DASYRF01 > DASYRF01. Next base: position 12,603 of record DASYRF010000486.1, read on the forward strand.
GCCGCCGGCCTTGCCGCCCTTCGCTTCGAGCCCGCCGACGATCCCCGGGAGCGCTGCCGTCGCGGGGGCGCCGGTGCCCGCTGCCGGGGTCGCGCCGGCCGGCGGCTTCTCCTCGGCCTTCTCGCCGGCCTTGGACCTGTCGTCGCCGCCCTCGTCCGCGCGTTTGCCGCTCGCGTCGTCTGGCGCGCTGGCCGGCGTCTCCGTCGCGTCCAGCGCCGGCGCCTCGTCCCCCGTCCACAAGTCGCGGTCCGTCTTGCGCGCCACCTTGAACTCCCGGTACATGCGCTCGTTCTCCAGCACCAGGAACGACGTGTAGCGGCTCATCACGGAGGTGTCGAAGCTGACGCGCACGATCTCGTCCTTGTTCGCGGCCGGGTCGGCGAGCGTCAGCGCGTCGACCTTGGCGCGCCCCCACAGCGCCGGCAGGAAGGCGTTGCCCTTGGTCGCTTCGGCGCGCAGCGTCACCGGCCAGCGCTTCATCCAGGCGGCGTCGCCCACCATGCCGCGCAGCACGATCTCCGCCTCGCCCTCGCCCTCGAAGCGTCCCACCACGAGAAGCTCGTCGCCCTCTTGCACGGTCGGCAGCCGGCGCGGGAAGACGTCCTCCGCGGCGATGCGGGCCCCCAGCGGCAGCGACCGCGGCGCCGCCAGCGGCGCCGGCGGCGGAAGCGCTGCCTTGCCGCGTGGCCCGTAGAGCGGGCCAAGCGCGCCCGGCGTCCCGCCCGCGCCGCCGGCGCCACCCGTGCCCGGCGGCACCGCCATGCGGTCCGCGAGCAGCACCGTGTCGGTCGGCACCACCGCCGACGCCGCGCGCACCGGCCCGGACGATGCCGGCGACACGACCTCCACCTCCGGCGCCGACAGCGCCGCCACGTACTGAGCCGCGACGATCTCCAGTGCCGCGCGCGCTTCGTCGCCGCCCGACGTCACGTAGCGGGCCGCGCCGTTGAAGCGCCGCGCGATCTCGTCGAGCGCCAGCCGGTCCACGTCGGCGCCCACGCCCACTACGTCGATGCGCACGCCCGGCAGCGCCGCCATGTGCGTGGCGATCCGCTCCACCAGCGCGTCGGGGCGCATGGCCCCGCTCGTCGCCACGCCGTCGCCCACGTACACGACGCGCACCGCGCGTCCCGCCGCGCCGCTCCCCGCCGCGGCCGCCGCCGCGCGGAATGCCCCGTCGAGGTCGCTCGATCCGCCCGTGCTCAGCCCCTCCAGGAACCCCGTCACGTCGTCGATCTCACGCCGCGTCGGGCGGCGGAACTCGTCGGAATAGGAACGACAGACAAAGTCGCACGCCAGCAGCTTGAACTGGTCGCGCTCGTCCATCTCGGCGAGGAAGGCCGCCACCGTCGCCACCTGCGCGCGGTAGGCGTCGGGCGCCACGCCGTAGCTCGTGTCCACGACGAACACGTAGTCGTGCCGCTCGCCGCTCTTCGCCTTGCCGATGTCCGGATGCAGCCGCGCCATGAAGTACTTGTGACCGTCCTTGCCCAGGAACGTCGCCACCGCCGCCTCGGGCGGCGGGGCCGCCAGCGCGTACTCGAACGCGAAGTCCGCCGCCGGCGCGAAGTCCTTGGCGTGGAACGTCGCCGTGGCGCCCGTCGCCGTGCGCTCCAGCGACGCCGGCCAGCGGGGCGTCGCCACTTCGCCCAGCGCCCCGCCCGCGTCGGCGTCGACGCGCAGGTCGAACTCGCCCACCGGCTCGCCGCCCGCGCGCGCCAGCGGGTAGACGTACTTGTAGCGGTCGTAGCGCGCCGCCAGCACCTCCGTGTACTCGACCAGCACCTTGCGCGAGCCGTTTGCCGGGATGGGGAAGATCTTCATCGAGAACGTGCTCCCCGACTTCCAGCGCAGCAGCGCCGGGTCGCGCGGGTGCAGCGTGTCCTCGACGATGGCCTTGTAGATCTTCTCGGCGCGGGCGTTCTCGACGATCTCGCCGTCCTCCAGCTTGTCGCCGATCCACAACCCCAGCCGCGTGATCGTCGCCTCCGGCGGCAGCGGGAACTCGTAGGTCCCTTCCATCACGGCCGGAGTCGGGTTGGCGAACTCCTCGATCACCTCGGTGCGCGCCACGGATCCGCGCAACGTCACCTTCACCTCGTGCTTCGCCAGGCGCAGCGGTTTCTCCTTCGTGTCGCCGGGGCGGTTCGCGCGCAGCGTGCCCATGCCGCGCACCGGTACGTCGGCGCCCTCGCCCGCCACCGGCGTCTCCAGCGCGCGCGCCCAGGCCGTCACGTAGGCCAGGTCGCGCGCCGGGCCCACGTGCGGCATCTGGTCGCGCTCACTGGTGGCCTCCTCGCCGGCGCCCACCTTCACCGCGCCGCGCTTGGTGCGCAGCTCCACCTCGCCGCGCGACACCACCAGCGACGCAAGCGCCTTCTTCGCCGCGAACAGCAGCTTCGTGCCCTTCACCACCGCCTCGCCGCCGTCGGCGACGAAGTGCGCCTCGCCCGGGCCGCCGCCGGCGCCGTCGCTGGCGGGCGACACGTCGGCGAACACGGCGCCGCGGCGCACGCGGAACGCGCGCGCACCTTCGAAGCGCAGCTCGGTCCCGGTGTCGAGCGCCAGCGCCGTGCCGTCGTCGAGCAGCACGCGCGCGCGCGTCAGCGCGTCGGTGCGCAGCTCGGTCCCGACGCCCACCGCCATGCCCGGGGCCGCCGCCACCCACGCACAGTCGGCCGCGTCGCAAGCGTCCTTGGCGCCGGTGCCGGCGTGTACGATCTCAAGCCCGCTCGCCGCGCCCGCCACCGGCCCCAGGAGGGCGCCGACCTTGCCCAGGACCTTCCCGGCCGGCTTGCCGGGGTCCGGCGCGACGGAGCCGCTGCCCGCGCTCCCCTCGCCTTCGCCGCCGCTCGACCCGCACCCTGGCGCCCCGCCCCCGACCGCCAACGCGAGCGTGCCAGCCCCTGCGAGCGACAACGCCCTGGCCCAGACACCGAAACGGCGCATGCGACTCTCCTGTGTGCGAACGAGCCTGGACGGCCACCGGCGGCTCGACGCCCTACTGACGCCCGGCGGCGCCGGAGGTTTTGACCTTTTTAGCTCGCCCGCAAGTTCGTCTCCAGTGATGACGCGGACCTATGGTTGCGCCGCCCAGCAGCCGCGTCGCCGTGCCGCGCGCCCCGCCAGCCGCGCCCCGGCAGCCGCGCCGCCAGCCGCGGCACGCGCGGCGGAGCCAAGCGCGCGCGCATGGTTCACCCGCGCCCGACAAGCTGGTACCCTACCGGGGTTCCCTGGAGGCTCGAATGCATGCGTCCCGCAGCTCGCGGCGCGCGCTCTGGTTGGCGGTGCCGCTCGGCCTGGCGTCGCTTGCACCTGGCGTCGCCCACGCACAATACACCTCCGACACCGACTGGGCGGGGGCCGACTTCATCCCCGCCAGCGGCGCGACGATCGCCGGCACGCACTACAACATCGGCACGTTCCACGTGCTGCCCGGGACCACCGTCTACGTGGCGGCGTACACGGGGTCGACGTACGGGAGCGCGACGATCAACGCGTCCAGCATCATCATCGAGGGAACCCTCGTCGCCGACGGGCGCGGCTACCTGGGCGGCGTGAGCGTGTCCGGGCCCGACCCGTCGGGCAACGGGCTACCGGGCGGCGGCTCAGGAGGCGGCGGCGGCGGGCAGCGCGGCAGCTACGTCGGGTCGAGCGGCGGCGGCGGCGCTGGGCACGGCGGCGCGGGCGGCGTGGGTGGGGACGGCGAGATGCTGCCGGGCGCGGGCGGTCCGGCTTACGGAAGCATGACGGCATCCGACGCGATGATGGGCTCCGGCGGCGGCGCGGGCGGGTCGCACGCCCAGCCGGGGTTCGAATGTTGGATCGGCGGGCTCGGGGGCAAGGGCGGCGCGGCGATCGCGCTGAACGCCGCCGGGGCGGTGACGATCAGCGGCGTCGTCTCGGCCAACGGTGACCCGGGCGCGCTGAGCGGCTATTGCTTCGGCGCCAACGGCGCGGCCGGAGGCGGCGGCGGCGCGGGCGGCGGCATTCTGGTGACGGGCACGAGCGGCAGCGTGACCGGCACGGTGCGCGCGAACGGCGGCGCCGGAGGTGCGGGGGGCGACACCGTGCTCGGCTACTGCGGCATCGGCGGCGGCGGCGGCGGCGCAGGCGGGCGCGTGAAGATCATCGGCGCCATCACCACGTCGAGCGCCACGCTGCAGGCCACCGGCGGGGCCGCCGGACCCAACGGCACGTGCACGGCGGGATCGCCCGCGCCCGGCGCGGCCGGCACCGTCTACACGTTCGTGCCGCCCACCACCGACAGCGATGGCGACGGCTATACGACCAGCGGCGGCGACTGCAACGACGGCAACGCGTCGATCCATCCGGGGGCGGCCGAGGTGTGCGACGGCCAGGACGACGACTGCGACGGACTGTTGCTCTCGACGGAGCTGGACCTCGACGGTGACGGCGCGCGGGCCTGCGCGGGCGACTGCAACGACATGGCGGCGACGGTGTTCCCCGGCGCGCCGGAGCTGTGCGACGGGCTCGACAACAACTGCGACTTGATGGTGCCGGCCACGGAGGTGGACGCCGACGGCGACGGGTCGTACGGCTGCGGCGGCGACTGCGACGACGCCGACCCGAGCGTCTACCCGGGCGCGGCGGAAGTGTGCGACGGCGTGGACGACGACTGCGAGCCGGGCACGACGGCGGGCGACGAGACCGACGCCGACGGCGACGGCGTGCCGGTGTGCGCGATGGACTGCAACGACGGCGACGCCACGGTCTATCCGGGAGCGCCGGAGGTGTGCAACGACATCGACCACGACTGCGACGGGCTGTCGGGCGCGGCCGAGGGCGACGGCGACGCCGACGGCTACGGCGCCTGCGCTGGCGACTGCGACGACAACGATCCCGACACCCACCCTGGCGCAACCGATATCCCGGGCGACGGCATCGATCAGGATTGCGACGGCATGGACGCGCCGATCGACCCGGGGCCGGACTACGATCGCGACGACGACGGCTTCAACGGGTCCGAGTTCGGCGGCAACGACTGCGACGATTCCAATCCGTCGGTGAACCCGGGGCTGCCGGAGGCGTGCGCCGACGGCGCCGACAACGACTGCAACGGGCTGACCGACGGGGCGGACGACGCGTGCGCCGGCACGGTGTCGAGCTGTGCGTGCCGGGCCGCGGGGGAGCGCCCGGCCGGCGCCGGCGGCGGCGGCGCGGCGGCGTGGCTGCTCGGACTGGGGGCGGCCGTCGCGGTCGCGGGAATCGCCCGGCGACGGCGCCGGTAATAATAAGAGGCGGAAAACGCGGCTCGGCCGCGCCGCCGGCGGGTCCGGGAGCATCGGCGCACGGCGTCCGCGCCGCGCGCGGGCCCCCGGGAAAAAAGAAGGGGAGCGAGCGAGGCGCGTGGCGGCGGTCGAGACGAACGAGGCGGACAACGAGCTCGGCGCGCGCCTGCCGCACGCCCCGCTGGCGCTGGTCGACGAGCGCGGCGAGGCGGTGTTCGGGCGCTGGGAAGGAGCCGTGCCGGTGGTCACGTACGACCGGCTGGCGGCGGCGCGCGCCCTGGGGCGGACAGGGCGGTTCTTGCGCGAGAAGCGCTGGCGGTTCGTGCTGGCCGCCGACGAGCGGCTGCTGGTCGGCGCCGCCGTCGCCGACCTCGGCTACCTAGGCCTCGGGTTCGCCTATGCGCTGGAGCGGCCTACCGGGCGGCTGCTGGCGAGCTGCGGCGGGCTGACGCTGTCGCGTCTGGCGCGCGTGGGCGACGAGACCTGGCGCGGCGCGCGCACGCGCTGGCGCGGGCGCGGCGGAAGCCTGACCATGACCGCTCGACCCGGCGAGACAGCTCTGGAAGTGGACCTGGAGTTCGGGCGCCGCCTCGGTGCGGCGCTGCGCTTCGAGCCGGGCGCCGCCCCGCCGCTGACGTTGTGCACGCCGGTGCGCGGCGGAACCGTGAACACCACGGTCAAGTCGTCGCTGTTGCGGGCGCGCGGCCCGGTGACGGTGGACGGCACGCTCCACCATCTGGAAGGGCTGGGTGGCAGCGACTACACGCACGGGCTGCTGGGCCGCGAGACGAGCTGGCGCTGGGCTTTCGGCGTCGGGCGCGACGCCACCGGCCGCGCCGTGGGCTTCAACCTCGTGACCGGCTTCAACGAGGGCGGCGGCGGCGAGAACGCGCTCTGGGCCGGCGAGGCGCTCGTGCCGCTGTCTGGCGCGCCCGAGATCGCCTTTGCGGGCGACGCCGCGACCGGCCCCTGGACGGTGCGCACGCCGGGGGGGGAGATCGACCTGCGCTTCACGCCCGCCGCCGCGCGCAGCGAGGCGCTCGACCTCAAGCTCATCGCGAGCAGCTACGTGCAACCGTTCGGCCGGTTCGACGGCCGCGTCGCCGGCGCCGAAGTCACGAACTTCGCCGGCGTCGTCGAGGACCATTACACGAAGTGGTGACCCGCACGCGACGCGGTGACCCGCACGCGAAGTGACGACCCGCGCACGAGTGACGACCCGCGCATGAAGTGCTGACCGAGTCCAGCGGGTCGGCTGGATCGGCTTCCCCTTCAGCGCACCCAACAGCAGCACCTCCGTCGGCGACTCGCTGCCGCCTTCGGGCTCGTCGGGAGGTGGGCTATCCCTTCAGCGCACCCACCAGCAGCACCTCCGTCGGCGACTCGCTGCCGCCGTCGGGCTCGAGCGACACCGCGAACGCGTCCGCCGGCCCGGCGCCGAGCACCGCCGGATCGATCTCTCCAATCGCCATGCCGGTGCCGCCGCCGTGGCCGCCGCCGTCCAGCACGCGCAAGAAGCCGGCCGGGACGGGCGGGGCTTTCCCGCGAATGACCCACAGCTGATACGCCTTGCCGGAGGCGCGAGCGACGGCGCTGGCCAGCACGATGGCGCGCCCGTGCTCCCCGGCGCCGACGATGGCGCTGGCACGATACGACGCCTTGCCGGGCTGCGGCGCGAAGGCGACGACGCGCGTGGTGGGCTCGGCCAGCAACGCCACCGCGTCGCGGTGCAGCGCCACGTCGTCGCGCAGCGCGTCGAGCGCGCGCACGCAGTCGGCGCGGGCCGTGTCGGCGCCGCGCAGCGAGGTCAGGTGACGCTCCGCTTCGTCGGCCGCGTCCTCCAGCTCGGCGCGCCCCTGCCACACCCACACCAGCGCCGCCGCCGCCGCCGCCGCCGCC
>DASYRF010000487.1:0-11581 GCA_036004705.1 Myxococcota bacterium
CGCCGTGCGCGGTCACGAGCCGGTCCACGCCGTCGTAGGAGAACGCCCACGCGCCGGGGCCGGGAAGTTCGCCGCCGGGCGTGACGGGCGGCAGCGTCGAGGCGATGCCGATGGGGTTGCCGCCGGGGTCGTACGCGTACGCCAGGGCTTGCAAGGGGTCGCCGGAGGGCAGGACGGTCGACGCGCCCGACAGGCGCTCCATCAGGGGGTCGAACGTCCAGTCGGAGACGACGCCGTTGCCGAAGAGGGCGTGCGTGCGGTTTCCGAAGACGTCGTAGCGGAGGTCCGAGACGTAGGTCCGCGTCCAGCCGGCGCCCGCGCCGGTCGCGGACGCGAGCAGGCCGCCGGCGTCGTAGGCGTACGTGAGAACCTCGCCGTCGGGGTAATCGAGCCGAAGCATCCGGCCGAGCGAGTCGTAGACGAAGCCGGTGTCGAAGACGAGCGGGTCGCGGCCGGGCGCGTGGACGTTGACCGTGCGCAGGGTCCGCGTCGTCTCGCCGAGCGCGCCGTAGAAGCGCTCCTCGGTGCCGGTCTCGTCGGTCACCGTCACGACGCGGCCGGCGCGGTTGAACGGCTCGCCGGGAAGGCCATACCGGTAGGACACGTCGGTCTTCGACGGGTAGTTCACCGCCACGAGGCGGTCGAATTCGTACGTGTAGCGCACGCCGGGGCCGGGGCGATGGTTGGGCTCGACGCGCTCCACGACGTTGCCGGCGGCGTCGTAGGACAGCTCGATGAGCCCGGTGTCGGGGTTCGCCATCGACGTCCAGAGGCCGCGCAGGTCGTACGTCAGGGTGGTCGTGTTCCCGGCGGCATCCACGATCGACGCGAGCTCGCCGGTGGGCAGATAGCCGTAGGCGGTCAGGGCCGCGGTCGCGGCGTCCGGGTGCTCGGCCACGGCGGCGATGCGCCCGGCGAGGTCGCGGTAGACCTCGCGCACGTGGCCGTTGGGGTCGGTCAGCGTCGCGCGCAGGCTCGACGCGCCGCCCGGCACGGGCGCCACGGCGTGCGTCACCAGCGTCACGCTGCCGTCGGGCGCGGTCGTGCTCACCGCGCGGTCCAGCACGTCGTAGGCGAACGTGGTCGCCGGCGTGACGGTGGGCACGACGCAAATCGTGCTGGTCGAGGCCGTGAAGAACGGGTGGAAGCGGCTGGCCACGCGGCCGACCGCGTCGAACGCGACCGTGCCGGCCGTCGTCATCCCGGTGACGCCGCCGACGGCGGCGGTCTTGCGCATCTCGATCGGCCGCCCGAGGCCGTCGGCGCAGGAGACGGTCGTGACGTCGCCCGGCGCGGGGCCGGTGTACGTGGGAGGCGGCGACGCGCGGTTCACGGTGATCGCGCGCGGCGGCACCGCGTCGGGCAGGTAGGTCATCTCCACGGCCGGCGCGGCGCCGTCGTACGGGCCGCGCACGGTGGTCAGGCGCCCGAAGTCGTCGTACGCGCGCACGAGCGCCTGGCCGTTCAGGTCCGTCGTGGTCGTCGGCACGCCGAAGCGCAGATCGTACGCGGCGGTCGACGTGTCCCCGAACGCGTCGGTCGTGCCCACGACGTGCGTGTGCACCGTCGCGTCGTACGTGTAGGTGTAGTGCTGTCGCTGGCCGGCCGCGTTCTCCGGGAAGGTCACGGTTTCCACGTTGCCGAAGTCGTCGTAGACGAAGTCGGTCGTGGCGGTGCCCGCGCTCCCGGTCGTCACGTGCAGCGCGAGCAGGTTGCCGGTCCCCGCCTCGTAGTCGGCGTCGCGTGACCGCAGCGGGGTGACGCCGAAGCCCCCCGCCCAGACGCAGGGCCCCCGGCGCGTCGGGGACGCCGGGGCTGGTCCGGACCGCGCCGATACCCGGTTCGAGATCACGCATTCGTACCGGTCGTCGGCGCTTCTGAGCGCCGGCGGTCCGCTCGTGCCGTGCCGCTGGAACGTCCCTCGCGAGCTCGCGGCCAGGCTCGCTCCTGGCCACTTGATTTTTCGTCAAGTACGGCAATACTGTTGAGCCTGTGACCGGCGCCGAGGCGCTCACGCGGATCAAGGCGTACGCCGGAGTGTCGCGGTACTGGTTCGCGGAGCACGCGCTCGAACGGATGGAGGAGCGCGGGGCGCGACGAGGAGACGTTCTTGAGGCCATCCGCACGGCACGCAAGGCGACGCGCCAGGAGAGCGGTCGATGGCGAGTCGACGGCGTCGATCTTGACGGGGACGATCTAGGCGTGATCGTCGCACTCGACGGAACGGTCGTTGCCATCATCACGGTGATCTGAGGAAGGGCGTTCCATGAAACGATGCGGCCACTGCAAGGCGCCAGGACGCCTCCTGAAGGCTGGCTATGCGGCGCACGAGGTCAGAATCGGGAATCGGACTTTCACCGGCCACCTGCGGGCGACCAGATGCGGTCGCTGCCGCCTCGCATTCATTCACGCGACGGAGCTGGAGCGCTTCGAGTTGATCGTCGCCGAGCGCCTGGCACGTGCCGGCGTCGCCTCTGGAGAAGCGTTCCGATTCATGCGCAAGTCGCTCGGCCTGCGGGCCGCCGATCTCGCGGCGCAGATCGGGATGACGCCTGAAACGGTCTCCCGATGGGAGAAGGGTCGACGCAAGGTCGACGTTGCGGCTTGGGTAGTACTCGGTCGCCTCGTCGTCGACAGGGTTCAGGGACGCGACGACTCGCAGCGCCTCCTCGCGGCGATTCAGGCCCCCGCGAAGCTGGCCAAGGTGATCCACATCGAAGGAGTCAGGGGGAAGAGGGTGCGCGGGCCCCACCAGGCGCACGCGGCCAAGTCGACAAGGGGCGGGCGACAGCCTGCGGTCGCATAGACGCCGGCGTGGCTTCGGCGTCGTGCTCGGCGTCGGCGTCGTGCTCGGCGTCGGCGTCGGCTTCGGCGTCGGCGTCGGCGTCGTGGTCGGCGTCGGGGTCGTGGGCAGCTGTCGCCCGTGTGAATTCGCGATGGAAACCTGCTGAACTGGCCACTGACGCGATGGACCTTCAATGCGCCGAAATTCAGGAGGAAGCATGAAAGCAATCGGGATTGTGGCGGGGGCGTGCGCCGCGCTGGCAGGCTGTTTCAGCGAGGGACTGTCGCGAGGAAGCGATCCAGCCCCCACGACGGCGTCGCTGGCGTGCGGGACCATCTATCCGAACGCGGTCGCACGGAACGACGTCGTGCTTTTCGACGTGGGAAGCGCCGCCCTCGTTCCGGGCAACTCCTTCGTCGCGTACGCGGGCCCGGACGCCTGCGCGGTGGCCAGCCCTCCGACGGGCTGGGGGCCCTTCAATGACGGTAGCAACGGCCCAGGCATCTCGTTCGCCATCACGGCGGTTCAGACCGACGTGGATTATCTGGCCACCGATCTGACGTTCTACGCGACGGGCACGGCCGAAGCGACGAGCTGGGAGCACGACGGCGACGTCTTCGAGGACACGGGCATCGGCGAGCTGACCTACGAGTCGCTCCCCGACCTCACGATCCACGTGCAGCTGTGGGAGAACACGTCCGGCGGTTGCATCACCGCGGACTTCGTCGCGGTCAACTGCACACTCTGATCGGTCAGGCGGGCGTCTCGGGCAGCCGGCGGGAGGCTTTACTCTCCGCCTAGGCGCGCATCCGTCGCCGCCCGCGGGCGGTTTGACCGCCTCACCGGTCGGCCGTACGCTGCCTGGCATGCGCGACGAAGCGCCGCTCCGCCTGCGGCTCCGGGCCGCGCTCGAGCGCGAGACGGACTTGCGGTGGGCTTGCCTGTTCGGCTCGGCGGCGCGGGGTGCCGACACGCCGCGCGACGTCGACCTGGCGGTCATGCCGGCGCCGGGGCGCTTCGACGACCTCGTCGAGCTGGGCGCGCTCGCGGCGCGCCTGACGACGGCCCTGGACCGAACGGTGGACGTGGTCGATCTGCGCGATGCCCCGCTCTCCTTCGTGGGTCCGCTCCTGAACGAGCGCGTGCTGGTGCTCGACCGAGCACCGCGCGAGCGCGCTCCCTGGGAAGCGGAGCGGGCGGTTCGCTGGATCGACTTTCGCGCCACCTGGGAACAGGCGGAACGCGTGCGTCGCGAGGCACTGCGGCGCCGCCTCGCCGCAGCGGCGGGCTGATGGTGCAGGCCGAGACGGTGCGGCGCCGCTTGAGCACCCTCCTGGACGCCCTGGCGGACCTCCGCCGGTATCGCGCCGGCGTCGACGCCGAGCGCCTGCGAAGCGACCGCGACACGCAGCACATGGTCCTTCACGCGATGTACGTGGCCGCTCAATCGGCCATCGATCTGGCGTTCCATGCACTGTCCGACGCCGAGGCGCCGCAGCCGGCGACCTACCAGCAGGCCTTCCAGCGACTGGGCGAGAGCGGCTTGCTCCCCGCCGAGCTGGCGCGGCGCATGACCGGCTGGGCCGGCCTGCGCAATGTGCTGGCGCATCACTACCCCATCATCGACTACGGCCGGGTTCATGCGGCACTGGTGAACGACCTCGCGGATCTCGAGGCGTTCGCCGCCGCGGCTTCCTCGTGGCTGGGCGCCAAAGAGCCCTGACGGCCGGCTCTCCGCCGCCGCTCGCCGGTGACCGGGGCCGACGTGACGCACGCCGCAAGATCGGCTCACGCGCCCGTGGAATCTGCTCGAGCCGCGTCGACCGAGGGCCGGTTCGACCCTCTCCTTGACCGGGTTGATCGGCGCCGCTACCTTCGTTTCGTGACGGACGATCCGACGCGGCCGGAGAGCTGGGCGGTGTTCCGCGAGGCGGTGCGCCGCAAGATCGCCCGCGACCTGGAGCAGGAGGGCGCGGCGGCGGAGTCGCTCCGGGCGCGGGTCCTGCCGGCGGTGGCGCGCGCGCTGGCGGAGGCGCGCGCGCAGGGGCTTTGCGGGGAGGCGTGGCTCTTCGGCTCGTTCGTGTGGGATACGCCGACCGAGCGCAGCGACGTCGACGTGCTGGTCGCGGGGTGCGACGACGCGATGGGGCTGGCGGCGGACGTGGGCAAGGCGGCGGGGTGCGACGTCCACGTCGTGCGCCTCGAGACGGCGGAGGCGGGACTGCGCGAACGCGTGCTCCGCGACGGGCGGCCGGTGTGACCGCGCTCGACGCGCGCGAGCTGTCCGCAAACCGGCGCCACGCCGAAGCGGCGGTGGCCGCCACGGAGCCCGCGTTCGAGGCGTTGGTCGCGGCGCCTCGGCGCACCGGCCTAGGGAACGCCTGCGCGGGCGAGGAGCGACTCGAGGCGGGCGCGCGGGACGGCGCCGACGAGCTGGCCGACGACTTGGCCGGACTTAAAGAGGAGCAGGGTGGGGACGCTGCGGATGTTGAAGCGCGTGGCGAGGTCGGGGCTTTCGTCGGTGTCGCACGTGGCGACGCGAAGGCGGCCGGCGTAATGCGCGGCGATGGCTTCGACCTGCGGCGCGAGCATCCGGCAGGGCGGGCACCAGCGGGCGCCGAACTCCAGAAGGACGGGGACGGGCGAGGCGAGCGTCGCTTCGACGTTGGCCGAATTCACTTCGGGGAGAGGGGTCATGACGGACGAGGTGCCGGCGGGCGGCGGCATGACACGAACCTCCGTGTAATGCGCGGGGGCGCGGAGACCTTGGGACGCGGAGGTGCGCGCGCTACCTTGGCTAGGACGATGAACGGGCGGCTGTCGTGGCCGGACGCGGGGGCGCGCGCGGCGTTTCTGGCGTGGGTGGGGCGCTTGGCGCGCGAGCATCGCGGCCGGCTGGCGGGCGTGGCGCGACGCGAGGGGCTGACGCCCGAGGACGCGGTCGACGCGGTCCAGGAAGCGCTGCAGACGTTCCTCACGCGGCCGGAGGCGCCGCGGCTGGTGGACGAGGCGGAAGGGTCGCGCCGCCTGCTGGTCACGATCACGCGCAACGTCGCGCGCAACCGGCGGCGGCTCCACGCAGTGGCGCGCCCGCACGCGGGGGGCGAGGCGGTCGACGGGGTGGCGGCCAGCGCGCAGAGCGTGGAAGCGCTGATTGCCGCCGCCGAGGAGCACGCGCGCCTCGAAGGCTGCCTGCGCACGCTCGCGGAAGTGCCGCGCGCGGTCGTGACGCTGCGCCTCTTGGATGAGCGGCCGGGCGACGACGTGGCGCGGACCCTGGGCATCACGCCGGGCCACGTGGCGGTACTGCTCTATCGCGCGAAGGCGAGCCTGCTCGCCTGCATGACGTCCTGCCGCGACCCGAGCGGCGACGCGTGACGGGCGCGGCGGGGTGGGTGCGAGGCTGAAGCCGTGATGCCGAAGCCTGTCAGCAGACGCCGACTGGGAGTCCGGGTCCCGAGGACACCGCCGTTCCGATGCCGAGCACGACGCCGACGCCGACGCCGGCGCCGACGCCGACGCCGAGCACGACGCCGAGCACGACGCCGACGCCGAGCACGACGCCGATGCCGAGCACGACGCCGATGCCGACGCCGGCGATTGCCTCACCGGGGACTGCTCCGCTGCCTGCGCCCGCCACCCTGGGGGACCTGGACGACGCCGATGGCCTCGTCCTGAAAGCGCGGGCAAGGAAGCGGCGACGATCACGGCGCGCCTGCAGATCGACGCGTCCGGCGACGCCGAGCCATCCTGGCGCGGGGGCTGATGGCGCGGCTCGGGCAGATGCTCTCACGGCTGTCGCGGTAGGCGCGGGGTTGGCGCCGGCGTCCTGCCGGCGTCGGCTTCGTGCTCGGCGTCGGCATCGGCGTCGTGCTCGGCGTCGGCCTCGGCGTCGGCATCGGCGTCGTGCTCGGCGTCGGCGTCGTCCTCGGCGTCGGCGTCGGCTTCGGCTTCGGAAGTTCTTCGGAATCGGCGTCGTGCTCGGCGTCGGCATCGGCATCGGCATTGGCGTCGTGCTCGGCGTCGGCATCGGCGTCGGCGTCGTGCTCGGCGTGAGTCGCGTTTCGGCGCGGTCGCAGGAGGGGGCTTGCGCCGGTGGCGACGGCGGCATTGGATACTGACCGTACGCGCGGAGGAGCGAACTTGAACGTCACGCGACGGGCGATGCTGCGGCAGGCCATGACGGGGGCGGCGGGGGCGGGGTTGGGCGCGGGGGTGGCGCGCGTGGCGGAGGGGGGCGTGCCGGCGGGCCGGATTTGGGCGGGGACCGATCCGCGCGTTCGTCGGTTCAATACGCTGGGGCGGACTGGGATGGTGGTGAGCGACGTGAGCTTGGGGGGCGGCGGGCTGAAGAATCCGGACAGCGTGCGGCATGCGCTCGACCACGGCATCAACCTCATCGACCTGGCGCCTGACTACGGGAAGGCGGAGGAGACGGTCGGCGCGGTGATGGCGGAGCCGTCGCGGCGCGCGGCCACGTTCCTGACGAGCAGCTTGTGCCGGCCGGGCGGCTACCCGGGGCACGTAGGCGCCGGCAGGCCGCGTGCGGAGCTCGTGGCGCTGGTCGAGGGATCGCTGAAGCGGCTGGCGACGGACCACCTGGACATCCTGTTCGTGCACGCGGTCGGCGAGCGGGGCGGCGCGGCGGACGTCAAGCGCGTCGACGACCCTGAGCTGTTCGGCGCGTTCGAGGTGCTGAAGCGCGACGGCAAGATCCGGTTCGCGGGGGCGTCGTCCCACGGGGGCGGGCTCGAGCACAACATCGGCTGGGTGATCGACAGCGGGCGCTTCGACGTGGTGCAGATATCGTTCAACTACTTGTCCGGGAAATCGCTGAAGGCGCTGGTGCTGCGCGCGCGCGCGGCGGGGTTGGGCGTCATCACGATGAAAGCACACCGGGCCATCGACGAGGACAGGGCGCGGGAGGTGCTCGGAGCCTCTGGCGACGAGCTTCGCCTGGCGGCAATTCGCTGGGCTTGGGCGAACGGCGCCGATACGGTGCTGCCGACGATGCCGGAGCCGGCGCGCCAGCTCGAATACTTGCGTGCCTCCGGCACGACGATGTCGTCCCTCGACGAGGAAACGCTCGACCGCTACGCGAGCGCGGTTTCGAGCAGCACGTGTCGGCTCAGCTGCGGCGAGCTCTGCGGCGGCGCATGTCCGTTCGGCGTTTCCATCGCCGACGCGCTCCGTTACGACATGTATTACACGGAGCACCGCCAGCAGCGGCGCGCGATGGAGGCCTACGCGCGGTTGGGGGAAGGCCGCGCGGGCGCGTGCGCGACGTGCACGGCGGCCCCATGCGTGCGCGCCTGTCCCTACGAATTGCCGTTGCGCTCGTTGCTGCAGGACGCCGATTCTCGGTTGCGCTGGGCGTAGAGTCGACGTCGACGTCGGCATCGGAGTCGGCGTCGTGTTCGGCGTCGGCGTCGGCGTCGGCATCGGCGTCGTGCTCGGCGTCGGCGTCGGCATCGGCGTCGTGCTCGGCGTCGGCGTCGGCGTCGGCTTCGGCGTCGTGCTCGGCGTCGCTCGGCGTCGGCGTCGTGCGTGGGTCGGCGTCGACGGCGGCTTGGGATCTGCGGGGCGTGGTCGTCAGGAAGGGTAGCTGAGTGCGACCTTCGCCTGGGCGTGCGGGCCGGCGGGTGACGGCGGGGGGTCCCCCATCGGTGTCGTCCCGAGCGCCCGCCTCGGCGCATCGCTGGCACTGCGGGGGCCTCGGGCGCGAGGGCGCACCGATGGGGGTCCGCCGGCAGGACCCGCCGGGCCTGGGTGATCCGAGTCGGGACTGCGCCGAGGCGCCACGGGTGGGTTCACGTAGCGTCGAGCCAGAAGACGCGGCGCATGACGCGGGGGGATTTGGGGCGCTCGGCGCGGCCGGAGATGGGGTGGCCCCAGGAGGCGACGAGAGACTCGGTGGCGCGCGAGCCGGTGGGCTCGTTGAAGGAGCCGAGGATCAAGCGGCCGCGGGGGGCGCAGACGTCGTGGAGGAGACGGACGACGAGGGCGGGGCGGCGGGGCGCGGGGACGTAGGAGAGCTCCATGAGGTGGACGAAGTCGAACCGCCGCGGGGGCGGCCAGGTGAGGGCGTTGCCGACCCAGATGCGGTGGGCCCAGGCGGGGAGGCGGCGGCGGGCGAGGGCGGCGAGGTCGGGCGACAGATCGAGGCCGTAGGGCTCGACGGCGCGGCCGCGCGCGGCGGCCCAGGCTTGCACGGTCTCCATGAGGTGGCCGCTGGCGCAGCCGAGGTCGAGGAACGTGCCGTCGCGGTCGATGGCCTCGACGACGAGGCTTCGGGCACGCTCCCAGCCGGCTTCGTCGCCGCTCTGCCCGGACTGGGCGCGCGGGTTGTCGCCGCCCAGGTAGGCGGGAACGAGGCGCGCTTGCACGGCGCGGTACCACGCCTCCTCGTCGATCTCACCGCGCGCGAGCGCGGCGTCCAGCGCTTCCTGCGCGCGCCAGCCGCCGTCGATCTCGCCGCAGACGTCGGCGGGGCCTTCGGGCGCGGAGGGCGCGGGGCCGGGCGACGGGTCGTCGGCGGCGCGGGACATCGGTGCGCGAAGCCTAGCACGCGCGCGATCTGCGCCGGGGCGGGCCCGCGGCAGGGAAGCGGTCGAAGCCGGCTGGGCTGCACGACGTCCCGGGCAGGATGTCGCCCGGCTACATTGGTGATGGAAACCTGCTGGACTGGCCACTGAGGCGATGGACCTTCAATGCGGCGGAATTCAGGAGGAAGCATGAAAGCAATCGGGACCGTGGCGATGGCGTGCGCGGCGCTGACCGGCTGTCTCAGCGAGGGATTGTCGCCGGGAAGCGATCCAGCGCCCACGACGACTTCGCTGGCGTGCGGGACCATCTATCCGAACGCGGTCGCGCAGAACGGCGTCGTGCTGTTCGACGTAGGCAGCGCGGGCCTCGTACCGGGCAGCTCCTTCGTCGCCTACGCCGGCGCGGACGCGTGCGCGGTGAGCAGCTCCCCGACCGGTTGGGCGCCGTTCGCCGACGGTAGCCGCGGCCCGGGTGTCTCCTTCGCCATTACGGCGATCGGCACGGACGTGGACTACCTGGCCACGGATCTCACGTTCTACGCTACGGGCACCGCCGACGCGACGAGCTGGGAGCACGAGGGCGACGTCTTCGAGGATACGGGCATCGGCGAGCTGACCTACGAGTCCCTCCCCGACCTCACGATTCACGTGCAGCTGTGGGAGAACACGTCCGGCGGCTGCATCACCGCGGACTTCGTCGCGGTCAACTGCGCCCTCTGACGACCGGCGAGGCGCTGAGCGGGCAGGGGCGTGCCCGACCGTGCCGGCGGAGGTTGGACGGCCGCGTCAGTGCTGGAGGAGGTCCGCGTGGGGGTCGAGGTCGAGAGCGCGGCGGCGGAAGACGCGACTCTGGTAGGCCGACCGGCCGAGGAATTTGGCTCGCTCTGGCCCGACTGCCCCGAGGTCGTGCACATGACCAGCCCGGCGCCGCGCTCGCCGGTCGGCGCGCTCTGGCTAGAATTCGGTCAGCGCGGTGCCGTCCCACTCGTAGAGGATCTCGATGATGTGGCCGGTGCTTCCGTCCCACTCGCCGTCGAAGACGTGGATGGTCAGGGGGGCCGGATCTTCGGCCGCGGGGAACTGCACCGTGACGCGGAGGTGCGTGGCGCGGTAGGAGGCGAGTCGCGCCGTGCGATCCCCGTCCAGGCGGTAGAAGACGACGAAATCGTCGGCGGAGACGGCGAGGAAACGGACCGAAGACGCGCCGCTGCCGTACGAGTGCAGTTCCAGGGTCGACGGACGCAGACCGCCGAGGCCGGGCAAGGCGACGGTGGTTCCGGCGCCGGTACCTTCCCCCACGACGAGCTCGCCGTCGCACTTCGCGGGCTTCTTCGTGCACGGCGCGGGACGCACGAGCACGAGCTCGGCGGCGCCGTCGCCGTCCAGGTCGACCCGCAGCCAGGGCGCCAGCGCGTCCACGTCCATCCACCCGCCGCCGATCGGGGTCTCGACGCGGATCAGTCCATAGTTGCCGTCGGGCAGGTTGACGATCTCCACGGGAACGACGCGGGTGCGGGCGCGCAGCTTGCCGAGCTCGACGCCCGCGTGGCGATCGGGCTTGGGATAGACCGCGGCGCCATCGCTCCACACGTACGATTCTCCCCGATCGCCGTCCACGTCCTCCCCGGGGCGGACGCCCGCGGCGTCGACGCTGAGACAGCAGCGAAAGCCGA
The DNA here is from genome assembly GCA_036004705.1 of Myxococcota bacterium. Lineage (GTDB taxonomy): Bacteria > Myxococcota_A > Polyangia > DASYRF01 > DASYRF01 > DASYRF01. The sequence goes on from DASYRF010000487.1 coordinate 11,004, forward strand.
AACGCGGCGACTTCTCGTCGGGCCCCTTCGGGATCCGGTTCGCGCAGCGGAGGACGCGGGGCTCGCTGGCGAATGCGCCGGAGCGCGCCACGACCTTGCCCGCGGCCTTCGTCCACGCGCCGAGCGTCCACTCGGAGAGGTTGCCCGGCAGATCGAACGCGCCGAACGGGCTGACGCATTTGTCGTAAGCGCCCGACAGCGCGATCGCACCGGCCGGATCGCCCGCCGCACACGTCCCGCCGGCGAACGCGTCGCCGTAGCCGTAGACCGCGCCGGCCGGTCCCTCGCAGGCGGCCTCCCATTCGGGCTCCGTGCACAGCCGGCGGCCGCGGGCGTCGCACAGCGCGCGCGCGTCGCGCCACGAGACCGACGCGAGCGGCGGCTCGTCGCGGCGGTCCGGGTACTCGAAGGTCTCGACGTAGAAGGCGGGGAGGGCGCGCGGCGCGTCGTCCGCCTCCTCGTCGGCGAAGCGCGCCGGGTCGCGCGCCGGGTCGCTCCCGTAGGGATAGGCGCCGGCGGGGACGAGGACCATCGGATGGTCGCCTTCGCCCGCGCCGAGCGTCTCGAGCGGCCAGACC
>DASYRF010000488.1:0-2691 GCA_036004705.1 Myxococcota bacterium
GATGCGCCCGCGCCAGCCCCAGCTCCAGCACCGCCTTCTCGCCGGCTTCCATCACCACCGCGTCCATCTCCGCGGCGGTCTTCTCCACCAGCTCCTCCACGCGCGTGGGGTGGATGCGGCCGTCGACGATGAGCTTCTCCATGGCGCGCTTGGCAATCTCGCGGCGCACCGGATCAAATCCCGAGATGACCACCGCCTCGGGCGTGTCGTCGATGATGAGGTCGCACCCCGTGGCCGCCTCGATTGCGCGGATGTTGCGGCCCTCTCGCCCGATGATGCGCCCCTTCATGTCGTCGGACGGCAGATGAACGACGCTCACCGTGCGCTCCTGCACGTACTCGCCGGCGTAGCGCTGGATGGCCGCCGCTACCACCTGCTTGGCCTTCTGCGACGCCTCCTCGCGCGTGCGTTCTTCCACGGCGCGAATCGCCGCCGCCGCCGCCACCCGCGCTTCGTCCACCAGCTGCGCCTCCAGCGCGCGCCGTGCCTCCTCCTGCGTCATCTGCGCGGTCTTCTCCAGCGTGCGCCGCACGTCGGCCAACGCCCGCCCCGCGCGCTCCTCCTTCTCCGCGATGGTCGTCTCACGCTTGGCCAGGTTCTTGTCGCGCCCGGCCAGCTCCTGGTCGCGCCGCGCCAGCAGGTCGTTGCGCCGATCGAGGTTCTCCTCCTTCTTGCGCAGGCGCTCTTCGTTCTTGGCCAGGTCGCTGCGCAGCGCGGAGGTCTCGGTCTCCAACGCCTGGTGGGCCTTGAGCCGCTCCTCCTTCGCCTCGACCTCGGCGTCGCGCACCAGGCGCTTCGCATCGCCTCGCGCCTTCGCGAGCACCTCGTCGGCAGCGCTCTTCGCGGCTCCCTCTTTGGCGGCGGCGCGGCGGCGGGACAGCCACCAGGACAGCGCGGCGGCGGCGCCGCCACCGAGCGCCAGCCCCAGCAACAGCCACAGCTCAGGTCTGGCCACGCGGGCTCTCCTTGCCGCCGCAGTCGACGACTTCCCGCTCGGTCACGACGAAGTCGACGGGCCTGTCGTCGGGCCCGGCCGGAACCTCCGCCTGGATCTGCGAGGCGAACGCCACGCCTACGCGCGCCGCGTCCGCGCGCAGTCCCGCGCCCGGCGCGGCGCCGGCCAGGAGCGCGTCGTAATAGCCGCCGCCCTGGCCGAGTCGCCGGCCGGCACGGTCGAACGCCACGCCCGGCACCAGCACGGCGTCGATGTCCGCGACGGGCGTCGGCGCGGCGCTCGGGTCGGGCTCGCGGATGCCCAGCGGCCCGCGCGCGCGGAGCTCGGCGACGCTCGCCGCCGCATGGAAGGCGAGGCCGGCGCCGCGGCCGGCTACGCGCGGGTAGACGACGCGCTTGCCCGCCGCCGCCAGCCGTCCGTGCAGCGGGTCGAGGTCGACCTCCCCCGGAAGAGCCGCGTAGCTGGCCACGACGCGTGCGGCGCCGACCGCAGGCAGCGCACACAGACGGTCGTGGATGACGGCGGCGGCACGGGCCGCGGCGGCCGGGTCGGCAGCGGCGCGGGCACGGCGCTCCTCTTGCAAGCGCCGGCGCAAGGCCGCTTTCGTTTCCCTCAAGGCCGGGTCCTGCGCGCGCGGCGCCGCCATCAGGGTCCTTTTCCAGCCCCGGCTTCGTGGCGCGCGCGCCCCCGTTCAAAACGAACTGCTTCTGCTAGCCGCCTTCGCCGTCCAATGTCTCTTCCAGTCGATCCAGGTCGGCCAGCAGTCGATCCGTCTTTTCGCGCACCCGCCGCCGGAGCTTCTCGCGGGCGCCGCGCTCCCGGTACAGCTCCTCCGCGAGCCCGAGCGCCGCCAGGAGGGCGAGCCGTTGTGTCTCGACCGATTTCGAGACCCCGCGGACCTCCTCCATTTTCTGCTCCACCAGACGCGCCGCCGCCTCGATTGTGCCTGGCGGCGCGTCCGTTTTCAGGACGAACTTCGTGCCCGCCAGGGCGATCTCGTGCGTGCGCTTCACGTCCGCAATACCGGTGCTGCCGAGCCACTGTTACCAGGGAGCGTCCGCGGGATCAAGCCGCCGCGGCGCCGCGCCCGTGGCTGGGGCGGCGCTCGGCTCGTGCGCGCCGCGCGCGAGCGGTACACTGGGGCGGCTCGACGGAAGGACGGACAGACGCGCGCGAGGCTGGCGAGGGTTGGCGTGCCCCCCCCGTTGCGTGCCACGGCGGCCACCGCCGTGGCGGCGACGGCGGTCGCGGCGACGGCCATGATGGTGGCGCTGGCGGCGGCGTTTGCCGGCTGCGGGCGCACCGTCGTGGGCGAAGCCCGCTGCGCGGACGGGCGCGTGCCGGCGCCGGAAGTGTGCGACGGGGTCGACAACGACTGCGACTGGCAGGTGGACGAGGAGGATCCGGCCACCGGCGCCCGCTGCGATCCGGGGCTGCCGGGCGTGTGCGCCGGCGGCGGCGCGGTCGTGTGTCGCGACGGCGCGCTGGCCTGCGATCTCGCCGTGACCCCCTCCCCCGAGACGTGCAACGGCCTCGACGACGACTGCGACGGGCCGGTCGACGAGGACGACCCCGGCGGCGGCAGCGCCTGCGCCACCGGGCTGCCGGGCGTGTGCGCCGACGGCGCCACGCGCTGCGCTTCGCCGGCGCTCGTTTGCGAGCCGGTCACGCCCGCCGCGCCGGAGCTGTGTAACGTCCTCGACGACGATTGCGACGGGGCGATCGACGAGGACAAC
>DASYRF010000489.1:0-17455 GCA_036004705.1 Myxococcota bacterium
GCTGCGGCGCTCGCTTCGCTCGCGGACCGTGCAGTCGGTTCGGGGTTGCAAGGGGCGGAGCCCCTTGCGGAGGCTCCGGGACCGCGCCGGTCACGGCTCGAACGCGCCGGCGCTTCTTACCACCGTTACCCCTCCACATGCCTCGCCCTCCTCAGGGCGATCCGGAACAGCGGCGCCGCTGGCGCGGCTCTCACGAGTGGCGCTCGCGTCCGTGCGCGTTTGGCGTTCGGGGCCTACTTGTTGCTCATTGGCTGCGGCGGCAACACAAGCGGCACCGGCGGAGCCACCGGAAGCGTCGTCGTGACGACCAGCGCTGCGCGCGCGGACGCGGTCTGCACCGGCGACACCGAGTGCGCGGCCGGATCCATTTGCATCGACACGCATTGCCTCGACGAGAAGGCCTGGGCGGCGGGCGTGCTCGCCGAGCGGCGCAAACGCATCGGGGCCGCCCGGACGAAAGCGACGACCGCTGGGGTCGTGCTGCGCGACATGCGCGACCTTTCCACCGACGCCGCCGCCCGCGCGCTCGCCGCCGACGGCGCCGCCGCCTGGACGCCCGGCCACGCCTGGCGCGTGGCCGCGCACCCGAACTTCAAGAACGCGCGCTTCGAGCTCGTCGGCGACGTGGACGTCACCGGCGGGCGCGCGGTGCCCGTGCCCCTGCCCGACAGCCCGCTCGACCTCTCCGCGCTGCTGGCCGACCTGGACCGCCTCGAGAAACACTACGCCGACCTCGCCGCTACCCCCGCGCAGCTGAAGGTGAAGGTGGACGAGCTCGACGGCACGCTGCGCATGCACGAGACCTCCGCCGAAGGCGTGTCCCATCCGCCCGTCTTGGTGCGCGGCTTCTTCAGGGACACCACGCTCACCGCCGCGCCCGCCTATCCCGGCTGCCCCGCCGGCCACCCCCTCCGCCGCGTCTATGCCGGCTACTTCTTCGTGCCCGCCACGAGGGAGACGCCGCTGCGCGTGACCGTCGAGGCCGACACCCCCGACGTCCTCAGCTTCGTGCCCGACGCCCGCTGCACGGATCTCGTCCGCTCCTCCGCCCAGCCCAAGGTGCTGTCCTTGTTCGTGCCGCACCTGCGCGACCTCGCCCGCGGCGTGGGCCCCGTGGAGGAGCCCGACGCCTATGTTCGCACCGTCTGGTAGCCCGCCAGGCCTTGTGCTAGCGTCCGGCCCTCTCGGGAGAAAATCGACATGCGACACGCGACGCTCGGCCGTCTCGACGGCCTGCGAGTTCTAGCGGCGGGGCTGGCCGCCGCGGCGGCGACGCTGGGCGGCGCCAGCTGCCGGACGGCCGCGATCGAGGCGCTCTCGCTGGCGCCCAACGACACGGTGCTGCGTGTCGGGGACGTCCTGCCGATGACCGTGACGCTGACGGCCACGCCCGACGCCCCCCTCACCGTGCGTCTGTTCACCTCCGATCAAGCCGTCGTCACGATCGAGGCCGCCGGGGCGGTGACCTGCGACTCCGACGGGTCCTGCGCGGTGGACGTGCCGGCCGGGTCGTTCACAGCCGACTTCGGCGTGCGGGCGCGCGGCATCGGCATGGCCACGCTGACCGCATCGGTGGGCCCGACGAGCGTCACCGCCGACACGCAGGTGCTGGAGGCGAAGTTCATCTACGACAGCGGCACGCCCGGCGTCGACTCGGCCGTCGGCGCCGACAGCGGCACGACCGGGACCGACTCCGGCGGCGCCGGCACCGACGCCGTCCCCGGCACCGATTCCACCGTGGCGCCTGTCTGCTCGGCGCTGTCGTTCGACGGCACCGCCGACAGCGTGACGGTGGACCTGCTGGCGGCGACGATCACCGCCGACGTGACCATCGAGGCGTGGGTGAATTTCACCGGCCCCATGACGGGGCTGCAGACCCTCGTCGGCAACCAGATGAGCGGCGCCACCCTGCGCGCCAACGGCGACATGCTGGAGCTCCTGGTGGACGGGACGACCGGCGTGACGAGCGCCCCCGCGGCGCTCACCGCCGGCGCCTGGCATCACGTCGCCGGCACGTTCGATCCGCTCACGATGATCGCCACGGTGTTCGTCGACGGCGTGAGCGTGGGTGTGTCGGCGGCGCTGCTCACGACGACCGACCTGACCGGCGTGCTGGTGCTCGGCGCCGACGCCAACGGCATGATGAACGAGCTGGACGGGCTGGTGGACTCGATGCGCATCTCCACTGTCGTGCGCTACACCGCCGGCTTCAGCCCCATGCCCCTGACCGCCGACGCCAGCACGTTCGCCCTGTGGCTCTTCGACGAAGGTGCCGGCGTCACCGCCCTGGATTCCAGCGGCAATGGCCACGACGGCGCCATCAACGGCGCCTCCTACGCCGCGATGTGCATGCCCTGACCCGGGCGCGGAGCGCGATTGCCGGCGCCCGCGGCGCGTGCTAAGGCCCCCGCGCACCTGTAAGGAGAGGAACCATGAAGTCCTTTGGCGGCGCCGGCACGGCGCTCGTGATGGCGATCGGCCTCGTCGCGCTCGGCGCGGCGGCGGCGGCGGCGGCGGGCTGCGACTGCCAGCGGCACGTGGTGCGCGACTCGGGCGGCGGCGGCTCGACCGACGGCGGCGGCCCGTCGCCCGACTCCAGCGACGGCATCGACGGCGGCGGCACCGGCGTGGAGATCTGCGACAACGGCATCTCCGACGACGGCGACCCCTACATCGACTGCGACGACTTCGACTGCGAGTTCGATCCGGCGTGCGTCGTCTCGGCGACCGTGACGATCCGCGACGTGCAGGACCCGGCGCTGCGGGCGGCGGCGATGCTCGTCCCCGACTCGTCCATCGTGACGATCAACGACGTCATCGTGACGGCGGTGGAGACGACGCCGGCCGGGGCGCGCAAGAGCTTCTTCATCCAGGAGCAGACCGGCGCGCCCGAGTACTCGGGCGTGTTCGTCTTCGTGCCGACGAGCGCCGTCGGCATGTGGAACGTGGAGATCGGCGACGTCATCAACATCACCGCCGAGTTCACCGAGTTCGACGGCGGGGTCGGCCCCGAGACCGTCACCGAGCTCGACTTCGTCAGCGACGTGACGATCGTGTCGTCGGGCAACGCGCTCCCCGCGCCGGTGATGGTGGATCCCGCGGACGTCGCCACCGGCGGCGCGCTCTCGGAGCAGTTCGAAGGCGTGCTCGTGCAGGTCATCGACGTCTCGGTCGTGGCGCTCGACGCGATGTTCGGCGTCTTCATCCTGAACGACCCCATGTTCGGCTTGCAGGTCGACGACTTCCTCTTCGCCTACACGCTCCCGACGGTGGGGACGACGTTCTCGTCGATCACGGGCGTGATGACCTTCAACGCCTTCGCGCAGCTCGCGCAGCTCCTGCCGCGCGACCTCGCCGACATGGTCATTGTCAGCTCGGTGGCGGCGCTGGAGCCCACGCCTTCGGTCGTGGCGCCGGGCGCGGCCGTGACCCTGAACGCGCGCCTCAATGCGCCCGCCGGCGTGGGCGGGCAGCTCGTGTGCGTGTCGTCGAGCGACGCCGGCGTGACCGTGCCCGCGATGGTGACCGTCACCGCCGGCGCGCTGAGCGCGCCCGTCGCCGTCAGCGTCGGCGCCGGGACCGCGGCCGGCACGCTCGCGACGATCTCGGCGGCCACCGCGGCCGCCTGTCCCACCGCTGCCGTCGACGCGACGGCGGCCGTCTACGTCGACGCCGCGCCCCCGGTTCTGACCGGGCTCGCGCCCGACCCCGCCACGGTGCAAGTCGGCTTGACCTCCCCCTTGACCGTGACGCTCAGCGCCGCGCCCCCGGCGGGCAGTGGCGGTGTCGGCGTGCTCGTGTCCAGCGCCGATCCGGGCACGGTCGCCGCGCCCGCGATGGTCGTCGTCCCGGAGGCGGCGACGATGGCGATGTTCGACGTGACCGGCGTCACGATCGGCGGCCCCGTGACGGTGACCGCGACGCTGGGCGCCGACGTGTTCACGAGCGACGTGACCGTGACCGACATCATGGGCACGCCCGTGACGACGCTGGCCCTGTCCGAGGTCCTCTACGACGTCGCCGGCACCGACACCGGCATGGAGTTCGTCGAGCTCTACAACGGAAGTAGCGTGGACAGAGACCTGAGCAACATCGTGATCGAGAACGGCGGAACGAGCTACGTCACGATCCACACGTTCCCGGCCGGTACGATGATCCTCGCCGGCGAGTGCATGCTCGTCGGGCCCGGCGCAGGAACCTTCACGACGGACATCCAGAATTCCTGCAGCACCACCGCCGGCGCCTGTGACGCCGACGGCGTGGCGCTTACGGACATGACCAATCCGATGCTTCCAGACATCCTCGACGCTGTGATCTATGGAACACCGCTCTCAAACAACAACATGCTGTTTGACGAGACCGACACACCGGGCGCTGTTGACGTGGGCGATGCGCCCGCGGACAGCAGCATCGAGCGCATCGGGCCTACCACGTGGCGGATTCGCCCTTCGGCGCCAACTCCCGGCGACTGCTCCCTCATCATGTGAGCGACAGCACCTATCGGTGAGCCACAGTACCTACCGGGCGACCGACGTTCCAAAGAAGTCGCCGGGAGAGACGCCGTTCAGGGTTCCGTTCGGCGTGGCGTCGAAGGCTCCTGGGCCGCCAAAGTACGCGTACACCCTTCCAGCATCGATGCCCACGGAGTCATTGCCGTTCGCCCCGACGGCCACCTCATCGTACCCATTTCCGTTGACGTCCCCCACGCCCGCTACAGAGATGCCGAGGAAGTCTTCTGTCGTCCCCATGACGGCCCCGTCCACCGACGTATCGATGATTGGGCCAGGTCCCCCGAAGAACACGAAGGCTGCGCCCGCGCTGCACCCGCCGCTCGTGTCTTCCGGTGCGCCGATGATCACGTCGTCGTACCCGTCCGCGTTGAGATCGCCGGCGGAGGCCACAGACTCGCCGAAATGGGCGCCGGCAAGGCTTCCAACGTAGGTGCCCGCCGGCGCGGCAGTAAAGGCGGCACCGCCCCTGAACAGAAATGCGGCCCCCGCGTCGGGCCCACCCGTGGCGTCCTGCCAGGCACCGACCAGGACGTCACTGAAGGCGTCGCCGTCCACGTCGCCTGCGCCGGTCACAGCGATTCCGAAGTTCGCGTTGGTGCCACTTCCAGTGACTGTGGCGTCCGGGGCCGTGTCGATCGCGGCGGCTCCGTAGAAGATGTACGCCGAGCCGGCATTCGAGGCGGGTGAATCGCTGAAATAGGCGCCGACGACCAGGTCCGCGAAACCATCGCCGTTCGTATCGCCGGCGCCGCTGACGGAAGCACCAAACCGATCGTTGGCGGCGAGCCCCGACAACACCGCGTCGGGCGTCGAATCGAACGAAGCTCCCGGTCCACCCAGAAAAAGGTAGGCGGCACCGGAGTCCACGCCGCCCGCGTCGCTCAGGTAGGCGCCTACGACGATGTCACAGTAGCCGTCGCCGTTAACGTCCCCCGCTGCCGCAACGGCGTAGCCGAACGCGTCGTTGGCAGCCGCACCGTCCAGCACAGCGTCGGCTGTCGTGTCCAAGGGCGCGGCCGGTCCGCCGAGGTACACGTAGACCCGGCCGGCATCGGTGCCGGGCACATCGTCGTTGGGCGCCCCGATCACGGCATCCGCGAAACCGTCGCCGTTCAGATCGCCTGCCCACGCCACGCTGTAACCGAATTGATCGTCGGCGGCCGTCCCCAGCAGAGTTCCGTCTGCGCCCCCGTTCAGTGATGCTCCGGTGCCCCCTAGGAACACGTAGGCCCTGCCCGAGTCTGCACCGAAGCCGTCCGCCAACGGCGCTCCGACCAGTACGTCCGCTAGACCGTCCCCGTCGTGGTCCCGGGGACTGCGGCCGACGTTGACGTACCAGACGGGCGAGTAGCTGGAACAAGCCGCGCCCGCGCATGCCCGCACGCGCCAATAGTACCGCGCTCCTACCGGCGGCAGAGCCGTGAAGGGGAGGTCGCTAACGGGCTGGAACGTGGTCGTTCCGACCATCTCCGTCACGATTCCGGTGAGGAACGTCGCGTTCGTCGAGTACTGCAGCTCGTAGGTGATCGCCGGCCCGCCCATGCTCATGGCGGCTTCCCAGCTGAATGTCGGGCGCATCGTTCCCATCACGAAGATGGTCCCGATGTAGGACCCGTTCAGAGGCGCGCGGAGGACGGGCACGGTTGGCGGGTAGTAGCAACCGGATGTGTCGAACGCGCTGCAATCCGGCGCGCAGCCAAGCGTGCCGTCGCCGAAGCCTTGGGTGGCGCACGACTCGGCGCCTACGTCTCCACCGTCGCAGAGATCGGTGGGATCGAGGACGCCGTTGCCGCAGGTGTTCGTGCAACCGCCCGTGTCGAAGGTGCAGCCGGTGGTGCAGCCGAGCGTGCCGCCGTTGAAGCCGCCGGGTACGGTCGAGCAGTCGTTGCTCGCCAGGTCCGCGCCGTCGCATTCCTCTCCCGTGTCGGCCGCGCCGTCTCCGCAGAAGCCGGCCGGCGGCTGGAGCGTGACGGTGACGTCCACTGTCTCGCCGGGCTCCAGCGTGACCGAGGAGCAGCCCGAGGACAGCGGGGCGTCGGAGGCGTCGCGCGCGGTCACGCAGACATCGAAGGCGCCACGTAGGGTTCCGGCCCGCGCGCCGGGGCCGTCGGTGCGCAGGACGAGGCCGAGGTCGGTCGGAAGGGTGATCTCTGACTCGCCGGCCATCAGGTCGAAGACGCTGGTCTGCATTTCGCCTGATGCAACGTTCTGCACCGCGACGGCCAAGGAGGCGATGGGGGCCGGCGCCGATCCTTCAACCGTGACGAACAGCCCGGCCTCGCGCGGCTTCCAGCAGGCGGAGGTTCCTGCTGCGAGCGCCGCGACCGCGAGAAGTGCCGTGGGGATGCGCGCGTGGGTCGTCTTCATCACCATCCCTCCTGTGTCATGATGCCGCGCGCGGGGTCGCCGACGTCGACCGGGCGCGGGCCACCGGCCACAAGGACCACGACCACCGTGATGACGGCAGCCGCGACGACGCCACCTCCGATTCCCGCGAGAAGCGCGACGGGTGTCTTCTTTCTCGTCGGTGCCGCAGGGGCCGCGTCGAGCGCGGGAGGAGGTCGGAGCGCCGCGAGGCGCGCCTCCGCCGCCGTTCGGAGCGCCGGATCGAGGTCCTTGACGGCGAGCGCACGCTCGTAGGCGGCTTGCGCGCCCTTCTTGTCGCCGATGTCCTCGCGGCACAGGCCCAGGTGCACCCACGGCGAGCCAGCCGTCGGGAGATGCTCCAATGAATGGATGAACTCGGTGATGGCGTCGGCGCAGCGGCCGGCCTCCTTCAGCGAGATGCCGAGGCGGAGGCGCATCTCCGACGCGTAGGCGACGGCCTTGGGGCGCTCGTCCGGGCGATCGGCTGGTGGCACGATGCGGAGGTACTCCTCGTACGCCAGCGCGGCGCCGGCCCAATCGTTCAGCCGCCTCAGCGCCGAGCCCCGTGAATAGACGAAGCTGGGGTTGGGCTCCATCTCGTAGGCGCGCTGGAAGAGCTCGGCGGCGGCTTTGAAGTCCCCCGCCGCAAATTTGGCCTTGCCTGCTTCGAAGACCGCATCGGCGCTTTCCGCCGGCGCGACTGCCGGCCACAGCACGACCAACCCCGCCACCGCCAGAACCGCTGCTTGCAGACGCATCAAGCCTCCTCCCCGTGGGGAAAAAGGATCCTCGGCCCACCCTCGACGGCCGCTCGAACACACGCGCGGCGGCCTCATTCTTCGTCGTCCCCGTTCCCGGGCTCGTCGCGCTCGACCAGGTGGCGCAGGGCGTGCGTCTCCAGAAGGCGGTAGAAGCGCGAGCGCGAGACCTTCAGCACGCGGCGCGCCGTCGCGACGTCGCCTTCGAACTCCGCCAGCGCGCGGCTGACGCACAGCCGCTCGAAGGCCTCCATCGACTTGTCGAGCGGGCCGACGAGGCCCTCCGTCCCGGTTCCGGTGAGCGCCGTCAGGGCGCCGTACATGCGCCGCGCGAGGCTGTGCTCCAGCGCTCGCAGCCGCTCTTCCTCGGCCTCGGCCGCCAGGTGGAGGTCGCGCACCTTTCCGTGGCGTCCCGCCGCGCGCTGGCGCTCGATCAGGACCAGGCTCGCCTGGTCGAGCGCTTCACGCCCCGCCGACGCCGGGAGCACCGCGGCCAGCCCGCCGTCGCGGCCGCGCTCGGCGGCGACCACGGCGCGCGCGCCCGGCAGCCGGTCGATCTCCTCCACGACGGCCACGAGCGCGATGTGCTGGGTGACGCGGTGCTCGGCGAGACGCGCCCGCAGCGCGAGCGCGGCGTCGACCGTCGGGAAGAGGTGTACCCACAGGTCGAAGCGGCGCGCCGGGTCCTCGATCGCGCGCTCGAGGGCGGCCTCCGAGGAGCGCGCCTCCGGCGACGGGATGCGGACTATGCGCGGCTCCGACCGGCTGAACGGCAAGGTTCGTTTCATCGTGCCCCCAGTGCCACGTACGACAGCGCCGCATCGACGCTGTCGAAGAGGCCGAGCTTGCGGACGGCGTCGTGCAGCGCGGGCGCGCGCCGCGCCAGCTCCGTGCCGGTTGTCCGGCCGTTCGCGTCGACGTACTCGCGCAGCGCGGCCAACACGCGCAGCCGCACCGCGCGCTGATCCGGCATCGGCCCGTAGGCCGCCTCGTAGCGCCGCGGCGAGAGCTGGTGCGCCTCGACGACGTGCGAGGCCAGGTCGCTCTGCGGCGCCCCGCAGCGCGCGCACGGGAAGAGGCAATCGAGCGGGTCGCGCGACGGATTGACCCTCGGCGCCGCGTGTGAAGGGCGCCCGCGGCGCACGCCGGCCACGCCGGCCGCGTCGAGCGCCTGCCGCCACCCACCGAAGAGCCGCGCCGCCGCGGCCCGCATCCCTGGATTCGCGTGCGAGCTCAGTGAACGCCCTTGATCCGCGAGGCGCTTCAACCGATCCAGGAGGCGCACGCGCGTCCAGGGGTGGTTCGAGCTACCGTCGCGCGCCGCGCCCGCCATCCATCCTCCACGGGTTTCGTGACGTCCCGCGCCCGGCCGGCGACAGCCGACCCCAGCGCGTCGGGGACAGCCGACCCCACACGAGTGGTCGCCGTCAAGCCCTAGCCACTTTTGGTGCTCCGCTTCTGGGACGGCTAATTTGGCTAGGGCATCCCTTTCCAGGGTGAAAACGCACCCCGGTGCGCCGGACCCCCCTAGCCAAATTTCTCCGCCGGCACACCGGCTGCAGCCTCCACGCGGCGGGAGGAACGCGCCGATGGACGACGACCGAGCCACGAAGCCCCCGAAAGCGCAGTACCAGGACGCGCGCCGCGCGATGCGCCGCCTGATGATGGACGCGCGTCCCGTCTTCCCGCCGGGCCTTCCGGCGCTCGCGGCGCTCAACAGCAGCCCGCAGCTCATCGCCGCGCTCGACGTGCGTGTCGAGAAGGCGGGCGCCACGCCGTGGGTCGCCTACGAGGTCTTCGTCTACCTGCACGGCCGCCCGCGCGCCCGCGCTCGCCTCGCCCTCTACGACGGCCGCACCGACGACGTGCTGCGGGACCTCGAGATGGACGTGACCTCCGGCGCGCCCGCGCGCCTCCCCGGCAGGTTCCCGTTCGCCGGCGACTGCGAGCTGTGGTGCGAGGTCCACCTGCTCGACGATCCGACGGCGCGCGCCACGGCCTTCGCGTGGGTCGTTGCCCCCGGCGCGGAGTGGCGCCCGCGGCGCGCGAACGCCGCCGTTCCGGCGCTGCGTCCCCTGCGCCCCGCACCGGCGCCGGCGGACGGCGGGCGCGCGGCTGCACCGCAGGACGGCGCCGGCGCGGCCACGCCGCGCGACGAGGACCCGTCGTGAGCCGGTCCTTCCACGTGGAGCACAACCTCGATATCTACCCGCACACGGGCCGCCAGTGCGTCGGCTGCGTCCTCGTCGCCGATGGGGATGAGCCCGCGCCGCCCGTCGATCCGGCGCCGAGCACGGCGCCGCGCGACGTCGAGCTCGACCGCGCGCTGGACACCGGCCCACCGGCGCCCGAGCCGCCGCCAGCGCCGCGCGCCCGACTTCGCGTGTCGCTCGACACGCTCTCGCCCGGCGGCCTCTTCGACGACCGCGTGTTCTGCATCGTCAAGGTGACGCTGTACGGCCGCCCCGCGGGCAACGCCGAAGTGGCGCTCGTGGACGACGAGACCGGCAAGACCCTTTCGACCTGGGAGCCGGCGCTGATCGAGGGCGAGCCGGCCCGCCTCAAGCTCGTCACGTCGTTCGACACTCCCACGCGCCTGACGGCGCGCGCACATCTCACGTATCTGCCGGACGTGCACGACGAGGCCACGGCGACGGCGCTCCCGCCCCGCGACGAGGCCGAGGAGGATCCGCGCGTGACCGACGTGGCCGTCGACCACGTGCCGGCTTGGACGATCCGCGCGGCAGGCGACGACGACGGCGCGGTCCGCACCGTGCCGACGCTGCTGTCCTGCCCGGAGGAGGGAGTCCTCTTCGTTGAGCCCGCCGCCGCGCTGAGCCCGCCGCTGCGCGTGACAGTCCGGGGCGCGCGGCTGAAGGGCCGCGAAGTACGCGCGGAGCTGGTCACGATCGACGGCGCCGCCGTGGCGTCCGCGACCGTCGTCGCCGCCCACGACGACCGTGCCGACGTGACCTTCGAGCGCATCCCCGGGACTGCCTTCGCCGACCGCACAGTGCGTGTGTTCGTCCGGGCGGTGGCGGGCGACGCCCGCGCGGACGCCGCGCATCAGCTGACGCTCGTGCGGATGCGCCGCGAGGACGTGAAGACCGCCGGCGTTCGGGTCTCGCAGTACGGCTTCGACGTCTGCGTGCTCCTGTTCGCGCTCGGGACGCGCGCCGACCCGCCCGTCGCGCCCGCCGCGCTGTCGTCCATCAAGCGCTCGGGGCAAACACAGCTCAACACCCTCAAACACTTCGCCAGCGAACTAGAGAAGGAGGGCCTCGTGTCGTTCGCCGATTCGCCCGTGCCGGTGAAGGACATAAAGCTCGAGGACGTGGACCACTGGATGCCTGTCTTCCTCAAGGTCGTCAAGTACTACGCCATCGCCGTGCCGGCGACGGTCACCTGGCCGAAGGAGGCGCGCGACGGCCTTACGCCCCGTACGTATCACGCGTCGCTGCACATCGCCGGGCTGGCTGTGGACACCTCCGCGGCGGACCTCGCGGCCCTCTTCGCGCACGTGGAGGCGATCACGACCTATCATTCGGCGCCCGTCCTCGTAAGATACGAAGGCGTGCCGACGCCTGAGATGAAGAAGAAGGGCATCAAGGAGGCGAAGAACAAATGCGTCCACGTGGAGTACCGCGCGCCCGCCGCCAAGCCCGCGGCCCGGCCCCTCGCGAAGGCCGGCGCCGCGAAGAAGGGCGCGGCGAAGCCGGCCAGCGGGCCGATCCGCGTACCTGACACGCCGACGCGCCGCCACGTGGAGGTCGGCTCCTCCGGCCACGAGCGCATGATCGTCGAGGTGGCCCGAACGGCGCTGCGCCCCTGCGACAGCCCGCGCGGTGACAACCGGCGCTTTCGCCTTCTGGTGTTCGTCCACGGCAACCGTGCCGCGGGGGACGCCAAGAACGCGGACTGGGTCTGGATCACCAAGAAGGTCCCGGAGCACATCGCCCGCATGAACGCCGCCGGCCACAATGTCGCCGTCGCAGTGCTGGAAGACGCGCGCAACGGCGTGAAAGGCTGGCGCTGGAACGAGTGGTCCAAACCATCAATGTTTTGGGAGGCGCTGGCCAAGGTCGAGTCCTTCGTGCGCGAGCTGCATCCGGGCGTCACGTTCGAGGGCATCACGCTGCTGTGCCACTCCGGCGGCGGCCAACCCGTGCTGACGAGTTGGCTGAAGGACCCTGGCATCGCGGCGCGGCTCCGCGCGGACGACGGCGAGATTGGGTTCCTCGACTCGGCGTACTGGGCGACGGGAAAGCCGGAGCACACCTCGATGCCGCACGCGGAACGGTTCATCGAGAGCGGCGGTCGCGCGACGTTTGTTTGGCGTGTGGACGAGACGGGCCGCAAGGGCAAACCGCCCCCGGTGAAGACGCACTGCGAGGATCTGGCGAAGAAGCTCGGCGCCGCGCTGCTCGAGCCCGGCGCGCCGCGCGGCGCCGGCCTCGGCGCCCGACGCTCGCCGCCTGGGAATGTCGTCTTCCTGCGCGCGGACAACGCCCACCGCGGCCCCGACTACTACGACCACACGCGGATCTCCTGGGATTGGCCGGCGTTCCTGCCGCACCTGTTCCATGCCGGCGACGCCCTCTACGCGACCCCGCTGATGGCGTCGGTCACGCCGGCAGCCGAGGACGCCGAGCTGGAGTGCGGCGCGCTGGGCGACGCGGCGACCGCCGATCCCGCCGAAGAGGCCGCGCCGACGCTGGCGCTGGCGGGCACGGAGTCGGACGTCGAGGAGCCAGTGTCCGACTGGGACCTCGAGACCGATGAACCCCCGGCGGCAGGGCTGGCATGAGCCGCTCATGCGCAACCCTGTTGGCTCTCGCCGCCGCGCTGGTCGCGTGCGGGCGCGAGCCCCCGGACCGGACTCACGGCGGCCGTCACGGGTCGAACGCCGCGGCCGGCCCGGGATCCAGCGCGACGGAAACCGCCGCGACGATGCGCCCGCCGCCAGGGGCCCCCCCCGCACGCGACTGTGGCGCCTCGGGCATGGCGGAGGTGGACGTGCTGGACTGCCGCGCCCTCGAGGCGGTGGGGTGCGAAGACGGCGATGATATCGACGCGGATCCCCCGCCGTGCGCCATGCGCTGGCTCGAAACCTGGGATCGCGCCATGAGCGGTGACTCTCTCACGCTCATCGAGTGCGGCATTCGCGTGCGCAAGCCCGGCGTGCTGTCGCTGCGGCTGGCCCACCTTCCCGTCCGGATCCCCGGCCCCGCCACCGACGCCCTCCCGCCCACCGGCTGGCCGTCCGGCCTAGACGCCGGGACGGAGGTGGACCAGCTCTGCTTGTCGGCCGGCGACACCATCTTCTCCACCGCGGGACTCGTCGACGGGTTGCCGATGGAATACGAGACTACCTGGGGCCGCGACAATGCCGGCTGGCACGCGCTGCTGGTGGGCGACCGCTGGCTGCGCTGGTTGGTGCCCGCTGGGATGGCGGCGCGCGCGGACGCGGACGCCCGCGGCTCATCGACCACGGCCCCGGCTGCCCACGATGTTCCGCCGTCCGCCGGCGCGTGCCGATACCGATCGGCCGACGGCCGCACGGCGCCGTTCCCGGAGTACCCCACGGGCGACGCGACCGACGCCGAGTCGTGGATGTGCGCGCCGCCCGCCGGCGCCAGTGCGCCGGCGCGCCTCGCCTTCTTCCGCTCGGACGCGAAGCCTCCCGCGGGGGCCTGGCCCGCCGGCTTGCCGGAGGCCGCGCCGCGTACGCCAGGCAAGGCAGACCTGCTCGAGTTCGAAGCCTGCGAGTTCGGTGCGACGCCGTGGCTCGGCTTCGTCTTCGCCGGCAAGCGCCATGTCGTCCACGACACGAAGTGGAGTGCAGCCGCCGCCTGTGCGGAGGCCCCGGAGGCGACCTTCGACCTCGGCGCCTGCGAGGCGCACATCGAGCTCGGGGACGGCACGGCCAAGGGCTCGTTCGACGCGGGCTTCCTGGACGCGTCTGGCGGCTTTGTGAGCGACGTGACGTGCGCCGTGACCGTACACACCCCCGGCCGTGTGCCCATCCGCCACGCCTTCAGTCCCAAGAAGCGCCCGTCCAAGGGCTGGCCGCGCCCCGCCGACTGCGAACCACTGCCGGCCGGTCTCCTCTGCCTGGCGGCAGGGGATTCGACGCTGTCGTTCGACGCCGAGGACCTGCGCACCTGCAATGGCTTCGGCCGGTGGCAGGCCGTGGCCATCGGCCCGCACGTGCTTCGCTGGAACCAGTGACCGGTCTGTGCCGAATCTCCGCAGCGCACCGCGTTCTTCGACGCGGCTCTCACAGGTGGCGCTTTGGCCGCCTGTCGCCGCGCCGGTGCATCGCCGGACCGTGCGTCCGCCGGCCCTCTCACGGCTCGCGGGCTCGCGGAACCTTCGCGGGACCGCGGGCGCGCATTCGCGCGCGCGCCGGTGGGTGAGCCGGCCGGCTGGCGCCGTGCGCTTCCGCCGGCCGCGTGCGCTTCGGCGGACCTGCGCACGGGTGTCGCGCCTCGCGTCCGTGCCTTGGTTAGCCGAAGCCCAACTTGCACATCGCAAAGTCGAGGTTAGGCTTGCCGAAGCACATTCAACACGCTGAATCTACTGGACTATTTTCGCTCCCCACACCCTCATCAGGGGCCCGGCAACGATTGCCGGGGGACGCAGGGACAAGGCCACGGCTTGAGGCAACCCAGGGGCTCACCGCTCCCGCGGCTTAGGCTTGCGCCCCGGCTGCCTCGTCAGCCCTCGGTAGGGGAGCCAGCGCCCGAGATCGGGGGAAGCGCTGGCGGCGCGTCGTCGTCGGTCGCGCGGCGGGCACCGCGGCCGCGGAACTCGTCGAAGTAGAGCTCCTGGCGTGCGCGGTTGCGGGGGAAGAGGTTGCGGACGGCACCGGCGTTGCCATCGTAGTGCGCCACCCAGGACTCGCGCGCGCCGCTCTCCGCGGCCTGCGCCTCGCCCAGCGCGCGGCCGGCGGCGGTGCGCGTGTCGAGCTTCGTGCCGAAGTCGGCGATCGCCGCGTCGAGCCGGGGCAGGAACGTGGCCCTCAGGCCAGCCGCCGCCGGCTGGTTGGCGAGCCGCGTGCGGACGTCCGCCGCGGAGCGGAGCTGGGATGCCCCGCGCGGGCTGGTCTCGGCCTCGAGGCCGCCGGGGAACACGGAGCGGAACGCCGGCCCCGTCGACTGGTTGTTGTCGGCGTCGTGCGCGGCGTTCGCCGTGCTGCGCAGCACCTGCTCCAAGGCGTACTCGGCGAAGCGCACCGCCACGCGCGGGCCCACGAGCGCCCGGGCGGCGTCCTCCGTCGCGCGCGCGGCCGTGAGAAGCGTGGTCTGGGTCGTCTGGAACGCGGCGACCATCCCCTGCGTCTCGGGCGTCTGTTGAAGTGCCGCGACGTGAAACTCGCCGAGCGGCAAGATGACGTGGCTGTCCGTTTCGGGCGACGGAACCTGCACCATGGACTCTCCCCTTCTCCTTCGATTTGGGTGACGCGCGAGAAAGGGGGCCTCTTAGCGGCCCGGCGGGCGTCCGTCAAGCGGCCCGCGGCGCGCGCGCCGCCGGGCCCGTCCACGGTGTCAGCCAAACGGCAGGTAGAGGTATACTGGCGGGGCGCCGGATTCGGAGGCGTGTGGGAGGCTCCAGTTGAACCCGGGAGATCGCGTCGGCCACTACGAGCTCGTCCAGGAGATCGGCCGGGGCGGGATGGGGGCCGTCTGGCTCGTGGAGCACGCGCTCCTGCGAAACCGGGCCGTGATCAAGCTGCTCCTGCCGGAGCTGGCGAGCCATCCGGACATCGTGCAGCGCTTCTTCGCCGAGGCGAAGGCGGCGGCGGCGATCGACTCCCCGGCTGTGGTGAAGGTGTTCCACATGGACACGATGCCGGACGGCACGCCCTACATCGTGATGGAGCACCTGCGCGGGCGAAGCCTGGAGCGATTTCTCGAACAGGTGGGCGCCGCGCCGGAGCCCGTGGCGCGCGCGATCGGCGCGCGCCTGGCCGGCGTGCTCGCGCTCGCGCATGAGACGGGCATCGTGCACCGCGACCTGAAGCCGCCGAACGTCTTCCTGGTCACCGAGAGGGAGGACCGCGGCACGGCCCGGGTCAAGGTGCTCGACTTCGGCATCGCGAAGCTGATGGAGGGGAGCGACGTCGAGGCGAGGGTGCAGACGAAGACCGGGGCGGTGCTCGGGACGCCCTTCTACATGTCGCCTGAGCAGGGGACCGGCGAGACCGTCGACGCCCGGACCGACATCTACGCCCTCGGCGTGATGCTCTACGAGATGTTGACCGGCAGCGTTCCGTTCCAAGCGAAGAGCACCGGCGGCGTCATCGCGAAGCACGTCTCCGCGCCGCCCGTCCCGCCGCGCGACAAGGATCCCCGCATCTCGGAAGACCTTGAGGCCATCGTCTTGCGGTGCCTCGCGAAGCTGCCCGAGCATCGCTTCCAGACGATGGAGGAGCTGGAGGCGGCGCTCGCGCCGGACGGCGTGCTCGCGCCCATCCCGGCAGATGGGGCCTCTTCGGGTCCGCGTTCCCTGGGGTCCGGCGCAGGGGGGCCCGCCGTGGCCGGCACGCAGCCCTCGGGCCCGCGCACGGCCGCGCTCACGGCGGAGACGCAGCGGGCCCGGCCGGCGTCCGGCCAATCGCTCGCGGCCGCGGAGTCCATCCCGGGCCCCCCTCCCTCGGGGCGCCGCGCCGCCGGCCTGCTGGTCGCGGTCGGCGTCGCCGCGCTGGCCGCCGCGGGTGCGGGCGTGCTGTGGCTCGGCGGCTTCGTCGGCGCAGGCGACGAGGCGGGGTCTGACCTCTCCGACCCACATCCGGCAAGCGATGTGCGCACCAGGGCGCCCGATTCGCCGGAGCCACACGCGCCCAAGACCGGCGCGCCCGCGCGCGTGGAGGGCACCGCCGACGGTCCATCGCCGACCACGGCCGTTGACGCCGCCCCGGCGCCCGCCACGAGCCGTCCTGCTCCAGGCGCGAAGTCGCGGGTCATCCTGCGCGTCGAGTCTGTGCCCAGCGGCGCGGCCGTCGACGACGTCGAGACGGGCGAGCACCTCGGCGAGACGCCGTACGAGTTGGAGACCACGCCCGGCGCGCGCAAGCCGCGCGTCCGCGTGTCCATGGCCGGGTACGCGCCCGCGGAAGTCACCCTCCCCACCGCGCGGTCCGATACCACCACGCTCCGCCTGCACCGAAAGGCAGCCGGCAAGACACCGAAGACCAGCGCACCCGTCGGCACGTCTTCCGCGAAGACGGCCTCGTCGCGCGGGATTGACTAGGTGGGGGGTGGCGCGTAGTCCGTGGCCGCCGCTGGGACCTTCGGCTGATGATCGGGCACTTGCTCGTGAATGCAAGGAGCGCCGACCATGTTGCGGCGAGGAGGATGACGTCGATGACCTGGAACTGGAACTTCGCGGAACCGGACGGCGAAAGTCGGGAGCAGAAGCTGAGTAGGGCTGCCGAGGACGTTGTTAAGGCGGCCAACGCCTGCGAGGATGCCGCGAACGCGTTGGATTCCATTGCGCGGGGCGAGGCAAGCTCCCCTATCGAGCCCGAGGAGGCTCGGACAAGACGTGAGGACGCGGACTACTGCGCACGAAAGTTGCGCGCCCTGGCCAAAGAAATTCGGGGATTGAAGCCGACCTAGGGCAGGAAGGACGGGGGACCAAGGAGAGGACGTGGCGGGCGTGCGTCGCGCCAGCCCCGACGGCGGGCGAGGGGACTGCGTGGGGCTGGCACGCCGCACGCTAACGCCGAGGGGTCACGCCTCCGGAATCGACACGCCATGTCCGCCACCTCCCAGAGGGGGCAAGGAGGTGGCGGACATGGCTTTGATCGATCGG
>DASYRF010000490.1:0-18696 GCA_036004705.1 Myxococcota bacterium
ATCCGCGAGGGTGGCCGCACCGTGGGCGCCGGCGTCGTTTCCGAGATCGTGAAGTAGCGGCAACTAGCGAGGGAAAAAGGTCATGGCCAAGGGCGACCGCGTCATCGTTCATCTGGAGTGCGAGGACTGCAAGCGCAAGAACTACTCCACGACGAAGAACAAGCGGAAGAAGCCGGAGAAGCTGGCGTTCAAGAAGTTCTGCCGCTTCTGCCACAAGCATACGTCGCACAAGGAGTCGAAGTAGTGAGCCTGTTGATGGGCCGAGATGGGGCAGTAGCTCTAATGGTAGAGCACCGGACTCCAAATCCGGGGGCTGCAGGTTCGAGTCCTGCCTGCCCTGCCAACCTCCCTGGAACCGGCCCCAAAACTCCCGCTGGGGGGCGCGGGGCGGCGCCCCGGCTTGGCGAAGGCTGGCTTTGCCAGCCTGAGCGGAGGAGCGTTTTGGGGCCGGTACTGGGTGACGGGGGTGCTGCATGGGCCTGACCCGCTACGTTCACCTGGCCTTTGGGATGGCTGGGATCCTGCTGGCATTCATCCTGTCGCACCTGTTCGAGACGGTGGCGCACCTGTTCGTCGACGACGTGGGGTCGTTCGGCGGGTTCCTGCAGACGACGTGGATCGCCACCGCCGTGGCGGGCGGTGCGACGTTCATCACGTGGCGCAACCAGCGGGCGTTCGGGTGGGCCATGGAGGTGGCGACCGAGCTGAAGAAGGTGACCTGGCCGACGCGGGACGAGACGCGCGCGTCCACCATCGTGGTGATCGTGCTGACGATCATCATGGCCGTCTTCCTGGGGCTGTTCGACCTGTTCTGGTCCTACATCACCGACCTAGTGCAGTCGGTGTGAGGGCCGGGACGAGTGAGCGAGAAGTACTGATGAGCGACGACAAGAACCCGACGTCCGAGACGCAGCAGACGCCCGCCGACACGGCGGCCGAGACGCCCGCCACGCCGGAGGCGCCCGCGGCCGCCGCCGCGGGTGACGTGCCGGTTGCGCCCGAGGCGCCGGCCGCTGCCGGCGAGCCCGTCGCGCCGCCTGCGGCTGCGGATGCCGCGGCGACGCCACCGCCGGCCGCGCCGGCGGAGCCAGAGGAGGAAGACGAGCCCGTCGACTGGGACGCCGCCGACCTCGCCCAGGCCGAAGAGGTCGAGGAGGAGGAGGAGCCCGGCGAGGACGAGGACGCCGAGGCCGTCGTCCGTGCCCGTCGTGAGGCGGCGGAGGAGCGCCTCAAGGCGACGCGTTCGCGCGCGCCGGGCCGGGCGCCGGTGCCGGCGGAGAAGCCGGCGAAGGCGGCCAAGACCAAGGCCGCCGCCCGCGCCGCCGAGCCGCCGCCGCCGCCGGAGCCCATCGACCCGTCGCAGTTCAAGTGGTTCGTGGTGCACACGTACTCGGGCTACGAGAACAAGGCCAAGCAGGGGCTGGAGCAGCGCATCAAGACCAACCACCTGGAGCACAAGTTCGCCGAGATCGTCATCCCCACTGAGTCGGTCGTGGAGCTGAAGCGCGGGCGCAAGCGCACGACCAGCCGCAAGTTCTTCCCCGGATACATCCTGGTGAAGATGGTCCTCGACGACGAGACCTGGCACCTGGTGAAGAACACCCCCAAGGTCACGTCGTTCCTCGGCGAGCAGGACGGGCGCAAGCCGTCGCCGGTGACCGAGCACGAGATCCAGGAGCTGGCGACGCAGATGACGGAGGGCGCGGCCAAGCCCAAGCCGCGCGTGCAGTTCGAAGAGGGCGAGAACGTGCGCGTCATCGACGGGCCGTTCCAGAACTTCAGCGGCATCGTCGAAGAGGTCAAGCCGGAGAAGGGCAAGCTCAAGGTGCACATCAGCATCTTCGGGCGGCCCACGCCGGTCGAGCTGGACTTCATGCAGGTCGAAAAGGCGTAGGCAAGGCGGAGAGCGACAATGGCGAAGAAGGTAACGGCGGTCGTGAAGCTGCAGTGCCCCGCGGGGAAGGCCAATCCGGCCCCCCCGGTGGGCCCGGCGCTGGGACAGCACGGCGTCAACATCATGGAGTTCTGCAAGCAGTTCAACGCCCGGACCAAGGACGGCGACGGGATGATCATCCCGGTGCTGATCACCGTCTACGCGGACCGGTCGTTCACCTTCGTGACCAAGACGCCGCCGGCGGCGGTGCTGATCAAGAAGGCGGCTGGCCTGGCCATCGACGGCAAGCCTGGCTCGGGGTCGAAGGAGCCGAACCGGGTGAAGGTCGGCAAGATCACCAAAAAGCAGCTCGAGGAGATCGCCAAGCAGAAGCTCCCCGACCTGAACTGCTACGACATCGACGCCGCCTCGCGCATCATCGCCGGGACCGCGCGGTCGATGGGCATCGATATCGTGTGACGAGGACGGACCCATGGCGAAGCACGGCAAGAAGTACACGGCGGGACGGGCGAAGATCGATCGCGCCAAGCGCTACACGCTGGAAGAAGCGCTGGCGCTGTTGAAGGGCGCTGCCTTCGCGAAGTTCGACGAGTCGGTCGACATCGCGGTGCGGCTGGGCGTGGACCCCAAGCACGCCGACCAGAACATCCGCGTGCCTTGCGCACTCCCGCACGGGACGGGCAAGAAGATCCGCGTGGCGGTGTTCGCCAAGGGCGACAAGGCCAAGGAGGCCGAGGCGGCCGGGGCCGACGTGGTGGGAGCCGACGAGCTGGTGGCCAAGGTCAACGACGAGAACTGGACCGACTTCGACGTGGCCATCGCCACGCCGGACATGATGGGCCAGGTCGGCAAGCTCGGGAAGGTGTTGGGGCCGCGCAAGCTGATGCCCAGCCCGAAGGCCGGGACGGTGACCTTCGACGTGACCAAGGCGGTCAGCGAGGCGAAAGCCGGCAAGATCGAGCTGCGCACGCAGAAGGAAGGCATCGTGCACGCGCCGGTCGGGCGTAAGTCCTTCGAGCTCGGGCAGCTGAAAGACAACGTCACGGCGGTGATGGACGTGCTGATGAAGGCGAAGCCGTCCACGGCGAAGGGGACATACGTGAAGAGCGTGACGCTCTCCACGACGATGGGGCCCGGCGTGAAGATCGATACGACCGGCTTCCAGACGGCCGCGGCCGCGGACTAGGCGAGACGGCGTTCAGCCGGCGGGCTCCGCCCGGCGCGGCGCCGCCGCAGTGAGAACGGTAGGAAGGACGACACCATGCTTCGGTCGCGCAAAGACGAGATCATCGCCGGCTGGCAGAAGAAATTCCCCGCCATCGCCGGGGCGGTCATCGCGGATTTCCGCGGGATGACGGTGGCGAAGATCACCGAGCTTCGCCGCCTGGGACGCCCGCAGGGCGTGGCGGTGCAGGTCATCTCCAACCGGCTCTTCCGGCGCGCCACGGCCGGAAGCCCGTGGGAAAAGGTCGCCAAGAACCTCACCGGCACGAACGCCCTCTTGTGGCATCCGACGGACCCGGTGGCGCCGGCGAAGGTCGCGCTCGAGTTCCTGAAGACGAACGAGAGCGTGACGGTCAAGGGCGGGCTGCTGGCAGGGGAGGCCTACGACAAGGCTGGGGTCGAGGCCTTCTCCAAGCTGCCCGGCAAGAACGAGCTGCGTGCGACGCTGCTGGCGACGTTCCAGGCGCCTGCGCAGTCCTTCGTGCGGCTGGTGGCGGCGGCCCCGACGAATTTCCTCTATCTACTGCAGGCGCGCGAGAAAGCACTCGCGGCCGAGACGAAGTGAACGAGCAAGAGCAACCCCAAGACGCAGGGAATCGGAGAACGGCAATGTCTGACGTGACGCGGGAGCAGGTCGTCGACTTTCTGAGCAACATGAGCGTGCTGCAGATCGCCGAGCTGACCAAAGAGCTGGAGAAGAAGTGGGGCGTGTCGGCCGCGCCGGTGGCGGTGGCGGGCCCGGCGGCGGGCCCGGCGGCGGCGGCAGCGCCGGCCGAGGAGCAGACGGAGTTCACCGTCGTCCTCACGGGATTCGGCGCGAACAAGATCGGCGTCATCAAGGAGGTGCGCGCGATCACCGGTCTGGGGCTCAAGGAAGCCAAGGACCTGGTCGAGGGCGTGCCGAAGCCGCTCAAGGAGGGCGTCTCCAAGGAGGACGCCGCCAAGATCAAGGCCCAGATCGAGGCCGCCGGAGCGACGGTGGAGATCAAGTAGCCCGGTGCTACGCGCAGTAGGTCGTACCGGTCCCGAAGTGCGCGCGCGGCGAACCCCGCGGAAGCCGTGGTGCGCGCTCGAGGGCCGGGCAGGTCGGTTCATCGGCGATCGGGAGCGCCGCACCCAGAGCGGGTGTGGTGCGTGCGCACCGATTCGTGCCGCCCAAAAGGGGTTCATCGGCCGGCGATACCCGGCTGGTGCGTGAGGCCAAATGGCGACTGTCATCCAGTCCAACTTCCGCGTCCGCAAGAGCTACTCGAAGATCCCCAAGATCATCGAGATCCCCAACCTGATCGACCTGCAGAAGAAGTCGTACGACATGTTCCTGCAGAAGGACGTGCCGCCCGAGCAGCGCAAGGACATCGGGCTGCAGGCCGTCTTCAAGAGCGTGTTCCCCATCAAGGACTTCAACGAGACGTCCAGTCTCGAGTTCGTCTCGTACATGATCGACAAGCCCAAGTACGACGTGGACGAGTGCCGCCAGCGCGGCATGACGTTCGCCGCGCCCATCAAGGTGGTCATCCGCCTGGTGGTGTTCGACTCGAACCCGGAGACCGGGGCGCAGTCGATCCGCGACGTGAAAGAGCAGGAAGTCTACTTCGGCGAAATCCCGCTGATGACGGAGAACGGCACGTTCATCATCAACGGGACGGAGCGCGTGGTGGTGTCGCAGCTGCACCGCAGCCCCGGCGTCTTCTACGATCACGACAAGGGGAAGACCCACTCCAGCGGCAAGCTGCTGTACTCGGCGCGGCTGATCCCGTACCGCGGCAGCTGGATCGACTTCGAGTTCGACCCGAAGGACCTCTTGTACGTGCGCATCGACCGGCGGCGCAAGATGCCCGCCACGGTGCTGCTGCGCGCGCTCGGCGGCGTGCCCGATACCAGCCCCACCGGGCCGCTGGACTTCGGCGGCTCCACCGAGGAGATCCTCAACTACTACTACGAGACGGAGGCGATCCACTTCACCGGCCCCGAGGAGTTCGAGAAGGAGGTCAACTTCAACCTCCTGAAGGGGCAGCGCGCGTCCATGGACGTGAAGGTCGGGCGCGAGATCGTGGTGAAGAAGGACGCGAAGTTCACCGTCCCCAAGCTGAAGCGGCTCAAGCAGGCGGGGCTGAAGCGCATCGCCATCGGGCCGGAGGACGTCTACGGCAAGGTCAGCGCGCGCGACGTGGTGGACAAGGAGACCGGCGAGGTGGTCCTGGAGTGCAACCAGGAGCTCACCAAGGCCAAGGTCGACGAGCTGCGCGAGCGCGGCATCGGGCAAGTGGAGGTGCTGTTCATCGACGGCATCACCGTGGGCAGCTTCCTGCGTGAGACGCTGCTGGTCGACAAGGTGGCCACGCCGGAAGAGTCCATCATGGAGATCTACCGGCGCATGCGGCCGGGCGACCCGCCGGCGCTGGAGACGGCGCAGCAGCTCTTCTGGAACCTGTTCTTCAATCCCGAGCGCTACGACCTGAGCGCGGTGGGGCGGCTGAAGCTGAACTACAAGTTCAAGAGCGAAGAGCCGCTCGACTGCGTCGTCCTGACCAAGCGCGACATCCTGGAGTCGGTGCGCCACCTCATCGACCTGAAGAACGGCCGCGGGTCGGTCGACGACATCGACCACCTGGGCAATCGGCGGGTGCGCGCGGTGGGCGAGCTGATGGAGAACCAGTTCCGCATCGGCCTGGTGCGGATGGAGCGCGCCATCAAGGAGCGCATGAGCATGTCTCAGGAGATCGAGACGCTCATGCCGCACGACCTGATCAACGCCAAGCCGGTGTCGGCGGTCATCAAGGAGTACTTCGGGTCGAGCCAGCTCAGCCAGTTCATGGACCAGACGAACCCGCTGAGCGAGGTGACGCACAAGCGGCGGCTGAGCGCGCTCGGACCGGGCGGTCTGACGCGCGAGCGGGCGGGGTTCGAGGTGCGCGACGTGCACCCGACGCACTACGGGCGCATCTGTCCGATCGAGACGCCGGAAGGCCCGAACATCGGGCTCATCGCGTCGCTCTCGACGTACGCGCGCGTCAACGAGTTCGGCTTCGTGGAGACGCCGTATCGCCGGGTGGAGCAGGCGCGGGTCACCGACGAGGTGTCGTTCTACAGCGCGCTGCAGGAGGAAGGGCACGTCATCGCCCAGGCGAACGCCTTCATCGACAAGAAGGGGAAGTTCACCGACGCGTTCGTCTCGGCACGGCAGAACGGCGAGTTCGTCATGGCGCGGCGCGAGGACGTCACGTTGATGGACGTTTCGCCGAACCAGCTGGTGTCGGTGGCGGCGGCGCTCATCCCGTTCCTGGAGCACGACGACGCGAACCGCGCGCTGATGGGGTCGAACATGCAGCGGCAGGCGGTGCCGCTGCTGCGCACCGAGGCTCCGTTGGTGGGGACGGGTATGGAGAACATCGTGGCGCGCGACTCGGGCGTCACGGTGGTAGCGCGGCACGACGGTGTGGTGGAGAGCGTGGACGCGAGCCGCATCGTGGTGCGCGTCGACGCCAGCCAGGGCGACATCAGCGGCAAGCCCGACATCTACAACCTGGTGAAGTACCAGCGGTCGAACCAGAACACGTGCATCAACCAGAAGCCCATCGTGCACAAGGGCGACCGCGTGCGCGCCGGCGAGGTGCTGGCCGACGGCCCGGCGACCGAGACGGGCGAGCTGGCGCTGGGGCAGAACGTGCTCGTCGCCTTCATGCCCTGGGGCGGCTACAACTTCGAGGACTCGATCCTGCTCAGCGAGCGGCTGGTGAAGGAAGACGCCTTCACCTCCATTCACATCGAGGAGTTCGAGTGCGTCGCGCGCGACACGAAGCTGGGCAAGGAGGAGATCACGCGCGACATCCCCAACGTGGGGCCCGAGGCGCTCAAGGACCTGGACGAGAGCGGCATCATCCGCATCGGCGCCGAGGTGAAGCCTGGCGACATCCTGGTGGGGAAGATCACGCCGAAGGGCGAGACGCAGCTGTCGCCGGAAGAGAAGTTGCTGCGCGCGATCTTCGGGGAGAAGGCGGGCGACGTGCGCGACTCGTCGCTGCGCGTGCCGCCGGGCGTGCAGGGCATCGTCATCAACGCCAAGGTCTTCGCGCGCAAGGGTACCGAGAAGGACGAGCGCGCGAAGGACATCGAGGACCAGGAGAAGGCGAAGCTGCTGAAGGACCAAGCGGACGAGGTGAAGATCGTCCGCGACGCGGCGTACCGGAAGATCCGGCGACTGTTGGTGAACAAGACCACGGGCGCGAAGCTGGTGGACGACAAGGGCAACGTGCTCTTGAAGAAGGGCGTCGAGATCGCCGACGAGATGCTCGAGGAAGTGCCGTGGAAGTACTACGGCGAGATCAAGTTGGAGGACGCGGAGAAGACCGAGGAGAAGATCCACCAGATCATCGAGAGCGTCGAGGACCAGGTCTACGCGATCGAGACGCTGTTCCGCGACAAGATCGCGCGGCTCAGCCGCGGCGACGAGCTGCCGCCCGGCGTCATCAAGATGGTCAAGGTGTACGTGGCCATCAAGCGCAAGATCCAGGTCGGCGACAAGATGGCTGGTCGCCACGGCAACAAGGGCGTCATCAGCCGCATCCTGCCCGAGGAGGACATGCCGTACCTGCCGAGCGGGACGCCGGTGGACATCGTGCTGAACCCGCTGGGCGTGCCAAGCCGAATGAACGTCGGGCAGATCCTGGAGACGCATCTGGGGTGGGCGGCGCGCAACCTCGGCGAGCGGCTCAACTACTACATGTGGCTTGGCTGGTCGACCGACAAGCTGCGCGACGAGCTGAAGCACGCGTTCAACGCGCCCAAGTTCGACGAGTTCGTCGACTCGCTGAGCGACGCCGACGTGCGGCGGCTGGTGGAGAAGCTGAAGTTCGGCATCCACGTGGCCACGCCGGTGTTCGACGGCGCCAAGGAGAGCGAGATCAAGGAGCTGCTGGAGCGGGCGGCGCTTCCGCTCAGCGGGCAGACGGTGCTCTACGACGGGCGCGCCGGCGAGGCGTTCGACAGCGACGTGACGGTGGGTGTGATGTACATGCTGAAGCTGCACCACCTGGTGGACGACAAGATCCACGCGCGGTCGATCGGACCCTACTCGCTGGTCACGCAACAGCCGCTGGGCGGCAAGGCGCAGTTCGGTGGACAGCGGCTGGGCGAGATGGAGGTCTGGGCGATGGAGGCCTACGGCGCCGCCTACTCGCTGCAGGAGTTCCTGACGGTGAAGTCGGACGACGTGGTGGGCCGCACGCGCATGTACGAGGCCATCGTCAAGGGCGAGGACGTGCTGGAGAGCGGCCTGCCTGAGTCGTTCAACGTACTGGTCAAGGAGCTGCAGTCGCTGTGCTTGGACGTGGAGCTGATGGAGGACCACAGCGGCGAGACGCCGGCCAGCGGCCCGCCCGGGGGCGGCGGGGCGCCGGGACTCGGGGCGGGGGGCGCGCTGGGCGCCGGCCCCGGCCCGCTCGCGGCCGGCATCGGCGGTCGCAAGTAGCGTCTTCCCACCTTGGACGATGTGAGTGATCCCTGAGTCGGGGCGACGCGTTGCGGCGTGCCCCGACTCAGAGCAGCGCGATCCGCGCCGCCAAACGGCCCGCCGCCTCGGCGAAGAGCGCCGGCACCGGCAGCAGGCTCAACACCAGGAACGACTCCGAGGCAAAGTCGAAGAAGTAGCCCGGATGGACGAGCACGCCGTCCTCGGCGAGCAACGCCAAGCACAGCTCCTCCTCGGACATCGTGCGCGGGCAGCGCACCACGGCGTACCAGCCTCCCTCGGCATGAAGAAGTGTGGCGGCGGGGGCGGCACGCAGGGCGGCGCCGAGGGCCGCGCGGTTCTCAGCGACGCGCGCGCGGATCTGGCGCTGCAGCGCGGGCGCGTGCGCGAGGAGCGCGGCGGCCGCGTGCTGCACCGGCGCCCCCACGGACAGGAACGTGTCGGCCACGATCTCCAGGCGCGCCAGGGCGGCGGTACGCGCGGCTTCCGGGCCGCCGGCGGCGATCCAGCCGAGCTTCATCTGCGGGAGGGCCGCGACCTTGGACAGGCCGCTCAGGCTGAACGTGAGCACGCGGGCGGCCGCGGCGGCGAACGGGACGCGCGTGGCGTCGGCGCCGGCCCCGGCCCCGCCGGCGTCTGCGTAGTCGGCGAACACCTCGTCGCTCACGATCGCGAGGTCGTGCGCGCGGCAGAGCTCCTCCATGGCGGCGAGCTCGGCGGCGTGCAGGAACGAGCCCGTCGGGTTGTTGGGGTTGACGACGACCAGGGCGCGCGTCGCCGGCGTCACCGCGGCGCGCAGGGCGTCGGTGTCGACGTGCCAGCGTCCGTCGTACTGCAACGGGTAGTGCGCCACCCGCACGGACTCCAGCCCGGCCAGCAGGCTGAAGAGCGGGTAGCACGGCGCCGGCACCAGCACCTCCTCGCCCGGCTCCGCCAGGAGCTTGAAGAGCCACGCGTAGGCCTCGCTGGTGGAGGCGCAGAGCACCAGGTGCGCGGGATCGATCGGGTGGCCGCGGGCCGCGTAGTACGACGCGACCGCGGCGCGCGCGGCGGGCAGACCCGTAGGCGCCGGCTCGTACGTGGCCGCGCCCGGCGCCGCCAGCGCGTCGAGCAGCCGCGCAGGATAGTCCAGACCGACGCGCGTCGGATTCGACTCGGAGAGGTCCAGCACCGGCCCCCCCGCGGCGCGGCGCGCCTCCAGCGCCGCGGTCAGCCGGTTCGGCCGCAGATCGCGCGGCACGCGCCCCGAGAACATGGCCGGCATGCTATCAGCCCAGCGGCTCCGGCTCGTAGCAAGGCGGCCCGGCGCCCCGCGGTTCCGGTTTCGGTCCCGGTTCCTGTTTCCCGTTCCGGTTCTTTCCGGTTCCCGTTCCGGTTCCAGGTCCCGTCCCGGTTCCGGTTTCCGGTTCCGGTTCCGGTTCCGGTTCCGGTTCCGGTTCCTGTTTCCGGTTCCGGTTCCTGTTTCCAGTTCCGCATCGGGTTCCGGATCCGGATCCGAGTGGGGTCCGGTTCCGGTTCGCGTTCCGGTCCCGGTTCCGCGCCGGCGTCCGGTGCGTGCTGGCGGGCTACGGCACCCAGCGACCGCCGGTGGCGAGGACTTCGCTGCCGGGCATGCTGCCGCCCCAGACGACCATCTCGCAAGAAGTCCAGACGGCGGTGTGGAACCAGCGTGGCAAGGGCGCGCCGATCGCCGGGAGCGGCGTCCAGGCGTCGGCCTCCGGAGACCAGGCCGCGCCGTCGCCGAGGATGGCGCCGCCTCCGCTGGCGGCGTCGATGCCGGCGCCGCCCCAGACGACGACGGCCGCGCCGGTCCAAACGGTCGTGTGACGCGCGCGCGGCGACGGGGCGTCGGCTTGAGGCAAGGGTGTCCAGACGTCAGCCGCTGGGTCGTACCGACCACCGTCGCCGAGGTAGGCGAGGGCGTCGTCGAGGCCGCCCCAGACGACCATCTCGGTGCCCGTCCAGGCGACACCGTGGGAGTAGCGCGGGGTCGGGGCGCCGGCGAGCGACATGGGGGCCCAGGCGTCGGCGGTGGGATCGTAGCGCCCGCCGCCTTCTTGGGTGCGGTCGGCGGTGACGCTGCCCCAGACGAGCATCTCGCTGCCGGTCCAGACGGCCTCGGCGTCGAGCGGCGGCGGCGCGCCGGCGCCGGCCATCGGCGCCCAGGAATCCACGCTCGGGTCGTAGCGCGCGCCCGTCGCCAAGCCTCCGGCGAAGTCGGCGCCGCCCCACACGAGCATTTGCGTCCCGGTCCAGACGGCGGTGTGGTAGGCACGCGGCGCCGGCGCGCCGGCCGTCGCCGTCGGCGTCCATGTATCGGTCGTCGGGTTGTAGCGGGCGCCGTCGCCGAGCAGCGCGGGGCCGTCGCGGCCTCCCCATAGGATGACCTCGCCGCCGGTCCAGACGGCGGTGTGCAGCTCGCGCGGGCCCGGCGCGGCCGCGGCGCCCAGCGCGCCCCACAGGTCGGTCGGCGGGTGGTAACGCCCGCCGCCGCCGAGCGCGAGGCCGGAGGCGTCGCGGCCGCCGAAGACGATCATCTCCGTGCCGGTCCACGTGGCGGTGTGCGCCGCGCGCGCCGGCGGAATGCCGACCAGCGCCGTCGGCGTCCAGCCCGCGGATCCGCCGCACGCGGAGCCGCCGTCGGCGCCTCCGTCGAGCGCTCCCGCGTCCAGGGCCCCGCCTCCATCGCGCGCGGCGGGCCCGCAACTAGCGCCCACGGCGACCGCCGCCGCCACGGCCGCCCGCGCCAGGGCCGTCGCCGCGCGCGGGTGGCGGGCAGGCGCGGGGCGCCGCGCAGCGCGCTTCACGTGCGCTTTCCCATGACCATCGTGCCAGCCAGCCGGTCGCCGAGCCGCCGTCCCTCCGGGTCGCGCAGGGCGAGGTACACCTCGGTTCCAAGGAGGCCCAGCCCCACCACGGGAAGCAGCACCCAGCCGATGGGGTGAATGCCCAGGAGCGCCACGCCGGCGACGGGAAGGTTGCGCACGATACTCTCGCGCAGGTCGGGCGCGCGGGCCTGCGCGTCCGGGTCGTACCAGGCCACCGACACGCGCGCGATCCACTTCCCGGGCGAAGCGCGACCGCCCGACGACGGCAGCAGGCCGTCCGCCAGCAGCAGCCACATGACGCCCAGCAGGTAGAGAAGCGGATGGCCGCTCCACGCGGCGGCGACGAACGGCAACGCGTCGACGAGCCGCGCCAGCGCGCGACGGCCGAGCCCGGCGCGCTCATTCATTGCCGCCGGCCGCTCCTCTCCTTGCCTCGGGGCGGGGCCACTCCCGCCCCGCGCGGCCGCGGCCGCGGCCGCCTGCCGGGCGCGCGCCGGTCGCTCATGCGGTGGCCAGCAGCCGCGCCGCGTCGAGCGCGTGGTAGGTCAGCACCAGGTCGGCCCCGGCGCGCCGGATGGACGTCAGCGTCTCGAGGATGGCGCGCTCGCGGTCGAGCCAGCCGGCGCGCGCCGCCGCCTCCAGCATCGCGTACTCGCCGCTCACGTGGTACGCGGCCACCGGCAGATCCACGGTGGCCCGCACGCGTGCCAAGACGTCGAGGTAGGGGAGGGCGGGCTTCACCATCACCATGTCCGCGCCCTCGCCCACGTCCAGCGCCACCTCGCGCAGCGCCTCGCGCGCGTTGCCCGGGTCCATCTGGTAGCCGCGTCGATCGCCCTGGCGTGGCGTCGAGCCCGCGGCCTCGCGGAACGGCCCGTAGAAGGCGCTGGCGTACTTCGCCGCGTAGGAAAGGATCGCCACGTGGTCGTAGCCCTCGTCGTCGAGCGCGCGGCGGATGTGCCCGACCCGCCCGTCCATCATGTCCGACGGGGCCACGACGTCGGCGCCGGCGCGCGCGTGGCTCAGCGCCGCTTCGGCGAGCCGTTCCAGCGACGGGTCGTTGAGCACCTCGGGCGGCGCGTCGGCGGCGGCGCCGGGCGCCCGGCCCAGCACGCCGCAGTGCCCGTGGTCCGTGTACTCGCACAGGCAGACGTCGGTCATCACGCACAGGTCGGGGAGCGCACCCTTGAGCGCGCGCACCGTGCGTTGCACCGCCTCGTCGGGGTCGGCGGCGGCGCTGCCCACGGCGTCTTTCTCCTCGGGGATGCCGAACAGCAGCACGGCCGGCACGCCCAGCGCCCACGCCTCGCGCGCCAACGCCACCGCCTCGTCGGGGCTCAAGCGGAACTGCCCCGGCATGGACGGGATTGGCTCGCGCAGGCCCTGGCCCGCCTTCACGAACATCGGGTAGACGAAGTCGTCGGCGCGCAGGACCGTCTCGCGCACCATGCGGCGGATCGTGTCGGTGCGGCGAAGGCGCCGCGGGCGGACGGACGGGAACTGGCTCATGGGATGATC
Organism: Myxococcota bacterium; assembly: GCA_036004705.1. Classification (GTDB taxonomy): domain Bacteria; phylum Myxococcota_A; class Polyangia; order DASYRF01; family DASYRF01; genus DASYRF01. The sequence goes on from DASYRF010000490.1 coordinate 12,932, forward strand.
CCTCTCGGTTCGGCGCCCGGCGGCGCCCGCAAGGCCTCGACGAGCGCGCGCGCCAACGCCGGGATGGAGGCGTGGGAAGGCTGAACGTCGACGCGCAGGCCGCACGCCTCGGCGGCCTTGCGCGTGACGGCCCCGATGACGGCGACCGTGGCGCGCGCACAGAGCCGCGCGGCGTCCGGCCCGACGAGATCACAGAAGCTGCGCACCGTGGAGCCGCTCGTGAAGGTGACCGCGTCGATGCGCCCCGCCTCGAGCTGCGCGCGCAGCGGCGCGGGATCGGTGCGGGCGGGCACGGTCTGGTACACGGGCACCACGCGGACCTCGGCGGCGCCGTCGGCGAGCAGGCCCTCCGGAAGGACCTCGCGCGCCTCGGCGGCGCGGGGCAGCAGCACGCGCGCGCCGGTCACGAGCCCTTTCAGCGCAGCGAGCACGCCCTCGCCGCGAGCGTCGAGCGGCACGGCGTCCACGCGCAGACCGCGCTCGGCCAGCCAGGCGGCGGTGGACTGCCCCACGGCGGCCAGACGCGCGGCGCCCAGCGCGCGCACGTCCCGCCCGTGGTGCGCCAGGCGCTCCAGCAGCGCCGTGACGGCGCGCGGGCTCGTGAACACGATCCAGTCGAAGCGAGCGAGGTCCACGATCGCCGCGTCGCACGGCGCCCAGCTCTCCGGCGGAAGGATTTCGATAGTGGGGAACGACACGACCTCGGCGCCCGCGGCGCGCAGCAGGGCGTCGAGGCTGCGTGGACCGGCGGCGTCGTCGTCAGCGGCGGCGCTTGGGTCGTCGCCGGCAACCGCTCCCGTCGCGTCGCCGGCGCTGGCACCCGTGCGCGCGCCGGCTCCGGTCCGCGCCCCGCCGCCGGCGCTGGCACCCGTGCGCGCGCCGGCTCCCGTCCGCGCCCCGCCGCCGGACGCTGCACCCAGGCGCTCGTCGCTGCGGCCGAGCGCTTCGAGCTCGTCGGGGCGCGTGACGACCACGCGCCGGCCGAAGAGCGGACGCGTGTCGAACCAGCGCAGCTGCGCACGAAGGTTCACGACCGGGCCGACAACGACGATGGCGGGCGGCTTGACCGGCGCCGCCGCGCATGCGCCGGGGCCCGCACCGTCGCCGTCAAAGTCTCCGAGGCGCGCGACGACCGTCTCCTGGTCGGCGCGCGTCCCCCAGCGCACGAACGCGACCGGCGTGTCGGGCGGGCGGCCCCCGCGCAGCAGCGCCGCCGCGACGCCCTCGAACCGGGTGATGCCCATGAACAGCACGAGCGTCCCACCGAGCCGGGCCACGGCTTCGAAGTCGACATGCGGGGCGTCCTCGCCCGACTGCCCGGTCGCGTAGACGACCGTGGAGGCGAGGCCGCGGTGCGTGAGGGGGATGCCGGCGAACGCCGCCGCCGCCACCGCCGACGACACGCCGGGCACGACCTCGAACGGCACGCCCGCGCTGCGGAGCGCCAGCGCCTCCTCGCCGCCGCGACCGAACAAGAACGGGTCGCCGCCCTTGAGGCGCACCACCACCTCGTGGCGCACGGCCGCCGCGACGAGCTGCCGGCACACCTCGTCGAGGGGCGGGCCGGCGCGCCCGCCCCGGCGCCCGACGAACACACGCTCGGCGCCCAGCGGCGCGTGGCGGAGCAGCGCCGGGTTGGCCAGCGCGTCGTAGAACACCGCGCCTGCACGCCCCAACAGCTCGCGCCCGCGTAGGGTCAACAGCCCTTCGTCCCATGGCCCGGCGCCGACGAGGTAGACCGTGCCGCCCCGCGACGGCTGATCGGAGGCAGTCATGCTACCGCCGTACCCCGCCGCCGCCGAGCGCTCGCATGATCCGATCGGCCCCGCGCGCGAGGAGCGCCTCGGCGGCCGCGCGCCCGAGCGCCTCGGGATCGCTCGCCGCGCCGCGGCGTCGCTCGCGCAGCAGCTCGCGTCCGTCGGGCGTGGCCACCAGCGCATCGAGCACGAGGGCGCCGTCGGCCTCACGCCGCGCGTAGCCCGCCACGGGCACCTCGCAGCTCCCCCCCAGCGCCCGCGACAGCGCGCGCTCGGCGCCGACCGCGCGCGCCGTCTCGGCGTGGTGCAGGGGCGCGCAAACGGCGCGCACTACCTCGTCGCCGGCGCGCACCTCGATCCCGATCGCCCCCTGCGCCACGCCCGGCACCATCACGTCGGGGTCGAGCGCCTCCGTGACGCGCGCCGCGTGCCCCAGGCGCGTCAGTCCCGCCACCGCTAGCACGATCGCCTCGTAGTGCCCTTCGTCCAGCTTGCGCAGCCGCGTGTCGACGTTTCCTCGCAGCGGCTCCACCGCCAGCCCCGGCACTCGTGCCAGGAGCTGCGCGGCGCGCCGCAGACTCCCCGTCCCCACGCGCACGCCGGCGCGCAGCGCCGCCAGCGGCAAGCCCACCAGCGCGTCGCGCGGGTCGGCGCGCTCCAGAACAGCCGCCAGCGCGAAGCCCGGCGGCAGCGATGCCGGCACGTCCTTCATCGAGTGTACTGCCGCGTCCACTTCGCCTGCCGCGAGCGCCTCTTCGATCTCCTTGATGAAGAGCCCCTTTCCGCCGATCTTGGCGAGCGGAACGTCGAGCACCTTGTCGCCCGTGGTCTTGACGACGCGCAGCTCCACCGCCAGCCCTGGATGCGCTGTGCGCAGCCGCTCGGCCACGTGCTCCGCCTGCCAGCGCGCCAGCGGCGAGCCGCGCGTGCCGATGCGCAGCGTTCCCGTCACGAGCGGCCTTTCGTGCCCGCACCGCCCGCCGCTGCTGCTGCGGGCGCGCGCGGCGCGTCTTCTGCAGCGTCCCCCTCGGCGCCCTCCTCGGCCGCTGGCAGATCGAACAACATGCGCGCCGCCACCACGCCCTGGTCCGGGTCGCCGCGCTGCAGCGCCGCCGTCGGCTGGTGAAGGAACTTGTTGGCCAGCCCCTCCGCCAGCCGCAGCATCGCCGCGCGCGTCTTGTCGTCCACCGACCCGCCCAGGCTCGCCAGCGTCTTCTCCGCCTCCGCCCGCGCCATCGCCACGTAGCGCTCGCGCAGCGCCACGATCGTCGGCACCACCTTCTGCCGCGCCAGCCATTGCTCGAAGCGCGCCGCCTCCTCGGCGACCATGCGCTCTGCGCCTTGCGCCTCCTGCTGCCGTGCCTGCAAGTTGGCCTGGATGACCTTGTTCAGGTCGTCCATGTCGTACACGTAGACGTTGTCGACTTCGTTGCAGCGCGGATCGACGTCGCGGGGGACGGCGATGTCCACCAGCACAAGGCTCCGCCGCCGTCGCGCCCGGATCACGCGCTGCATCATGTCCGGCCTGATGACGAAGTCCTTGCTGGCCGTGGACGTCAGCACCACGTCCGCTTCGACCATCAGCGACTCCAGCCGCTCCAGCCCGTGCCCTTCGCCGTCAAAGCGCCGCGCCATCTCCTCGGCGCGCTCGCGCGAGCGATTCACCACCAGCACGCGCGCCGCTCCGGCCTGGCGCAGGTGCGTGGCGCTCAGCTCGCCCATCTTGCCGGCCCCCACCAGCAGCACCGTCCGCGACTCCAGATCCCCGAGCACCTTGCGCGCCAGCTCCACCGCCACGTACGACACCGAAACGGCGTTGCGCGCGATGCCGGTCTCGGTTCGCACCTGCTTGGCCACGCTCAGCGCGCGCTCCATGCAACGCGTCAACACCTGCGCCACCACGCCCGCTTCGCGCGCCGCTGCGTAGGCGCTCTTCACCTGCCCGAGGATCTGCGGCTCGCCCAGCACCATCGAGTCGAGCGACGAGGAGACGCGGAACAGGTGCCGCACCGCCGCCTCACCGTGGTGCTCGTACAGCACCTTGCCGAGCAGCTCGTCGCCGGCGCCGCGCTTGCGCGCCAGGAAGTTCCGTAGCTCGCCTGCCGCCTCCTCGGGCACCTCGCTCACCGCGTACAGCTCGGTGCGGTTGCAGGTGGAGAACAGCAGCGCCTCGCGCACTGCCGGCAGCGTCCCCAGCTCGCGCAGCGTGTCGGCCAGCTCCGGCTCGGGGAACGTCAGCTTCTCGCGCACGTCGAGCGGCGCGGTGCGATGGCTGAGGCCGATGCAGACGAGGGGCATGCGGCGGCGCCTGGCTCAGCGCACCAAGTACACCGCCAGCACACCAAGCGCGCTGGCGAAGCCCCCGATGGTCAGCAGCGCGGTACGCCGCCCGCGCCACCCGGCGGTGATGCGGGCGTTCAGCACGACGGCGAAGAACAGCCACGCCAGCACCGCCAGCCCGTACTGCAGGTGCGAGGCGTTGAGCGTGACGCTGGCGTCGATCTTGCGGGCGAACAGAGCGCCGGTGACGATGCCCAGCGTGAGCAGCGGAAAGCCCACCACGATGGCGCGGTAGTTCACGGAGTCGAGAACGTCCAGCGACGGAAAGCGGTGGTACACCGCGCCGAACTTCTTCTCCTTGAGCGCGCGCTCCAGAACCAGGTACATCACCGCCACCACGAAGGCGATGAAGAAGGCGGCGGTGCCCACCATCGCCATGGCGATGTGGATGGGGCGGATGACGCCGGCCTGCGCCGGCAGCGTCGAGCCGGGCGCCTTGAACTCAGAGATCACCAGCAGCGCCAGCACGCCCGGCGTGATGAACGCCCCCGCGGCGGGCATCTCCGCCCGCAACCCGACGAGCAGATAGCCGACGACCAACAGCAGCGCGAGCGAGCTCAGCGCGCCGTGGATGTCGGTGAACGGAACCTCCGCCACCAGGGCCCAGTCGGCCAAGAGCTGGCTCAGGTGCAGCAAGGCGGCGCCGCCCAGCGTCCAGCGCGCCGCTCGTGCCACCGGCTTGCGCTCCTTGACCAGGTTCGCGAGGTACAGCACCGCGGCGACCGCGTACGTGAGGAAGGTCGCGCCGTGCAGGAGCCGCGGCAGCAGCATCAGAGGTTCTCGAGCAGGAAGTTCGTCAGCAGCTCTTCGTCGGTGAGCTTGCCGGAGGCCGGTGCGCCGCCCTTGGGGGCGGGAGCGGCCGCCGCCGGCGCCGGTGCAGGGGGAGTGGATCCGGTCTTCTTGCCGCCGGCGCCGCCGCCGGCGCCCGCGCCGGCCGCCTGCGCCTTGGCGGCGTCGCGAGCGAGCTTCTCCGAGGCGATGCGCGCGGCGTCCTGGGACGCCTTGTCCTTCGCCACCGGCCGCATCCGCCCCTCCGCCGAGACGGCGCTGGCCGCCGTCGCCGCCGAGGCCGCCGCCGCCTTCTCGGCTTCCTTCTTCTTGTGGGCCTCGGCCGCGGCGAGGGCTTCCTTCATCTCCGGCGAGTCGATCTGGATCGACATCGTCCGCCGGATCTGCCGCGCGCGCGCCGCGTCCGCCACCGCCTCGCGACTGATCGCCCTCTCTTCCACGTGGCCGATGAACCCCGTGTCGACCTCGTAGGCCTGCTCCTTGAAGATGAGCGACGTCTCCAGCGCGTCTGCACCTTGCGCGTGCAACTCCTCGAGCTTCTTGACGCGATGCACGATGTCGTACGGGTCCTTGTCCTCGCTGACGCACTTGAGCACGTGCACCGCGCCTTCCAGCATGAAGGTGCGGCCGTTGAGCACGAGCTTCGTGCCGTCGAGCTGGATCTTTTCTTGGGCGACCCAGTCGTCGAGCACGGACTGCGGGAAGAAGAGGTCTGCCATTGCGCTACATTATATAGAAGCGCGCCGCGGGTCCAAGACGAAGGCTGCCCCGCCACCCGGCGCGCCCGCCGCCGGCCGCGGCGCTTGCTGGGCCGGCGGCGCTCCGGTACGTTAGCGCCGTGCTCGATACCACCGTCATCGACGGCGTCACCCTGCACTT
>DASYRF010000491.1:0-4221 GCA_036004705.1 Myxococcota bacterium
CGCCGCACCAAGGGCGGCTCAGCGGCCCCGGCCGCGTCCGCGCCGGCGAGGCGGAGCACGCGCGCGCCCAGCGCGCCCTCGCCGCCCAGACCCAGCACCAGGGCGACGGCGGCGGCGGCGCCGGCGAGCGCCGCCGCGACCCCCACACCCCAGGCGATGCGCGGATTGCGTAGCACGACAGCCGTGCCGCGGGCCGGCGCGCGGCCGCGGACAGGCTGCGGCCACGGTCCGCTGTCGCCGTCCGCGGCGGCGGCCGCCCGGCTGAGCACGCGCCCCGCGACCTCGCCCACGGCGCGCTCCAGCGTGTCGGCGAGGGGACCGCCAGCGGGCACCGGCGACGAGCGCCGCCGCAGCTCGCCGCTGGGAGCGCGCGCCACATCGGCCATCCAGCCGAGCTGTTCCAGCTCCTCCAGCGCCTGCGCCGCGGTCGGACGCCGCGCTGCCGCGCGCGCCAGGAGCTTGGTCACGAACGCCGACACCTCGCCGGGCACGCTCGGCATGACCTGGTGCACGGGGCGCACCGGCGCTTCGCGCAGCCGGTGGAGCGACTCCGGCACCGACGACCCCTCGAAAGGATTCACGCCGGTGAGCATCTCGTAGAGCAGCGTCCCCACGGCGAACACGTCGCTGCGCCCGTCGATGGCGGCGCCGCGCGTCTGCTCCGGGCTCATGTAGGCGAGCGTCCCCAGCACGACGCCGGCGCTCGTGCGGTCTTCGTCGCCGCTGCGCTGCAGCTTGGCGATACCGAAGTCGAGGATCTTGACGAAGTCGGCGCCGCCGCGCGGCACCAGGAAGATGTTCTCGGGCTTGAGGTCGCGGTGCACGATGCCGGCGCCGTGCGCGGCCACCAGCGCGTCCAGCACCTGCCCGGCGATGGCCAGCCCCTGCGCCCAGGACAGGCAGCGCAGCCGGTCGAGCCGCGCGCGCAGGTCCTCGCCGTCGCACCGCTCCATGATGAAGTACGGCTCGCCCGCCGGCGTGACGCCGTAGCCGAACACGTCCACAACGTGCGGGTTGCCGGCTTCGTTGACGGCGCGCGCCTCGTTCACGAACCGCCGGATCATGTCGGGCTCGCGCGCCAGCGCGCGCGCCAGGAGCTTCACCGCGGCGCGCTTGCCGATGACCCGGTGCCGCGCCGCGTAAACCTCACCCATCCCGCCCGCGCCCAGCCGCGCCTCCAGCACGTAGTCGTCGAGCACCAGCCCCAGGCGCGGGTCACCCGACACGTCGTGCCCGCCATACTCGGCGGGCACCGGCAGCGCGGCGCTCGCGGGCGGGCGCGCCGTACGGATCTTCGTCCGCGCCCCATCGGCGGCGGCGCCCTCCTCCCTCGGGCCCCCCCTCGGAATGGATGGACGCGCCCGCATCGTCGCTTGCGCAGTGCAATTCCGGCGCCGCCGCGCGCGCGCCAGACCGTTCGCGCACTTGCGGCACGGCGCCCTCGCGACTGTCACCGCGCCGTGCCACCTCGCTGGGGACGCCCGTCACCGCCGTGTGACGCCGCGCCGCGCGCCCGCCTACATGCAGGTCCATTGCACGACCACGTTGGACACGGTCGGCGTGGCGATCTCGTCGGCGGACAGGAGCCGCACCGTGACTTTCAGATAGCGCGACGACGGCACCGGGCCGGGCGGCAGGGTCAGCTCGGCGGGGGAGGCCGACCAGTCGCCGAACGACGGCTGCGCGTCGATGGTCGCGAGGTCGTCGCCGGCGCGGACGCTGATCAGCACGGAAGTCCCGGGGGGCGTGGTCGCCAAGAAGCTCACGTAGTCCCAGTCGGCGGGGGCGCCGAGCGCGCACCCCTCGACGGTGAAGGCGTAGGTGCCGGACGGCGCGGTGAACGTCCGCAGCCCGAAGCCGGTGAAGTCGCTGTACGTGTAGGGCTCCAGCCCCACGGGGAACTCGTCCATCACGTTGCCGGTCACGGGGTGCGGCGAGGGGACACCGGTGACGGGGTCCACGTGCACGCGCACGGCGCTGGAGCTGGACTGGTTCACGGTCCAGATGGAGCCGTTGAAGTCGACGCCCACGCCGACGGGGACGTCTACGCCCAGCGGCGTCATGTCGTAGGTGCCGAGCCACGTCAGCGACGCGCCGTCGAGCCGCACTACGCGCGCGCCCGTGAAGTCGCCGAGGTGCATCGCCATCCAGACCTGGCCGAAGCCGTCGACCGCGATGCCGCGCCCGCCGTAGCCCGGGTTCAGCGCGTCGATGCGCGCCCAGGTGTCGGCGGCCGGGTCGTACACGAACGCGGCGTTGCAGGGCCAGCCCCCCAGCCAGATGCGCCCGGCGCCGTCCACGGCGATGCCGTACTGCCCGGGCGGGCCGCCGTCGCAAACGCCGGCGCCGAGCGAGGCGGGCTTCACCCGGAGCGCGCCGAACGTGTTGGTCGCGGTGTCGAGCGGACGGATGCCGCCGTTGTCGCAGCAGTTGTTCACCGCCCAGAGCGTGCCGGCCGCGTCGAGCACCGAGCCGTAGGGGGCGATGCCGGCGGAGCCGAACGCCGGGACGCGCACGAGCTGCGTGCCGGTCGCCCCGTCGAACTTGTAGAACGCGCCCTCGTTGAAGGCGCCGATCCAGACATCGCCGGGATCAGTCGGGCCGGTGCCCGGCTCGATCGACAGCGCGCGCGGCACGGAGTCGACGCCGCCGACGTTCACGGAGAAGAGGATGCATTCGTCGTCCTGGCCGATGAACTCCGGCGGCCCGCCGCCCGTGCAGACGGTGGTGAGCGTGTCGAAGACGCCATTGCCGTCGCAGTCGGGCTCGATCGTCCCGCTCATGTCCCAGTCGGTGGACGTGTCGATGACGCCGTTGCCGTTGCGGTCGATGCAATCGGCCGGGAGGTTGGCGATCTTGCTGGCCGTGCCTTGCGAGCCGAAGGCGCGGTTCGCCACCCAGACGTTGCCGAAGAGATCCACGGCGGTGCGCGAGGGACAGTTGCCGGTGGAAACCCAGTCGCACGCCTCGTGCGCCGGACGCGCGGTGGGGACGTCGAGCAGCCGCACCGAGTCGAAGCGGCCCACCTCGGCGCCGGTGTCGGTGTCGACCTTGCTGACCGTCCCCTCCTGGTAGTTGGCGATCCAGGCGTAGTGGAACTCGATCGTGGTCGAATCCAGGACCAGGTTGCCCGCGGGGTCGAGTGACACGCCGTCCGTCTCCACGGGAAGCGGGCCGCCGGGCAGCGGGAAAGGCCCGGTGAGCGTGATGCGGTGGCAGTCGGGATCGCAGGTGCCGCATTCGAACGTCGGCAGGCCGTCGTCGACCAGCGCGTCGCAGTCGTCGTCGAGCCCGTTGCACGTCTCGGGCACGCCGGCGTCGGCGGCGCACACGATCATGCCGCCGGGGTCGCACTGCGTGTGGCCGGGGTCGCATTGCCCGCCCAGGCCCGTGGAGCAGGGGACGCCCGCGCCAGGCGCGCCGTCGTCGGGCGTGCCGTCGCAGTCGTCGTCGAGGCCGTTGCACACCTCCTCAGAGGGGTCGGTGTCGCGCTGGCAGACGACAGTGGCGGCTTCGCAGTGCGTGGTACCCGCGGCGCAGACGCCGAGCTCGCCGGTGTCGCAGGCGAAGCCGCCTCCGGGGTCGCCGTCGTCGGGCGCGCCGTCGCAGTCGTCGTCCACGCCGTTGCACAGCTCCGGGTCGCCGAGCGCGTCGGCGAGGCATTCGAAGACGCCCACGACGCAGGTGATCGTCCCGGCCGCGCACAAGCCGGGGAGGCCCGTGTCGCAGGGCGCCCCGCCGCCGGGGTTGCCGTCGTCGGGCGTGCCGTCGCAGTCGTCGTCCAGCGTGTTGCAGACTTCGGGCGCGGGCGCGACGTTCGGCAAGCAGGCGATCGCGCCTGCCTGACAGTGGGTCGTGCCCGGCGCGCACACGCCGGGCATCCCCGTCGCGCAGGCGACGCCGCCGCCCGGGTCGCCCTCGTCGGCCGTGCCGTCGCAGTCGTCGTCGAGCGCGTTGCACGCCTCGATCCCCGGGAAGACGGTCTGCTGGCAGGCGAGCGCCCCGCCGCTGCAGGCGACGGCGCCGGTGCCGCAGACGCCGGGGAGGCCGGTGGGGCATGGCGCGCCGCCGCCCGGGTTGCCCTCGTCGGTCGCGCCGTCGCAGTCGTCGTCGAGCGCGTTGCAGACTTCAGGGGCGGGCCCGAGGCTCGGGAGGCACAGCAAGAGGCCGAAGGTGCAGGTGACGGTGCCCGGGGCGCAGATCCCGGGCATGCCGCTGAAG
>DASYRF010000492.1:0-5020 GCA_036004705.1 Myxococcota bacterium
ACCGGCAGGTGCTCGATCTCGCCCAGCCGGAACTCGACGTTGCGCGCCTCCAAGCGCCGCGCGTTGTCGCGCGCCTTCGCCACCATCTCCGGCGTCATGTCCACGCCGATCACCCGCCCGGCTTCGCCCACGCGCTTGGCCGCCAGCAGGCAGTCGAAGCCGCCGCCGCTGCCCAAGTCCAGGACCACGTCGCCGGTGCGGAGCGCGGCGACGGCCAGCGGATTGCCGCACCCCAGCCCCAAGTCCGCCCCTTCGGGCACGCCGGCGACCTCCTCCGGCGCGTAGCCCAGCCGCAGGGCCGTCCCGCTCGACGGCGCGCAGCCCGGCGCACAGCCGCAGCCGGCCCCCGCGGCCGCCAGCGCCACCTTGCCGTAGTGCTCCCTGACCGCTCCGCGGACCTCGTCGCTCGTTCTGTCAGTCATCTCGGCCTCCTGTCCTGAAGACGGGCTTTCGCCCGAAAGGACGCAGCGGTCCTTCGCGGCGCTGGCCCGCGCGGCTCAACCTCCGCGGCGCTGTGGCGCCGCGCGGCCGATATCGACTAAAAGGACCGCCGGAGGGACCATGGCTACCGCTACCGCCACCGCCACCAATCGACCGGACACGTTCGTCGTCACCGGCTGCGCCAGCGGCATCGGCAAACAGCTCACGGGCGCGCTCGCGCGCGACGGGCACCGCGTGTTGGCGACCGACGTGCGCCTCGACGCGCTGCGCGCCGCCGCCGCGGAGGGCGCCTGGAGCGAGGAGCGCGTGCACCTGCGCGCGCTCGACGTGCGCGACGCCGCCGCGTGGGACGCGACGGTCGACGAAGCCGTGGCCGCGTTCGGGCGCGTCGACGTCGTCATGAACGTCGCCGGCTACCTGAAGCCGGGCTACGTGGTCGACACCGTCCCCGAGGACGTCGACCGCCATCTCGACATCAACACCAAGGGCGTCATCTTCGGCACGCGCGCCGCGGCGCGCCACATGCTGACGCAGGGCGGCGGCCACGTCGTGAACATCGCCTCCATGGCGGCGCTCGCCCCTGTCCCCGGCATCAGCCTCTACACCGCCTCGAAGTACGCCGTACGCGCCTTCTCCCTCGCCGCGGCGCAAGAGCTTCGCCCGCGCGGCGTGTACGTCACCGTCGTCTGCCCCGACGCCGTGGCCACACCGATGCTCGATCTCCAGAAGGACTACAAGGAAGCCGCCCTCACGTTCTCCGCGCCGCGCATCCTGACGACCGACGAGGTCGTGGCGCTCCTGCTCGGCGACGTCCTGCGCCGCCGCCCCCTCGAAGTCATACTCCCGCGCAGCCGCGGCTGGCTCGCCCGCGTCGCCGACATCTTCCCCGAGCTCGGCGTCTACCTCGGCCCGCTCCTCCAGCGCCAGGGCGCCTCCAAGCAACGCCGCTTTCGCGACGACGGCCACTGACCGACGCCCCGCGGAGCCGGGCTTGCCGGTGGGCGCCGAGGTCGGCGTCGTGCTCGGCGTCGGCGTTGCCGTCGAGACGGTGATGCGTCGTCTGTATCATGCCGAAAAGCTACAGCGCTGGGCTCCAGAGCTCGAACACGCGTGTGACCAGATTCAGAAAGCCCCACCGCCGGACCTTGGGGCCGTGGACAAACAGGGTCCACGCCGGACGCGCGCGGGGGAGCTCCACGCGGTGGAAGTCAGTGCCGGACACGATGTTGATGTGCCCACGGCCGAGCCAGCGCGACCACTGTCGGCCGTCAGAGGCGAGCCGCCATTCGCGGTAGCCGCCGGCGAGAACGAGCGCGAACGCCCAGCGCCACGGGTGGTCGTGCATGCGCCACGCCTCATCGCTGGCGACGAAGTGGTGCAGAAAGACGCCGAATGTGTTGCCGCGGCCGACGAGGTAGTAACGATGGAGCTTGGGGCGACCGTCCGGGCCAGAAATGGTCGTGCGCGGGGGCCACAAAGTGACCAGAGTAGAGCCCGCCGGGGCCCTTGCCGCAAGGCTCACCAAGATCAGCGCGGAACCCCGTCGGCCGATGAGGCTCGCTTCGGGTATCGGGGCAGGGCTACGCCGGAGGCGCCCGGCGTCCGGATCCGGCGGATCCCGTGGCGAACGGTCCCTCCGGAACCTCGGCACAGCGGAAGCGCCTGCTCGATGGCGAGGCGCTCGGCCAGCCGCGCGGGAGCGCCGCAGGTCCCCACGGCCCGCCGCAGTCGTGCGGCCGATCATCGACCTCGTCGGACCGCGACGCGGTCCTCCACGAAAGCCGTCCGCTGGTTCCGTGTCGGGGACGGTGTCGTGGGCCCCCGGCACCCGGGCGAGTCAGGCGGCTTGGGGCGAGGCGCTCGGCGCGGCGGGGCGGGCTTGCGCGGGGCGCGGCTCGCCGCTGCTGATGGCCTTGTGGCGGTACGTGGGGGCCAGGCCGGGCGTCAGCGGCGTCGGGGTCAGCTCGGAAGACGGGAAGTGCTGGTAGAAATCGGGGTTGTCCTTGCAGCGGTCGACCAGGGTCTTTTCGAGGATCATGGAGGTGTATTGCTCGTTGCGCAGCTCGAGCGTGTTGGAGTTGAGGACGACCTCTTCGTTCATGCGCCGCGCGTAGCCGCGTAGGCCCGGAATGGCGCTGGCCTCGGGGGCGTAGGCGTCGCAGGCGATGCCGTTCTCGCTCACGGCCCAGACGCCACTGTCGGTGTTCAGCACCAAAGACCAGTTGCCGACGGTGTGACCGGGCGTGCGCACCAACGCGACGCCCCTCCCCAGCAGGAGGTCGCGCTCCACGGGCACGATGCGCGCGGGGTCCACGCCCGTCAGGCAATCGGGCACGTACCAGTAGCGCTGCAGCGGGTGCACGTCGCGCAGGATCTCCATCTCGGGGCGCCACACGAGCAGCTTGGCGCGCGGGAACCACGGCCGCAGCGGCGTCTCCTCGTCGGGCGTCGGGGCGTCGGTCCCCATCACGGCGCGCAGGTCCTGCGTGTGCAGGTGGTCGAACGCCACGTAGTCGACGTCCTCCGGCGCCAGGCCCAGCCCGGCCAGCCGCTCCCACGGCTTGGGGCGTGGCAGGAGGGAGGCCGCCCACTCGACGATACGGCCGAGCGGTCCGCGCGTGAAGGCGCGGAACACCGGCGTGCGCTGCGAGCGCTCCGCGTCGGTCGGGTTGAACAGCAGCGTCTTTAGCTCGCCGTCGAGCGTCTCGAACTGCACGACGTTCACGCGGTTCGTGATGACGAGGTACGGCACCGGCGAGCGCGCCGCGCCGGCGAAGCCGAAGCGCGTGGCGTAGGGGGCCGGCGAGACGTCGAACGTGCGCACGCAGGCGACCTTGCCGCTCTCCAGCACGCGCTCGCGCAGCGCCCGCGCCGCGCGCCGCACCTCGGCGAGCCGCTCGCCGGCGCTGACGGCGCGCCACGCCTCGTCCATCTCGGCGAGCGGCACGGCGTGGGCGGGCAGCGCGGCGGAGCCGGTCGGTCCTCGGGAGTTTTCCATCCCCGGATCCTACGCCGCGGCGGCGTGCACTGTCATCCGCATCCCGTACTTGGGGCGCAGCGTCACCATCGGCTGCGGCTCCACGGGGTGCGACGGCACCAGGTCCAGCCGCCAGCGCCGCGCCAGGCTCGCCAGCAGCAGCTGCGCCTCCATCAGGGCGAAGTTGTTTCCGATGCAGATGCGCGGCCCGCCGCCGAAGGGGAAGTAGGCGAAGCGATGCTGGTGGTGACGCCGCACGTCGGACTCGGCCGCGAACCGCTCGGGGTCGAGCCCTTCGGGGTTTTCCCAGAACGCCGGGTGCCGGTGCGTGATGTACGGGCTCACCAGCACGATCGCGTCGCGCGGGATGCGGAACCCGCCGATCTCGTCGTCGGCGAGGGCGTTGCGCGCGATGACCCAAGCCGGCGGGTAGAGCCGCATCGATTCCTTCACCACCATCGCAGTGAAGGGCAGGCGGGCGAGGTCGTCGACGGTCGGCGGCCGCGCGCCCAGGACGGCCTGCACCTCCTCGGCGAGCCGCCGCCGCGTCGCCGGATGCACCGACAGCAGATAAAACGTCCAGGTGAGCGCGTTGGCGGTGGTCTCGTGTCCCGCGCCGAAGATGGTGACCAGCTCGTCGCGCAGCTGGCGGTCGTCCATCGTCTCGCCGGTCTCCTCGTCCTTCGCCTCCATCAGCATCGTCAAGAGGTCGTCGGGCGCGCCGCTGCCGCCGCCGCCGCCGCCGCTTTGGGCACTGTCGCGCCCGCCGTCGCCGCCGCCGTCGCCACCGCCGTCGCCGCCGCCGCCGGCGCCGCCGCCCGCCCGGCCGCCCGCCGACAGCGCGGCGCGCCGCTGCGCGATGATCTCGAACATCATCTTGTCGAGGCCGCGCAGCGCGCCCTGGAAGCGCCGGTTCGACGGCAGCGGCAGCTTCTCCACGAAGTCGAGCAGCGTGTTCATGCGCGCGCGCACGTGGCCCAGGATAATGGTCACCGCCTGGCCCACCTGGCTGGCTTCCGCCGCCACGTCGGTGCTCATCAGTGTGCGACCCACCACGCGCAACGTCAGAAACATCATCTCCTCGGCGACGTCGATGGCCCGCCCTGCGCGCGCCGGCGCCGCCCATTCTTCCGCCGTGCGTTCGGCCTCCTCGACCATCACGGCGCCGAACTTGGCGATGCGCGCGCGATGGAACGCCGGCTGCGCGATGCGACGCTGCCGCAACCAGAACTTCCCCTCGCTGGTGAGGAGCCCGTCCCCGAGCGCCAGCCGCAGCTTCTGGAAGCCCATCGTCTGCTTGCCGTAGTTCTGGTTGTTTTCTTGAAGCACGTGCTGCACGGCGTCGGGATGGGCGCAGAGGAACACCTCGCGCCCGGGGAAGCGCAGGCGCACGACGTCGCCGTGCTCGCGCCACGCCGCGGTCAGCGTGCCGAGCGGGTCGCGCCGCATCGCCGGCATCAGCCCCAACAGCGGGTGGCCGCTCGGGCCGGGCGCGGTGCGGTCGGACATCAACTCTCGCGGGCGCGGCGCCTCGCCTACCAGGGCAGGCGCAGGGAGTCGGGGCGCAGCCGCAGCGCCAGCCCCGGCGAGAAGTGCAGGTCG
>DASYRF010000493.1:0-17336 GCA_036004705.1 Myxococcota bacterium
ACCGGCGCATCCTCAGTCCGCGAACTTCAGCGTGGTGAGCAGCTGCCCGAGCGCCACGTGCGCCTCGGACGTCAGGTCGACGAACGCCACCCCGAAGCCGCGCGGGTCGGCGCCGTGCCAGCGCACCTCGCCCATCACCACCAGCGGCTGCCAGGTGGAGGCGAGGTCGAGCTCCACCGCCAGGCGCGTCCCCACCGGCAAGAGCTCGTCGGTGGCGACGAAGAGCCCGCCCATCGACAGGTCGTCGGTCTGGCAGGTGCGCGCCTGCGCGTCCTCGAGCCGCGCCGGCGGCAAGGAGACGTCCAGCAGCGCCTGGTAGCGCACGCGCATCGACGTGGTGGGGCGCTCGGCGCCGCGCACGTGGCGGCGGCGGGTCGGGCGCGCCGCCCCGCTCGCACTCGCGCTCGCGCCGCTCTCGTCGCTCTTGACCGCCCCGGCGCGCACGCGCTCGGTGGTGGAGCGCGGCCGCGTCCCGCGCGTCGCCCGCGAGCGGCTGTCCTTGCCGTCTCCCCCCTTTTTCTTGGAGTCCGCCACCGCCCGACGTTACAACTTGGGAAGGCGGTCGTCCACGCTGCGCATGAGGATCCACTTCATCGGCATTTGCGGGACCGGAATGGGCGCGCTGGCTCTGGCGTGCCGCGCGCGCGGCGACGAGGTGCGCGGCAGCGACACCGCCGCCTACCCGCCGATGGGCGACGCTCTCGCCGCCGGCGGCATTCACGTGACGCTCGGCTTCGCCGCGGCCAACCTCGCCTGGGGCCCGGAGGTCGTCGTCGTCGGCAACGTCTGCCGCAAGGACAACCCGGAGGCGCGCGCGGCCATCGACGGCGGCCTGCGCTACACCTCGTTTCCAGCGGCGCTGGCCGACGAGCTCATCGGCACGCGCCACAGCGTGGTAGTCGCCGGCACTCACGGCAAGACCACCACCACGGCGCTCCTGGCTCGGCTGCTCGACGGCGCCGGGCGCGCGCCCGGCTTCCTCATCGGGGGAGTCGTACGCGACTTTCCGCTGAGCTGCCGGCCCGCCGGAGGCGACGTCTTCGTCGTGGAGGGCGACGAGTACGACACGGCGTTCTTCGACAAGCGCCCCAAGTTCGTGCACTACCGGGCGCGTACGCTCCTGCTCACGAGCATCGAATACGACCACGCCGACATCTATGACGGGCTCGACGCCGTGGTCGCCGCGTTCGCCGGCCTATGCGCGGCGGTGCCGGCGGCGGGGATCGGCGGTGGCGGCGGCGGAAAAATCTTCGCCGCGGTGGGCACGTCCGGCGACGCCAGCCGGGCGCGCGCGCTGGCCGGGGCGCGCGCCCCGGTGGAGCGCTACGGCGCAGGGGAAGCCGCCGCCGCCGCCGGCGCGCGCTGGGTGGCGCAGCGCGTGGCCCCGGGCGGCCCACGCTTCGTTGTGTCGCGGGACGGCGTGCCGGTGGCCGGCGCCTTCGAGACGCCGCTTCACGGCGAGCACAACCTGCTGAACGCGTGCGGCGCGCTGGCGGCGGCGCTTTCGCTCGGCGTGCCGGCGGCGGCGGCGCGCGCGGCGCTGGCCGGCTTCCAGGGCATCAAACGGCGACAGGAGGAGCTGGGCGCGCCCGGCGGCGTGACGGTCGTGGACGACTTCGCGCACCATCCGACTGCCGTGCGCGAGACCGTGGCCGCGCTGCGCGAGCGCTACGGCGAGGAGCGCCGCCTGTGGGTGCTCTTCGAGCCGCGCACGCAGACGAGTCGCCGGCGCGTCTTCCAGAAGGACTACGCCGCCGCGTTCGACCGCGCCGACCGCGTCGTGGTGGCCGGCGCCTACGGCGTCGAGGCGCTTCCCGAGGCGGATCGCTTCAGCCCCGCCGAGCTGGCCGGCGACCTCGCCGCACGCGGCCGCTGGGCCGTGCACGAGCCGGACGTGGAGCGCATCGTCGCGCTCGTCGCCGCCGAAGCGCGCGCCGGCGACGTCGTGGCGGTGTTCTCCAACGGCGGGTTCGGCGGGATTCACGGCAAGCTGCTCGCGGCGCTCGAGGAGAGCCACGCCCCCGCGCCCGAGAACGCCCGATGAGCGCGGTCGCCTCCGCCGCCCCCGAGGAGGCCCCCTGAGCCCCGCCGCCTCCGGAGCCGCCGCCGAGGCCGAGGCCGACCTCGCGCTCGCCGCCGACGTGGCGCGCCGCGCGGGCGCGCTCTTGCGCGACCACTTCCGCGCGCGCACCGCCGGCGCACGCGAGGCCGACCACAAAGGCGCGGTAAACCTCGTGACCGAGGCCGACCGCGCCGCCGAGGCGCTCATCCTCGACGCCCTGCGCGCCGCCCGTCCAGGCGACGTGCTCCTCGCCGAGGAGTCCGCCGAGGGTCTGGCCGCGGCCCGCGCCGCCGCCACCGCCGGCGCGCGCGTCTGGATCGTCGACCCGCTCGACGGCACTACGAACTTCGCGCACGCCGTCCCGCACTTCGCCGTTTCCATCGCGCTGTGGGCCAGCGGCGCGCCCGCGGCCGGCGCCGTGTACGCGCCCGTGGCGGACGAGCTGTTCGCCGCGCGCGCCGGCGGCGGCGCCACCCTCAACGGCGCGCGCCTGCGCGTCTCCACCGTCGCGCCCCTGCGCGAGGCCCTGCTCGCCACCGGCTTCCCCTACGACCGCCAGCTCGCCGACGACGACAACGCCCGCGAGGTGCGCGCTTTTCTCAAGGCGGCGCAGGGCGTGCGCCGGTTCGGCGCCGCCGCGCTCGACCTCGCCTGGGTCGCCGCCGCGCGCTTCGACGGGTACTGGGAGATGAAGCTCGAGCCCTGGGACGTCGCGGCCGGCGCACTGTGCGTGACAGAGGCCGGCGGCCGCATCACCGACTACCGCGGCGACCCGTTCAGCCCCTTCGTCCCCTTTGTCGTCGCCAGCAACGCCCTCGTGCACGGCGACATGCTCGCCGTGCTCCGTTCCGTCCGCGGCTGAGCGAGGGGCCGAGAAGCGCGTCCATCGCCGGACGTGCGTCACTCCGAGGGCGCGCCGGGGGAAGGCCCAGGCGGCCGTGTTCGTAGAACGACGAGCATGATCGCCCCAATCCGAATGGCCCTCGGCCTCGGCGCCGCCTTCGTGTTGTGTGCGGCGCCGGCCGGGTGCCGGCGCGTGGCGCCCACGGTGTGCGGCGACTTCTTCCTGAATCCGGGCACCGAGGAGTGCGACGACGGTAACCTGACCGGCGGCGACGGCTGCTCGGCGGTCTGCACGCTGGAAGAGGGCGCCGACGCCTCTGCAACGACCGACGCAGGCGGTGCAGACACGGACGCCGCCGCCGTCGCCAGCGACGCGTCGATGCCCGGCTCGGACGCGACGACGCCCGGGAGCGACGCCGTGGCGCCGGGAGCAGACGCCGCGCCGCCCGGCACCGACGCCGCGCCGTCCGGCACCGATGCCGCGCCCCCCGGCACCGACGCGGGAAGCGGGCCTGCGGCCCCCAGCGTCCCGGGCGACCTGGTCATCACCGAGATCATGCGGAACCCCGACGTCGTCCTCGACGACGCCGGCGAGTGGTTCGAGATCTACAACCCGACGTCGTCCACGTTCGACCTGCAGGGACTGGTGTTCCACGACGACGGCACCGAGGCCTTCACCGTCACGACGCCGCTCGTCATGGGGCCGAACAGCTACCTCGTCCTGGGACGCAACGGCGATCCCGGCACGAACGGCGGGCTGGGCGTCGACTATGTCTACGCCTCTAGCTTCTATCTGGGGAACGGCGCCGACGAGATCCAGATCGACAGCGGCGCGACCGTCATCGACCGCGTCGCCTGGATGACGGCGGCCCCGATGATCTGGCCCAGCCCGACCGGCGCCTCCATCAGCCTCGATCCCTCCGCCACGAGCGGCGCGTCGAACGACCTTCTCACGAGCTGGTGCGCCGCCACGACGCCCATCGTTCCCGGGGGCGACCTGGGAAGCCCCGGGCTGCCGAATCCCACCTGTCCCTGAGCCCGGCGGACGCCGCCGCTGCGGCTGGCCGGCGGCGAATCATCGTGCCGGCCTTGGCGATGCGCGTCCCGCGGGCATGCTAGTTTCGCGGCGATGGACGCGGAGCGCGCTCGCCGTCCGCCAAGGTGCGAACGCTGGATCGCGTGCGCCGCGCTGCTTTCCACTGCGTGCGGGCCTCGTCCTCCGGCGCCCGTGCCCGCGTCCGCGGGCGCAACGGCCACTGCCGGCGTGGCGGGCTCGGAGGGGGCGGCGTCGGAGCCGGCCGGGGCGCCGGCCACCGCAGCGCCGGGGAACGGCACGCCGGAAAGCGCCGCCGTGGAGAGCGCGCCGGCGCCCGAGGTGGTGGAGATCCCGGTGGACGATCTGGACGTGCTGGAGGTGGCGCTCGTTGGGCCCTGGCTCGACCCGCGCAACGTGCCGGCGCGTGTGATGCTCGCCGCCGTGTACGAGCAGCTCTTCCACTACCGGTACGGCGAGCTGGCGGCTTTGGAGCGGGCGATGAAAGCGGGGCGCGTGGTGCGCGGGCCGGAGGGCGAGGCACATGACGTCGCCTGGCTGGCCCCCGAAGACCGCTGGGACTGGAAGGCCGGGGCGGTGCCGATCGCCAAGACGAAGGTGGCGGGCGTCACGGTCCATCTGGTCGCGGTCGAGATGCACGGCGACGTACCGGCCGATGCGGCGGTGGCACGCGCGGCGGTGCGCGACGTCATCGAGGGCGAGCACGTTCATCTCATCGTCACGTACGGCAAGGCGCTGGCGAAGGCGCTGGACCCGCTGCACGCGGAGCGCTGGGTGCGCGACGCAAGGGAAGCGGGCGCGAAGGTGTACCGGATGCACGTCCTGGCGGTGGCGCAGGACCCGGAAGAAGGCAAGCGTTGGTTCGAGCGCTGCCGGCCCGGGCTCGGCGCGGTGGGGTACACGATCGTGAGCGACGGAAGCCCGTGGGCCCGCTGGAACGAGCACGCGATCGTGCTGCGCGACGCGACTGACGCCGACGACACCTACCGCGATCCGGGCGAGCTCGTGAAGGCGGGAGACGAACCGCTCCTCTCCTATCGGGTCGTGGGGACGGTGACGCTTCCACCCGAACGATCCGAGGAGGCGCCTTCGGGCGCGCCGGCGAGCGGCCCCGCGGAGAGCGCCCCGTTTCCGGCGCACGCCGACGCCGGAGCCGCGCCCGTCCCCGCGCCCGCGCCGCCGCCGGCGGAGCTCTCGGCGCTGCTCGCGCACGGCTCGCCGCCGGCAGTCATTTTGCTGGTGCGCAACGACGCCCGTGTCTTCGATCTGCGGCGCTGGCTGGACGACCGCTCCGCGCCCGTCTATTACTGCAGCCCGGCGGAAGACGACTGGGACGCCGACGGCTTCCCGATCGTCGATGAAAAGTACGGCCGTTCGGTGGCCGACTTCCTGCGCCGCAAGGTGAAGGAGGAGGCGAAGCGCGGCGTGAAGCTGCTGCGCCCGCCGCTGAAGCTAGGCGACGACCTACGGGCCGGCGTGGACGACGCCCTGCGCGCCTACCTCGCCGCGCATCCGGCGCCCGCGCCCGCGCCTGCGCCTGCGCCCATGCCCACGCCCGGCACGGCCGCCCCCGCCCCGGCCTCGGCGCCGGCCCCCACGTCAGCCCCCAAGCCCCCGCCCAGCACCGCGGCAGCGCCTCGCTAGGTGGGAGGCGGCGGGACGGGGTCGGCGAAAAGCACGAGGCCGTAGTCGCCAGCGGGACGGAACCCGAGCGACTCGTAGGCGGACCGCGCGGGAGCGTTCGCCTCGGCGGTGAAGAGCAGTGCATGCGCCACGCCGCCCTCGCGCGCGGCGAGTAGGGCGCCGGCGACCACGGCGCGTCCGCGGCCCCGACCGCGAAGCGGGCCCGGCACGTAGACGCCGCCCACCTGCACGGTATCGGGGAGCGCGGCGTTGAAGGCGGCGTAGGCGACGGCCTGGCCGGCGTCCTCCTCCAGCACGAAATGGGCCCGAGCGCCGTGCAGCCGCGCGACGTCCTCCTTGCATTCGGCGCGCAGGGCCGCGCCGTCGGCGGCGCCGAGCGCCTCCACGCAGAACGCAGCGCGCCAGGCCACCAGCGCCGGAAGCTCGACGTCGGCGGGCGGGCGACAGCGCGCCAGCCCCGCAGCCAGCGGGCGAGGTACGACCAGATCGGCGAGGTCGAGCGCGTAGAGGGCCTCGCGGCTGTCGAGCGTGGTCGCCGCTGCCCCCAACCCCAAGGCCACGCGCGCGGCCGTGACCTGCGCCCACGGCCCGGCGAGTCCCTCGACGGCGCGCCCGGAGCGCTGCGCCGCGGCGCACACGAGCGCCTCCAGGGACGACCCATCCGGAGCCTGCATCAGCACCATGCCGTTCCAGCAGTGCGCGGCGACGCCGACGACCGCGCCGTCCTCCACCGCCGCGACATAGGTCGCCTGCAGGGGCTCTCCGCGGTCCACCAGCCCGCCGGCGCGCGCGTTCGAGCGCAGGAACATCGAGGCGTGAGCATGGCGGCGCAGGAACGACTCGAGCGCGGTCTCGTCGCCGGGGCCGAGCGTACGCAGCGCCGCCGCCGCGACCGTCACGGTCAGCGCCGGGCTGGCTCGCCGCCCAGCTCGCCCGCCAGCGCCGTCAGCACCATCCGCGCCGCGGCCAGGCGCGCGCGCGGCTGGCGTCCGAGCGCCGCGCGCACCGAGGCTTCGACGGTGCCGGTGCGCGTCGTATCCACCGCACGCCCGCGCCGCGTCAGGCCCAGCAGCGCGCGCCGCGCGTCGCGCGGATCGGCTGTGCGCTCCAGCAGGCGCCGCTGTTCCAGCCGCTTCAGCACGCCGGTCAAGGTGCTGGGATGCACGTGCAGCACTTCCGCCAGCTCGCCGGCGGAAATGCCAGGGAAGCGCCCGACGATGCGGATCACGAGGCGTTGCGGGCCCGTGATGCCGAGGTTCGCGGCCATGCGCTTGGACGTGGACTGCAGGCCGTGATCCACCGCCCACAGCAACCGCATGAACTCCAACACGTCGCCGAGCCGATGGTCGGCCCCCTGCCGCGAACCTTTCATGGCCGGGACTTTCCTCCGCTGGCCGGCGGCACGCAAGCGCCGCGGGGACGGCGGCGTCGAGGCTGCCGTGCACCGCGCGCCGGCGCGGAGTCGAAGTGCGCCGCCATGGGCGCGCGAATCTACCGCGCGCCGCGGGCGTGCGCTACCATCCATCCGTGCCCTACCGCCGCGCGGCTCTGCTCGCGGCCGGCGCCGCGCTCCTCGGCGCCGGCTGCCCTCGCCCGCCGCTGCCGCCCAACGAGCTGCCCACCGCCGTCCTGGTCGCGCCGGCGGAAGTGGACGCCGGCGCGCTCGCCGACTTCGACGCTTCGATGTCCAGTGATCCCGACGGCCGTCTCGTCGAGTACTGGTTCAACTTCGGCGACGGCACTCCGCGCCTCACCACCAGCGACCCGCGCACCGTGCACGGCTACGCCCAGCCCGGCGTCTACGGCGTGGCCCTCACCGTCATCGACGACCGCGGCGGCCGCAGCGACACCTTCGGCGAGATCGTCGTCACCGGCGAGATACTGCCGCCGCCGCCCCAGTGCTTCGACGACAGCGACTGCGACGCCGCCGACGTCTGCGTGGACGGCGCCTGCCAGCCGGTGACGCCCGGCTGCGACGGGCCGGAGGATTGCGCCCCCGGCGAGATCTGCATGGACGGCACGTGCGTCCCCAGCAGCGGCTTCCTGCCGTGCGTGCGCGAAGCGGACTGCGCGCCAGGCGAAGCCTGCCAGCTCATCGTCGTCGGCGTCGGGCTCTTCGCCACCGAGTGCCGACCCGAGCAGGCGGGCGGCGCCGCCCTCGGCGAGCCGTGCGCCGTTCCCACGAGCGCCATCGGCTGCGCCACTCCGCCGTCGGGTCCGACGTTCTGTCGCACCGGCCTGTGCGTGGCCGGCACCTGCACGCAGATCTGCGAGGCCCTCGCCGACTGTCCCTCCGCCTACCAGTGCATCGACCTGCGCAAGATTGCGCTCGGCGACGTGGGCGCGTTCCACGGCTGCGTCTCGGATCCCGTCGTCGACACCGACTCCGCCACCGTCGCCGCCCTTGCCCTCGGCTTCTTCGCGCCCTCACCGCCTTTCATCGTCGCGCCGCCGCTCGACGCCGTCTCCATGACCCTCGTCACCAGCGACATCGGCTCCGATCGCACCGTGACGCTGTTCGACCTCACCGCCCCTTCGGGGCTCGTCCTCTGGGACCTGATCGGCTTCGCCGGCGGCTTCCCCCAGCCTCTCTTGCAACTCCCGCTCTGGGAGGTGTCCACGGCGCTCCTCCCCAACACGCCCTCGCTGCAGCTGTGTCCGGGCGGCGACTACACCGCGCGTTTCACCGCGGACATGGCGGTGGACGGCGTCGCTCTCAACCGCATCTTCAAGACCGCCGACGGCCCGGTGGGCGGCGGGCGGCTCGACTTGAACCTCTTCTTCGTCGGCACGATGGCCGACCCCAACGCGGCCACGGCGCCCGGCGACTCCGCCTTCCAGTCCGAGCTCGCCTACGCCGAGGAAATCCTCCAGCAGGCCGGCATCTCGCTCGGTGCAGTCTCCTACTTCGACCTCACCGGCCCGCAGGCGGACGCGTTGCAGATCATCAACAGCGTCGTCGGCCCGACCGCCGAGCTGGCGGACCTTCTCGCGCTGTCGTCGGCCGCGCCCAACGGCGCGCTCAACGTCTTCTTCGTGTCGATGATCGACGACCCGATGGCCGCCGGCACCATCGGCGGCGTCTCCGGCGGCATTCCCGGCCCGCCAGGCTTCGCCGGCTCGACGCACTCGGGGATCGCGCTGTCGCTCGCGCCGTTCCCCACGTTCACCGGCGCGCTCGGGCAGGAGCTGGCGCACGAGACCGCCCACTATCTGGGCCTGTTCCACACGACCGAGCCGGACGGCACCACGTTCGAATCCATCCCGGACACGCCGGTGTGCGACGTGTCGTTCGACGCCAACGGCGACGGCGTCCTGCTCGCCTCCGAGTGCGGCGCCGCCGGCGCCACCAACCTCATGTTCTGGGCTCAGAGCACGCCCTACAACATCGAGGTCACACCGGGGCAGGGCTTCGTGCTCGTCCGCCACCCCGACGTGGGCGGGCTCTAGGCTCTTGGGACGTGAATCTTCCCCTAGGTCGGAGGCGACGCCTTCGCCGTGCCAAAGCGGAAGGGCGTCGATCCCGAAGCCGAGGCGCCGCTCGCGTTCCTGGGCTCGACTCGGCCCGGACGCGCCGCCTACAGCGTCAGCGTCAGCCCCTCGCGCGCGGCGTGGATCGCCGGGCCGCCGTGCTTCGCTGCCTCGCCCTGGAGCTGCGTGACCAGCGCGTCGAGGTGGTCGTCGGTGCGGTCCGGGTCGTGGTGGAACAACACCACCGAGCCGACCTTCGCGTCGCGCGTGAGCTGGACCGTGTCTTCCATGGTCGTGTGTCCCCAGCCCTTGAAGCGCGGGTACTCCTCGTGCGTGTACATCGCGTCGTGGATGATCAGGTCCGCCCCGCGGCAGAAGTCCGTCACGCGCTTCATGTCGGCGGCGTCCTTGTACTCGACGTCCGTCGCGAACACGACCGACCGCCCGTCGCATTCCACGCGGTAGCCCAGGCACATCGTGGGGTGCGACAGCAGCACCGTGCGCACCGTCGCCGGCCCCAGCGTGAACTCGCCTTCCTCGATCTCGCGGAACTCCAGCTTCGCCCCCAGATTGCCCATGCTGTGGATGGCGGAGAACTCGGGCGAGAGCTGCCCTTCCATGATGCCTTCGAGCCGGCCCTTCGTCTTGCCCGGCCCGTAGATGACGAAGCGGTTTCCCTTCTTGTGCAACGGCTGGAAGAACGGGAAGCCCTGGATGTGGTCCCAGTGCGTGTGCGACAGGAGCACCACTGACGCCCCCGCCCCGGCGGCGAAGGCGCGCTCGCGCATGAGCTGCTCTCCGAGCGGGATGATGCCGGTGCCGCAGTCGCAGATGAACCGCCCGCCCGAATCGGTGACGATCTCCACGCAGGACGTATTGCCGCCGTAGCGGCGTGTATCCTCGCCGGGGATCGGGATGGAGCCACGCACGCCCCAGAACGTGATCTTCACGCGCCGCCTCCGCTGGCCGCAGCCCCGTCGCGGCGCGCCGGCGGCGGCTCGGCAGCAGGGCTCACCTTCACCGGCACGCCCGCGGTCTTCTCGTCGATATCGAGCACCAGCCCCTCGTAGGCGACCACCACGCGCGGCGAGGCGCCGCCGGCGGCGGCCAGCGCGCGTGCGTCGGCGGCGAACGCGTCCATCGCCTCGTCGTCGCGGTGCGGGGCGTGATGGAACGGTACCACCATTCCGGCGCCGGCCTCGCGCGCCAGCTGGATCGCGTCGGCCGCCGTTCCGTGCCCCCAGTGCGGGTGCGCCTCGAACTCCTCCTTGGTGAAGAGCGTGTCGTACACGAGCACGCTCGCGTCGCGCACGGTCGACACCAGCGCGGCGTGCGCCGACCACAGCACCTGCGCCGTCTCCATGTCCTCGACGCCCTGCGGCTTGAAGCGGATGAACTCGCGATCGAGCAGGAAATCGCTGAAGGGGGCGGTGTCGGTGATGTAGCAGACGCTGGCCGCGCCCACCTGCACGCGGTAGCCGCACGCCAGCCACGGGTGGTTCAGGCGCACCGTGGACACCTGCGCCGGGCCGATGGTGAAGGCCTCGCCTTCGGGCACCTCGTGGAAGACGATCTGCCCTTTGAGCGAGTCGAACGGCACGGGGAAATAGTTCTCCTCGTGCAGCGTGTCGCGAAACATGGCGCGCAGGTGCGAGTCCTCGCGCTGCATGCCCCACAGATGCAGCTCGTTGCCGGGGACGTAGATGGGCTGGAAGAACGGGAACCCCTGCACGTGGTCCCAGTGCGTGTGCGAGATGAGGAGGTGCGCGAGCCCCTTGCCGCCGCCGAATTCGGCCTTCATGAGCCGCTTGCCGAGCGGACGGATGCCCGTGCCGGCGTCCAGGATGATGAGCGGCGCCCCCTCGGCCTCGACGGAGACGCAGGCTGTATTGCCTCCGTACCGCGTGGTGCCGGGACCGGGGACGGGGAAGCTGCCGCGTACTCCCCAGAACGTGACCCGCATCAGCCTCTCCGGCGCGCGCACGGCCGCGCCTCAGGGAGCATACAGTAGCGCGCGATTATAGGGGCAACGAGCGCGGCGCGTCCACAAGGTCCGCGGGCGGCGCGGCGCGCGCGCCCGCGCGCACAACCGCGCGCTTGACGCGCCGCAAGGTCCCGGGTAGTGGCGGGACCATGTCCGAGTCCGAGACGCTGCCGCTCATCCTGGAGAAGAAGATCATCGCGGTGGTCCGCGTGGCCGAGGGCCAGGCGCTGCGCGAATGCGCGCGCGCCGCCGCCGAGGGCGGCATCAAGCTCATCGGGCTGCCGGCGACGGTGCCCGGCGCCACCGAGCTGGTCGCGGAGCTGCGCGAAGAGTCGGATCTGCGCGTGGGAATCTCCGACGTGGTCACGCAGGAGCAAGTTTCCATCGCGCTGGCGGCCGACGCGAGCTTCGTGCTCTCGCCGATCTGCGACCGCGACCTGGTGCAGAAGTGCCGCGACCGCGGGCTCGTGATGATCGCCGGCGCCGCTACGCCCAGCGAAGTGGTCGTCGCGGCGCGCCGCTTCCCGCACCTCATCGCCGTCTTCCCCGCGGGCGCGCTGGGCGGGCCGCGCTATCTGAAGCTGCTGGCCAAGCAGCTCCCGGAGATCCCACTGGTGGCGTCGGGCGGGGTGGACGTGGACAGCGCGCCCGACTACCTCGAGGCTGGGGCGGTGGCCATCATCGTCGACACGGGCCTCTTCCCCGAGCGCCCCGACCCTGAGACCGTGAAGGTCGTCGCCACCCGCGCCGCTGCCCTGCTGGAGGTCTGCGCCGGCTAGCGGGCCGAGCCGGTGTATACTGCCCCGAATGTCCGGCCTTCCGCTGGATGCCGAGCCGGGGCTAATCGGAACCGTCGTCGGAGGTCATCGCGTAGCGGCCAAGATCGGCGAGGGCGGCATGGGCGCGGTGTACCTGGCGGAACACCCGGTCATCGGCAAGCAGGTCGCCATCAAGGTGCTGCACGGCTACCTCGCGGCGGACCGCGAGATCGTGTCTCGCTTCTTCACGGAGGCGACCGCGGTCTCGCGCATCGGCCACAAGAACATCGTCGACGTCCTCGACTCGGGCGTCACCGACAACGGCACTTGCTACATCACCATGGAGCTCCTCGAGGGCGAGGGGCTGGGGACGGTGCTGGAGCACGAGCGCCGCTTGCCGCTGATGCGCGCGGTGAAGATCGCCCTGCAGGTCGCGGACGCGCTCGACGCGAGCCACGGCGCGGGGATCATCCACCGCGACCTCAAGCCGGAGAACGTCTACCTCCTGAAGCGTGGCGCCGACGAAGAGTTCATCAAGGTGCTCGACTTCGGCATCGCCAAGCTGATGGGTGACCACCCGGGCGTCGCGCACCGCACGCGCAGCGGCGTGGTCATCGGCACGCCCGCCTATATGTCGCCGGAACAGTGCGCGGGGCAGGCGGACATCGACCGGCGGACGGACATCTACGCGCTCGGAACGATCCTCTTCCAGATGTTGGCCGGCCGCTGCCCGTTCGAGGAGGACAACATCGGGCGCATGCTGCTGATGCAGATGACCCAGCCGGTGCCGAAGGTCCGCGAGTTCCGCCCTGAGATCCCACCGCCGGTCGAAGCGGTCATCGACAAGGCGCTCTCCAAGAACCGCGACACACGCTACCAGACCGTGGCGCAGTTCTCGCAGGATCTGCGCGCGGCGGCTGGCGTCACCGAAGAGGTCGTCACCGGGTCGACGGGCCACTTCCCGGCGGTCACCGCGCGCTGGCTCGCCGGCGAGTCGGCCGAAGTGGCGCCGGAGCGTCTCGTCGGGCTGCCGACGCCGCGACGGCGCACGCCGGTGCCCCCCGCGCCGAGCGAGCCGCTCTCCGCCCCGCCGCCGCCGGCCGAGGCCAACGGCGCCGCCACCGTTCCCGTCCTCGCGGCGGGCCCGGACCTCAACGCTCCTTACCGCGGCGACCAGGCGGAGACGTTCCGTATCAGCCCCGAGAAGGTGCCGCCCGAGCTCGTGGCGCTGCGGCAGGCGGTGCAGGAGGAGCGGGACGCCCAGCTCCAGGAGCGCCAGGACGCCGAAGCCGCGGCGGCGGCGGCGACGGCGACGGCGACGGCGCCGCCGGAGACGGCGAACCCCGCGCCCTCCGGCGGCACGACGCTGCCGGTAGACGCTGCGGCGGCGCCGCCGGAGGCGGAGGCCCGCGCGGAGGGGGTCGTCGTCTCCGGGGATCTGACGCGTGCCGAGCCGGAGGCGATGCCTCCGCAGCCCACCAACATCATCGCCGCGATCGACGTGGACGCGGCGGCTTCGATGGACGACGCACCCACGCTCGGACTCGGCGACGGCGAGGGCGAGGGCTACGTCCACGGCGAGCGCACCGCCGTCGCCATCAATCCGTTCGGAGCCGCGGACGGCGCGCCCGGCGGAGAACACGACGGCGCGCCCGGCGGGGAACACGACGGCGCGCCCGGCGAAGACGACGGCGCCGGGATGTCGACCGGGGAGCCGCCGACGACGGTCTCGCAGGTGGCGGCGGCGGGCCTCGGCGCGGACGCGCCGGCGCTCCTGGGCGACGGTACGCCGCTCGCCGAGGTGCCGACACGGCTGTTCCACCAACCGGTCGTGCCGCCGATGCCGCCCACCACGGTGCTGCCGACCCTGTCTGCGGCCGCCGCCACCGCCACGCTCGCGCGCGCCACGCCGCCGGAAAGCGGGCCCGCTCGGGCCTCGTCGGTGTCGGTGGAGCCTACGCGCCGCATCGAGAACGCACCGGTAGCGCCCGACGCACGCCACGACGAAACGGGGCGAGTCGTCCTCCCCGAGCGGACCGCGACGGTGCGAATGGCGGGCGGGGACACGACGGTGCACGGCCCGCCGCGCTCGCGCGCCTGGCTGTGGGTGCTGAGCATCGTCGGCGGCGTGGGCGTCGGCGTCCTCGGCTACGCGGTCTTCGTCCATCGCGGCGCTGGTACCACCCACGACGTCGGCGACGCCGACGGCGATCGCGGCGACCACGGGACGTCCCGTGCCGACGTCGTGCGCCTCGAGCTCGACAGCCATCCGCGCGGAGCGAAGGTGCGGCTCGGCGACGAGGTGGTCGGTCTCACCCCGACGCACGTGGACCTGCCGGCCGACGGCAACGCCGTGGAGCTGGTGTTCACGAAGGCCGGGTACGCATCGGCGACGCGCAAGCTCAAGGTCACCGAGTCGCGCGAGCTGTCCGTGACGCTGGAGAGGCTCGACGACGGCGACAGCGCCGCGCCGTCGAGCACCGGCGAGCCGCACGGGGCAGGCTCGAGCGCAACGACGGCCTCGTCGCACGCGGGCAGCGCCGGGGCCGTCTCCGCCGCCCCGCCCGCCGGCGCCTCGGGCGCGCCCGCCTCGGCGGCCGCCGCCGGGAAGGACGCGACCGCCAAGGCCTCCGCCGCCCCGGACGGCGCGAAGGCCGGCGGCAAGACGCACAAGACGACGCCGAAGAAGAGGCCCAAGCGCGGTACCAAGCCCGCCGCGGGCGCGAAGTGAAAGGGGCCGTGTCCGTCGCCGAAGAGATCGCCGTTCTGAACCTCGCGCGCGGCCTGGTCGCCGCCACCGAGCTGACCTTCGAGCAGGTGCTGGGCGTGCTCGCCGAGACCCGCGGCCAGGGTGGGCTGGACGAGTTCGAGCGCCACCTCGTTTCGCGCGGGCTCGTGACGCGCGACGACCTCGAGCGCGCACGGCTGGCCGTGGAGATGGACAGCACCGACCCGTCGTTGACAGGGTCGCAACCGCTTCCACCCCCGTCGGTGCGCGCCTTCGGCAACGGCCCCCATCAAGCGGCGGCGCGCGGCAGCGACGCGCTGCGGCCACCCACACGCTCCCCGCCCGCACCGGCGCGAACGGGCGGTCTGGCGGCCGCGGCCGCGGCGGCGGCGGCACCGGCGCCCGCCACTCCCACGCCCACTCCGACCCCGACCCGCATGCCCGCGGTGGTCTACGAGCCCGGCGACGCCCGTTACGAGATCGTCGAGCGTATCGGCCGCGGCGGCATGGGTGTCATCGACGTGGCGCTCGACCGCGAGATCGGCCGCAAGGTCGCGCTGAAGTCTCTGCGCCCCGAGGCCGCCGCCAGCGAGATCAAGCGCGAGCGCTTCCTGCAGGAGGCCCGCCTGACGGGGCGGCTCGAGCATCCCAACATCATTCCCGTGTACGACATCGGGCGCGGCGGCGACGGCTCCGCGTACTTCGCCATGAAGCTCGTGCGCGGCGTGACGTTGCGCGACGTGTTGCGCTCGCTGGCGGCGCACGAGCCCAAGGCCGAAGCCGAGTACGGCCGTGTGAATCTGCTGCTGAGCTTCCAGAAGATGTGCCAGGGCATGGCCTACGCCCACTCGCGCGGCGTCGTCCATCGCGACCTCAAGCCCGAGAACATCATGCTGGGCGACTACGGCGAGGTTCTGGTGATGGACTGGGGCATCGCCAAGGTGCTCGCCTCGCCCGACGGCGCCAAGAACAAGGGGCTCGCCCCCGACACCATCTCGTCCTTGCGCCGCGGCCCCGGCGAGCAGCACACGCGCCCCGGCGCCGTGCTGGGCTCGGTGCGCTTCATGGCCCCCGAGCAGGCGATGGGCCGTATCGACGAGATCGACTGCCGTTCCGACGTCTACTCGCTCGGCGCCATCCTCTACGAGATCCTGACGCTGGAGCCGCCGTTCGACGGCCCCAACGCGCGCGACATCCTGATGAAGGTACGCGAGGG
Organism: Myxococcota bacterium; assembly: GCA_036004705.1. Lineage (GTDB taxonomy): Bacteria > Myxococcota_A > Polyangia > DASYRF01 > DASYRF01 > DASYRF01. The sequence goes on from DASYRF010000493.1 coordinate 15,761, forward strand.
GACGCTGGTCCCGCCGCGCAAGCGCACGCCCGAGCGGGACATCCCCCAGATGCTCGAGGCGGTCGTCCTGCGCGCGATGGCGCGCGAGAAGGACGGCCGCTACGCCAACGCCCAGGAGCTGTCGCGCGCGCTGTTCGACTGGATGGAGAGCGCGCGCGACCAGGAGCGCCGCCATCGCCTGGCGGTCGGGCGCATCGCCGCCGCGCGCGAGGCCACCGCGCGCTACTTCTCCGAGTACCGCCGCGCCAACGAGCTTCGCGCGCAGGCCGCTCAGCTTGCCGCGCAGGTGAAGCCACACGTGGGGCTGGAGGTGAAGCGACCCATCTGGCAGATGGAGGACGACGCCCGCGCCGCCGACGAGGCACGCATCCTGGCCTTCGGCGAAGCCGTCACGCTGTACCACTCCGCCCTGGATCAGATCCCCGGGAACGCCGACGCCCGCGCCGGGCTCGCCGAGGTGTACTGGTCGCGCTTCATCGAAGCCGACTCGCAGGGAGACGCCGCCAACGCGCTCTACTACCGCGGCCGCGTGCAGGAGGTGGACGACGGCCGATTCGCCGAGCGCATCCGCGGCGACGGCACCCTCAGCGTCGAGGTGGAGCCGAGCGGTGCGCACCTGTCCCTGTTCCGGTTCACCGAGCAGGAGCGCACGCTGCGGCCGCGCCCGGAGCGCGAGCTGGGGACCGCGCCGGTCCGCGAGCTCACGCTGCCGATGGGCCGCTACCTGCTCATCGCCTCCGCCGCGGGGCGCCGCGAAGTCCATCTGCCCTTCCTGATGGACCGCCTGGAGGACCAGACGCTCCACGTGAAGCTGCGGCGCGCCGAGGACGTGCCGGCGCCGTTCTTCGTGCACGTGCCGGGCGGCGATTTCCTGGCCGGAGGCGACGACCTGGCCGGGGCACCCGGGCCGGCGCGCGCCCGGCACGTCGACGACTTCGCGCTGTCGGTGCTGCCGGTCACGTGCGCCGAGTACCTCGCGTTCCTGCGGGCGCTGGACCGCGACTCGCCGCGTGAAGCCTACGCCCGCGCCCCGCGCGGCGGACGCGGCGAGCGCGCGTTGTGGCGCAAGGACCTCGAGGGGCGGTGGGCCATCCCCGAGGAGGACGAGCACGGGATGCGCTGGGAGGCGACGCATCCAATCACCGGCGTCAGCTTCGAAGACGCGCTGGAGTACTGCCGGTGGCGCGCCAAGACCGACAAGCGCGCCTACCGTCTGCCGTCGGAGGACGAGTGGGAGAAGGCGGCGCGCGGCGTGGACGGCCGCCATTTCCCCTGGGGCGACTACTTCGACCCGCTCTTCTGCAACATGGAAGACTCGCGCGACGGCCCGCCGTGCCCGGCGCCGGTGGGGAGCTTCGACGCGGACGCGTCGCCCTACGGCGTGCGCGACATGGCCGGCGGGCAACGCGAATGGTGCGACGGCTGGTTCGACGACGAGCGCACGCGCCGCGCGATCCGCGGCGGCGGGTACAATTCGATGGCCCGCGCCTGCCGCGCCGCGTATCGCCACGGCATGCCCCCCGACCACACGGACCTGGCGGTCGGTTTTCGTCTGGCCTACGACGCGTAGACGCGG
>DASYRF010000494.1:0-2552 GCA_036004705.1 Myxococcota bacterium
AAGTGCACGCGCTCGATCTGCGCGCGCCGGCGTACGCCCCAGTCGGTCAGCAGCTGGCGGCTCTCCGTGTCGTAGCCGGTCGCGTCGGCCCAGTCGTGGAAGGCCGTCATCAGCCCGCCGCCCGCCATGATGCGCTCCCCCCCGGCGACGATGAATCGCGCCATCTCGGGGCTGGCGTGGCCGATCATGCGCGTGTGCAGCAGCCCGGTCGCGGGCTCGTCGAGCCTGATCTCGCCCTGCTCGTTCCGCCAGATGCCTTCGACGCGCGCGCGGGCGGCCGTCACGAGCGAAGTTGAGCGCGGCGCGGCGTCAGGGTCAACGGGCGCTGGCGTCGAGTCGCGTCACCAGCGCCGGCGCTACGTCGCGGCAGGTAGCCACAAGCGCATGGTCGTGCCGCCGCCCGCGGCGGTCTCCACGTCGATGTCGCCGCCGTGCGCCGTGGCGACGTGCCGCGCCAGGCTCAGCCCCAGCCCCGTCCCCTGGCCCGGCGGCTTGGTCGTGAAGAACGCGTCGAAGATGTGCGGCAGAACGTCGTCGGCGATGCCGTCGCCGCCGTCCGCGACACAGAGCGCCACGCCGGCCTGTCCGTCACGTTCCACCGCCTCGGCGCGGATGACCACCACGCCCCCCACCGGGCTCGCGTCGAGCGCGTTGTTCACCAGGTTCAGGAGCGCCGCTTCCAGCTCCGTCTCGCTCACCTCGACCTCGAGCAGCGCCCCGGCCGGCGCGACGACGTCGAGGCGGATCGTCCGCCGCTTCGCCTGCGGTCCGGCCAGCAGCGCCACGCGCTCCGCCATCGCGGCCGCCGCCACGCGCCGTCGCTCCGCGCCTTCACGGCGCGAAAAGCCCAGCAGCGTATCGATGAGCGCCGCGCAGCGGGCCGCCTGGCGCTCGATGACCACCGCGGCGCCGTGGCTCGGGTGGTCGTCCGGCAGGTCCTTCACCAGCCGCTGCGCGTAGCCGAGGATCACCGTCACCGGGTTGTTGAGGTCGTGCGACAGCCCCGCCAGCAGCGTCCCCACCGCCGCCATCTTTCCGGCCTGCAGCAGCTGCTCTTGCGTGTCGCGCAGCTCGCGCAGTCGCGCCTCCAGATCCTGCACGAGCGCGCGCGTGGTGCGCACGTCGCGCGCCACGACCACCACCCCCAGCACCTTCTGGTCGGCGCCGCGGTGGATGGACAGGTTGGCCTGCATGGGGATGACCGCGCCGTCACGCGCCCGCAGCGCGATTGGGACGTCGCGCTTTGTGTGCACCGTCACCAGTCGCTCCGGCGGCACAGCGTCCGGATCCGCGGCCATGAGCGCGCCGAGCGGCTGCCCGACCAGCTCCTCGGCGCTGTAGCCCAAGAGCTCGCAGGTGGCGCGGTTCACCGTGGCGATGCGTCCGTCGGGCCCGAACACCACCAGCGCGTCCGGCATCGAGCGCAGGATGCTCTCTACGTATTGGCGCGACACGGTCGAGGCGCGCAGGTCGTCGGCGAGTCGGGCCAGACCCGCCACCAGCGCGTCGAGCGCGTCGCCGCGGCTGCTGGGCGCCGGCGCCGGGGCCGTCCGCCCGCGCGCCGTCTGCTCGATGAAGCGCAGGATCTGCTCGACCCGGTCGTCTCCCCCGGTCGTCTCTACGGTCACCTTACCAATAGAATACAGGATGCGCGGGGTGGCCGGCACCCCCTTTCGCCGGCCGGCGCCTCCCGAGCGCTAACGCTGGCGAGCGCTAGCCAATGTAGACGCAGCACCCCGTGACGCAGACCTGGATCGGGTCGGGGCAGTCCGCCGAGACGGTGCAGGCCGAGACGCCCGTGGGGCAGGTGGCGTAGCAGCAGCCCATCACGCACGATTCGCCGGCGGTCGTGCAGTCCGGATCGCCGCCCGGGCACTCCGTCACGCCGGTCGGGCACATGCCTACCGTGCCGCAGTCCGGCTGCGTGAACCCGCCGAAGCACATCTCGCCGCACGAGCAGGGGTTGTCGCACATGGCGTCGGGCACGCACGGCTCGCAGGTGGAGCAGAAGCCGGTGCCGCCGGCGATGTCGTCGTCGAACACGCAGAACTGCCCCGTGTCGCACATGCTCGTGTCGGAGCAGGGGCAGCCGTCCGTGCTGCCGCCGCCGCACGCGGGCGCGTAGTCGCACGCGCCCGCCAGGTGCACGTGCTCTCCGGTGCTGTTGCCGTTGATGTCGAGCTCGCAGCAGCCGATGAAGTCGCAGCCGTTCGGCGTGGCGTTCATCGTCGGGTCGGAGTTGCAGCAGGCGTCGCGGTCGTTGCCCGGCCCGGAGTTGCCGTCGAACGGGCACTCGAAGCTGCCGTTGGCGCCGTTGTTGTCGCCCGGGATGCCGGTGGCGTACTCCGCTTCGTTGTCGTCGAGCGGCCCGAAGCAGTGGATGTCCTCGGAGTCGATCGTTCCGTCGCCGTCGTTGTCCATGCCGTCGGCGCACTGGCACACGTGGGGCGTGGCGCCGTTGTAGGCGCAGGTGCTGCCGTCGACCGCGGAGCAGGCGCCGATGCCGGTGCAATCGGCGTCGTTGCAGTCCACGTCGCCGTCCGCGTCGTCGT
>DASYRF010000495.1:0-53738 GCA_036004705.1 Myxococcota bacterium
CCCGCCGCCTCCGCGCTACCCGACGCGGGCGTGAAGCCGCCCAGGAACTCCGCCGCCGCCGCCAGCGCGAACGGTCCGCTCGTGTCGATCGCGAAGCCGGCCATCAGAACGTCAGCGCCTCCACCGTCGCGACCGCGCGGAACGCCATCAGCGCGCGCCGAGGTCGTCCGCGCGCGTGAGCGTGAGCGTGAGGTCGTCGATGAGGACGCCCAGGTTCGCGAGGTCGTGTTCGGCGGCTTGGAGGACGGCCGGCGCGAGCTTGTCGTCTTGCGCGCGGACGGCCGCGAGCGGCAGCTGGCCGACGACGCCGCGCGTGGCCGACTCGAGCGTTTGGCGGACGACCGTCGCGACGTCGGCGAGCGGTCGGCCGAGGAAACGTTCGACGGCGTTGAAAACGAGGGGCTCGGTCGTGGCGAAGCGGACGCGGGCGCGGCCGGAGAGATTCACCGGCGCGTCGCCGCGCGGCCAGGCTCGAGCGACCTCGAACGCGACGTCGTGCGGCGCGGCGTTCATGCGTTCGGCGCGCTCTAGCAGCGGGAGGACGAAGCGGCCTTGGCCGGGGCACAACACGCGGTAGCCGATGCGCGTACCGTCCGGACGCACGTGCGGGCGGCCGGCAACGACCCACAGCTCGCCGGGCTCGGCGAAGCGGCGGAAGCCGAGCACGACCGTCGAGAAGGTCATGAGCAGGCAGAGCAGCAAGGTCACCGAGGCGGCTACGCCGTAGGCGTCGTAGGGCGCGCCGAGCGTGAAGAGCGCGTACGCGGCGGCGCCGGCGGCGGCCGAGGCGACGACCCAGGGTGCCGGGCGTGCATACCAGGACGGGCCGCGACGCGGCGCGCGGGGTCGCGGATCGGTCGCGGCAGCGAGGCGCTGTTCGAGCGCGGCGACCTGCTCCTTGGTCTGGGCGAGCTGTCGCTCGAGCGCATCCGCGCGCGCGTGGGCGGCGACCTCTCCGTCGCGAAAGACCATGCTGGAGCATACACCGCGCATGCGGGGCGTGGGTGGCGGCCGCCGGCGACGCCGCCGCTCCCGAGCGAGAAGCGCGAGCGACTCGTCAGCAGAGCGGCCAGAGGCCGTAGAGCTCGTCGCCCGCGCCGGTGCCGTCGGAGATCCCGATGATCACCGGGTACACGTTCGGGGCACCGCTCCAGAGGAAGAGGATCACGCCGTCGGCGCCGATCTTCAAATGCGCGTCGGCGCCGGGCGCCGCACCGTCGCCCCAGCCGAGCCAGTGCACGTTCAGGTGGTCGGCGAACTCGTCCACCACGACGCTCCCGCCGGCGAGGTCGGACATGAGCGGCGCGACGCGGCGCACGGCGTCGTGCGCGGCGGCGGTGAACGTCGTGCCGGTGTCCTCGGCGCCGAACGTGAGGAAGCCGTTTGCGCTGACGAACGCGTCCGTTTCAGCCACGCCGAAGAACACGAGCGGAAACGGCAGCACGATCGGCGCCGACGCGTCGTCGTCCGCCAGCACGGGCGAGTACGTGACGTCGCCGGTGCCGGCGGGATCGATCGTGCGGCCCCAACAGCCGCTCGCCATCCAGTAGCCGCCGCTCGCCGCCGGCGTGAACTCGAGCCAGAAGGCGCTGATGCCGCCCGCGTCGGGCGTCTGGAAGACGCTTCGCAGGCTGCCCGACGGCGGGCACGCGCCGCAGTCCTGGGCGCAGCTATCGCACGCCTCCGCGCAGGTCGGGTCGCACCAGGCGTCGCCGCACGTGCAGACCGGCGCGCAGTCGTCGGGGCAGAGCGCGATGTTCTCGCCGATGCACGGATCGCAGAAGCCGTCGCCGCAGAAGCCGGACGCGTCCGTGCCCGGCGCGGCCGCGTCCGTGCCGGCGTCGGCGCCGTCGTCGCCGCAGCCGAAGCAGCCTGCGCCCGCCGCCGACAGCAGCGCCGCCAGGATCACCGGGGTGAAACGCACGCCACATCCAAGCACGGGTGCTGCCTTGCGCGCCACGTGTCGAAACATCCGAGTGCTCCACAACTTCCAGCCGCCGGGGGGCGGCCGCCGGTCGCAGAACCGTTGGTCAGTGTCCCTCCGCCGCAGTGTTCCACTAGAACTTCCTGCCACTACTCCGCTGTGAAAGAATGGAGCATCGCGTTGGGGCCGCGGCAGAGCCCCGGCGTCGGGCAGCACCAAGGGCGCACGGCGGGATGAATCGCGGGGCCGAAGGTCGGACCCGGACCGTGGTACTTGCAGAGGGCGCCGCGGCGGGGGGCGGCGGGGATGGAGCTGATGAGCATGGAAGTGGGACGCCGCGCGCGCGCCGAGGTGATTCGTTCGCTGGTCTCGAGTGGTGGGGCCACGCCGGATGTGTTCCGCGCGGCGCTGGCGGACGTTCCGCAGGGGGAGCGCGACGCCTGGCTGGATTTGGTCCTTGGGATTGACGGGCTTCCTGGCGACCGGGCGGAGCTGCCGCGGGGCTGCGCTCCCTACATACCGTGCTCCGTCAGCGTCTTGGTGCAGATGATCGAGCGGGCGCAGGTGTGGCCGTCGGATGTTTTCGTCGACATCGGCTCGGGTCTCAACCGGCCGGGGGCATTGACGCACCTGCTGACGGGGGCTGCGGCGATTGGGATCGAGATTCAGTCGGAGCTCGTCCGCGCTTCACGCGAGATCGCCACGGGCCTGAATGCGTCGCGCCTTTCGGTGGTCGAGGGCGATGCGGCGAGGCTGGTTGGCTTCATCAGCATCGGGTCGGTGTTCTTCCTCTATTGCCCATTCACCGGCGCGCGCCTGACGCGGGTTCTCGACGACCTCGGGCTCATTGCTCGCACGCGACCGATTCGCGTCTGTTGCGTCGACATGCCGTCGCTGTCGTGCTCATGGCTGGCGTCGGTATCGCTGCCACCCGGCTCGCTGGCCGTATATCGCAGCACTCTGCACCCGGTGTGCTGACCGGTGTTCTGGCCTGCGCGACGACCGCGGCGAAAGAACTGGCCGGCGCGCGCGGAAGCCGGACCGCCGCGCGTCTACACAGCCGTCCGCGCGTTGCGCCGAGGCGCCGTTCCCCGGCGCCCCTGACGCGCCCCTCGACGCGTCGCGCCGGCTGCGTTAGCGTCGGGCCATGGCGGGCACGGATCCCCATGCCGCCACGCTGGCCTCCAGCGTCGCCACGGCCGCCCCGGGGTCCGACCCGCACGCCGACACCGTCGCGGGCAGCGAGGCGCCGCCGCTGGAGGCGACCCCCGGCGGGCCGGCCGACGGCGCTTCGCTCGTGGGACGGCAGCTCGCGCACTACCGCGTCGAGAAGCGGCTCGGGCGGGGCGGCATGGGCGAGGTGTACCTGGCGACCGACCTGGCGCTCGATCGCCCAGTGGCGCTGAAGATCATCGGCGGCGCCGTCGCCTCCGACCCCGAGCTGCGCCAGCGCTTCCTGCGCGAGGCGCGTGCGCAGGCGCGCATCCAGCACCCCAACGTCTGCCACATCTATTACATCGGCGAGGCCGAGGGGCAGCTCTTCTTCGCGATGGAATACATCGAGGGCGTCAGCCTGCAAGCGCGCCTGGAGCGCGACACGAAGATCCCGGCCGGCGAGGCCGTGGAGCTGTGCCGCCAAGCGGCGCTCGGGCTGCGCGAGGCGCAACGCCACGGCTTCACCCACCGCGACGTGAAGCCCTCGAACCTCATGGTCGACCGCCACGGCGCGTTGAAGGTCGTCGACTTCGGCCTGGTGAAACAGGCGGGCGGCGGCGGCGCGGACGGCGGCGGCGCGGCGCTCACCGATGCCGGCCTGACCGGCGGGAGTGCACCGCGCCTCCTGGGTACGCCGCTGTACATCGCGCCGGAGCAGGCCAAGGGGGAGCGGGTCGATTTCCGCGCCGACGTCTACTCGCTGGGGTGCACGCTGCACCACTTGGTCGCCGGCGTGCCGCCGTTCGAGGCCGACAGCACGTTCGCGCTGGTGGCGCGCCACCTCGGCGATCCGCGCCCGCGCCTCGAGCCGCGTGCCGGCCATTTCCGCGACTCGCCGCTCGACGCGCTGTGCGACCGCATGACCGCCAAGCGCGCCGCCGACCGCTTTGCCTCGTACGACGACCTGCTGGCGGCGCTGGAGCGGCTGTCGCCTGCGCGCACGCGTCCCGCCGGCGTCTGGGTGCGCGCGTTCGCGCTGGCGCTCGACGCCGTCGTCGCGATGCTGCTGTCGTTGCCGCTTGCCCTGCTGCTGCCGCGCCTCGGGTCGATCGCCCTCGCCGCAACGGCGGCCGTCTATTCCGTCCTCGCCCACGCCCGCTGGGGTCGCACCCTGGGGAAGCTCGCGCTGGACATCGAGGTCGTGCCCGCCCACCACGCGGGCCGGCTCGGACTGCGAACCGCGCTGCTGCGTTGGGCCGTTCAGTGGGGGCCCACGTACGCGGCCCTCCTGGCGCTCGCCGGCTTCGACCGCGTCAAGGGCGGCCTCGGCAATGCCGCGCAGCTACTGATCGCCGCGCCCCTGGTCGTGCTGGCCGCGCTGCCACCGCCGCTGCTCGCGGTGCGCGCGGCCCTGCGCGCCGACAAGCTGACGCTTTGGGACGCGGTCGCACGCACCCAGGTCGTCTACCGCCGGAGCCGCTGACCGCGGCCCCGGTCCGCCCGTTTCGAGGAGGGTTCGCCGGCCGACGCGCCGGAGGGTCAGCCGCCGCCCGACGCGGGTTCTTGATCACCGGCGCCGTCATGCTGCCCATCGCGTCGCGATCCTCGCCGGGGGCATTGTCGTCGAGCGCAAGAGGTTATGCTGGTGCGCATGGGGCTGCCGCTGCGGCTGTACACCGACTACGTCTGACCGTTCTGCTTCGTCGCGGAGCGGAGCAGCCTGGTCAGGCTGCAAGACGAGCTCGAGCTGGACGTAAGCTGGCGGGGGTTCGAGCTGCATCCGGAGACGCCGCCGGGGGGCGTGGCGCTGGAGCGGATGCTGGGGCCGGGACGGGCCGCGGCGGCGCAGGAGTGGCTGCCGCGCTTCGCCGCGCAGTTCGGCGTGGAGATCCGACCGCCGGGGCGCGTGTGGAACACCCGGCGGGCGTTGGCGGCCAGCGAGCTGGCGCGCGACCAGGGGCGGCTCGACGCGTTCCGCACGGCGGCGATGGACGCCTACTGGCTCGCGGGCCGCGAGATCGAGAGCGACGCGGGGATCGCCGCGGTGGCGCGGGCGGCGGGCGTTCCCGCGGAGGCGGCGGTCGCGGCGGCGGGCACGCCGGAATACCTCGCGCGTGTGGACGCGGCGCGCGCGGAGGCGCACGAGCGCGGCGTCAGCGGCATCCCCACGTTCTTCTTCGGCGAGATGGTGGTCGTGGGCTGCCAGCCCTACGAAGCGCTGGCGCGGGTGGCGCGCCGGGCCGGCGCGCGCGAGCGGGCCCGCTGAGCGTCGCGCGGCTCGCGCGTCCGTCCCGCGTTCCGGCCCTTGCACGGCCGCGGCCGCGCCGGTCAACCACCCGGCCGCCGCCCCGCCGCTTGGGGCGGGCCATGGACGCGCGCCTGGTCGTCTGGCGCCCTGGGACCGGTTCGCCAGGGTGAATGCCGTGCTACCCTGGGCAGGCAAGGTCATCGTTGAGCGCTCTCCTCCGAGGCGGGGGCGGTGCGGCCGCCCTGGCGTTGATGCTGTGGGGTTGTGGCGGTCCGTCCGAGCCCTGTGCTTGCGCGGACGGGCACGGGGTGACGCTCTGCGCCCACGGTGAGTGCACGCCCTGCCAGTGCCTCGGCTTCGCTCCGCCGACCGTGGATCCGGTGTTTGGGGTCGTGCGGTTCGTCGACGCCGACGCCTCGGCGGGCGATGGCTCGGAGGCCGCGCCGTGGAGCGTGCCCGACTGGGCCGTGCTGAACGCGGACGTCGCCGCGCAGAACGTCCTCGTGGTGTTCGACGCGGACGACGTCTGGCCGGAACGACTCGCGATCGGGCGCACCGACGCGGGCCCCAACCGCATCGTTCTCGACGGCCATCGCAGCCGGCGGACAGCCGACGGGTGGGTCGACGCCGGCGAAGCGCGGGCGCACGTCCCGGGCGTCCACACCGGCGACGAGGACGTGGTGCGCAGCCGTCTCACCGTCCGCGGCTTCGACGTCACGGGCAGCCGGGACAAGGGCATCTACTGGCGCGCGGGCGACGACATCGTGATCGAGGACAACCTCGTGCACGCGAACCGCGGGTCGCCGTCGATCAACCTGGAGTACACGTCGCGCAGCGGCCACCGCTCGACGTCGTTCGTGGTGCGCAACAACCACGTCTGGGACCAGCACGGCGAGTGCATCTACATCGGCGGCGCCGAAGGGGAGGACATCGACGCCCACGAGGTCGTCGTCATCGAGAACAACCTCGTGCACGACTGCACCAGCCCGGTGTCGAGCCAGCACGACGGCATCAACATCAAGGACCGGATCGGAAGCGTGACCGTCGCGGGGAACGTCGTGTTCAACACGAACTGGGGCATCGAGATCGCAAGTCCGGGGGACGTCCGCGGGAATCTCGTGTTCGGGACGGTCGCGCACGGGATCCACGTCGCTGACGCATGGGGTCTCGGGCTGTCCGGGTTGATTCTCGAGAACGACGTGATCATCGATGCCGGAGACGCGGGGATCTACATGAATGCGACGAACAACGGCTGGTCGAACGTGGCACTGTCGCGGCTCACGGTGATCGGCGCGTCCAAGGGGGCGATCGAAGCGGGCGGCGAGGCGGGAATCGCCGGGACGATCGACGACGTGGTGCTCGCGTACTCGCGGGTGGGGCTCGATGCGTGGTCGCCCGTGGAGGTCGTGCTCAGTGGGTGCATCGTCCACGGAATGGAGGCGGGTGACCGGGAGTTTGGGGCGCTCGCGAGCGTCTGCGTCGACGAGGATCCGGAGCTTGGCGACCTCCGGGCGCCCGCCGGGCCGGACGGGCGGTTCTTCACGGACGACGACCCCTGGGTGGCGGCTTCGGGCGGGGCTCGACCTTGAAAGGTCCTCTGCGACCGAATATTCGGGGCGCCGGCGCCGTCCACGACGGACCGGCTTCGGGAGGATTGCATGCGCGCAGCGGCGGGCGGGGGCCAGAACGAACGTCGGTCGGGTCCTGGGTCGACCCTGTCTTCGTCTCCACGCATCGTGCCCCCTTCGGCTCTGGCTAACGCCGAGGCTCAGCCGCCGCCCCGGCGCGATGGCCGATGGTGGCACGTCGGTGGGGGGGCCGGGAAGGTGGTCCGGAGCGCGGCGGTCGTGGGGCGGGCGGCTGCACCGCTCCGTTGGGCGGCGCCTCGTGGCTCACCCCACGTCACTCGCGAATGCGAACTCGCGCGTCCTCGACGACCCAGAGTTGACCCTTCAGCGGTTCCTGCTCGAGCACTTGGCGTGCGAGATCCACCACGCGATCTCGGTCCTGTTTCTGCGGGCGCAGGACCACGATGCGGGCGTAGTCGGCGGGGGCGTACGTTCGGATGTCGCCGAAGTCCGTGTCCAAGGTAATGAGCGCGCGATCCTCGGCACGACAGACCTCGGCGACCGCGGCGTCCACTCGGCCGCCCAGGCCTTGGTCGAGAACGGTGACCGCGTCGTGTCCTGCGTCGACGAGAACTGCTTGGACCTCGACAGGGAGGTTCTCGTCGACGTTGAACCTCAACGGTTGCCTGGAGTCGGGATCGGCACCAGGCGCTCGCGCGCGAGCTCGGCGGCGTAGGCGATGGCCGCCTGAATGGCCTCCGGTTGGAGCGATGGGTAGCTGGCAAGGATCTCGCTCGCACTCAGCCCAGCCGCGAGGTTGTCCAGGACGACCGACACTGGGATCCGCGTGCCAGCGAGGCACGCCTTGCCGTGCGCGATCGCGGGGTCAACAGTGATGTGCTGCCGCCAGTCCATTGAGGTCACCTGCAACCAGCGTGCGCCGCCGCAAGGAGGTCGTCAAGTCGCCCAGCGACCCGCGCCCACCCCGGAGCCTGATGCAGGACGACTAGGTGGTTCACGTCTCAGTGCGGGCGATCGCGGCCCCGATCCCCACCTTGCGGGCGACAGTGTCCAAGTCGGCGCGCTCCCGCTTCTTCAGGATCAATTCGGCCGCGACGAAGCGATCGATTCCGTGGACAACGCCAACGTCCCCAGTTCGGTCTCGAACAACGATCTTCCTCAGTAAGGCCGCCAGGACGGCAGCCTCCTGCGCCGTCAATTTGACCTCCGCCATGTTCCTTACCTACCTCGCCTTTGTCTACTGAGCGTCCGCCCAACGTCTGGCGATAAGCTGTAACCCCCAATGAGGTGGTGGATCATCGCACAACGTGACCGCCGCTACAAGATACACGACTGGACGCTCGGTGGTACGAGGGGTTGACAGCTTCATCGGCCATCGGCCTTGTTGGGCAGCGGTCGCCCAGCCTTGCGGACCTTCCTTCCGCGGTTCCGGGTTTGGCAGGGCGACGTCAAGTCGGCGGTGGAAGCGTAAGCAAGAGATCGGCGGCCTTCCACTCGGCATACCTCTTTGCCATTTCCTCGTTCGAGTCGTGAATGTGCTCGCCGTAGGGGGTGCCTCTGGCCCAAGCGGCAATGTGGTCCCAGATGCGGCCAGCGTGGCCCAACAGATCGGACAGAAGCAGCTGTGCGACGACTACGTCGTCCTTGAGCAGCAACGTCCCACCCGGTACGGGATGTCCGCCTAGCTCACAATGGTAGCCGTAGTCCTTGCCACGAAAACGACCGCCTGAAGCGTTCCTGAGCCTTGACGGCGTGAAAAACGATTGGCGCTCGGAGCGCGTACTGCGGAGCCACCGCCCACCATCCTGATCGTTTGTCTCAAAGGCCCACGCAAGGTACTCGATTTCGACGATCTGACGAAGCAGAGCGGCCGCCGCATAGTGACGTCCATCCGCGAACAAGTCGGCACAAGCCGAGACCAGTTCAGAGCCGATACGAAGTAGCGTGGAGACGGCGACCGTTTCATCGCTGCCGTGACCGAAGGGTGATCGACCCTCGACGCGATCGGAACCGAAGACATGCCCTCCAACATGGAGGAGTTCTCCCGTCGCCGCGAACGTCGCGGACGTGAACCGCGCCAGCTGATTTCGCACCTCGCTGAGTGTCTGATCAGCCGCAGCGTTCCGGAATGCTTCGCGATCGATGCGCGACGACACCTGGTCGGTGTCTTCAGCTACGACACTCGTACCGGTCTCCCCACTGACGTGTCGTTCTGCGGCGACGGCCGCGCCCTCTGGGACTCTCGGGGCAACGACTGCCTTCCGATAGGGTTCCGTTGGGTTCGATCGAATGGCGGCAAGGAGCTTGCCTCCGGCAGACATCACGGCATCGAGATCAAAATCGAGTCCCGCGAACTGCAGGTTAGGCGCGTCAAGTACAGTTGTGCTCAGCGACCCAACACTGACGGATTGGTCTCGGCCGTCGCCACGCAGGTATTCGTCGAGGTGGGCAATGACGTTCCTCGCTCTCCGCAGACTGGGCAGGGCGCGCTCATACTCGCCGAGCGCGGTCCGCAACGCACCCGCGGTCATCGTGTCGATCTGACGCGCGATCCCGAGCAGCCGGTCCAGCGAGAAGATCAGAAACTCAGCGTCAGAGACTGGCTGGAGGACAAAGTTGGAGGTCACCGTAGGATCTGTGGCGAAGGCGCGGACACGCCGAACTTGAAGGTCAATCGTCCACATGGCCCGATTGGCGAGCGACAGGAGATCTTCATACTGGCTGACCTGGAGTTCTTCGGGAGTCGGCATCGCGTTGTCCCTCGTCTGCCCAACGCCGAGGATAAGCTGCCGCCCCGACGCGGCGGTCGATCGTGGCACGGCACAGTGGTGGCACGCAAGGTGGATCGAAGCTCGGCGGTCGTGGGGCGGTCAGCTTCATCCTTCCGTTGGACAGCCCCTGCGACTCCACCTTGCTACGCTCTGTAGCGACGAAGCGATGCGAAGCATCGTTGTGTGAAGCCATCGACTTCCGGCGTATCGCAACATGCCGCAACTTCGTCCCACGAGAAATGCGGACTCGCATCACCGGATACCACAGTCTCCCTTGCATCGGCCAACCCGAGCGTGGCGGTACGAATCTGCATTGCGTAAAACGCCGGGACCATCCGAACGAGGACGCTTGCAATGAGCCGCTGCGTTGCGAACTGACGCCCCTCGTCGCTGTCGTCGTAGACTCCTTCGCCCGACTCCACCTTCGCCTCGACAAGGAGGACGGCGTCGCTGGACGCGAGTAGGATGTCTGGCTTGGCGTTGAACGCCCACTTGAGTTGTCGCAGCGTATCGCGCGTACTCCCGGGGAGATCGCTGCCCCCGTTGGTGGGGAGGTTCCACCGACCAGGACTCCAGACCTTCGAGCCGGGTTTTCGCGCGCCGGCCGTCCAGAAGAAATCGTGCTCGTCGGGCAGATCCTCATCGAGTCCGACAACTCGGAGAAGCGCACGCAGCACCTCGCGCCGGCGGGTGTGCGTTGCGTCGCTATACTCGCGTGGATCACCCAGATCGTTCCAGTAGTCACGAAGAGCGGCTGCTTCGAGAAAGACTCGTAGGTCGGACGTCCCCAGCGCCAAGCCGCATCGCCTGGTTACAAGATCGGAGAAAGCGCGCCGAACGGCGGCGGACGAGAGCAAGGCGTGCGCGAAGAGGGCGCAGTAGAACCGCTCCTCTCGGTTGACGGCCTCGTAGGGCTTGTCGTTGAACACGGTCCCGGTTTCCTCGGTGGTCTGTCCAACGCCGCGGCTAAGCTGCCGCCCGTGGTCTATTCTTGCAGAGCGGAGTGCTGGCACGCAAGGTGGATCGAAGCTGGGCGGTCGTGGGGCGGTCAGCTTCAGCCGTCCGTTGGGCGGCGCACGTCGCGCGTGCCCTCATGCGCTCACGGGCCCATCCTCAAGAAGGTCCAGCAGTCCCTCTGGATACAATGGAGCTTCGCCGCGGCGGAAGAACGCCACTGGTTTCCAGGAAGCCTTGATCGGCTCGCCCTTGTGAAGCTCCACTTCGATCGTGTCCAGCTCATAGAAGGACGCGTCCACGAACTCCGCCTCGAACACCAAGAAGATATCGTGGCCGGGAGTTCCTTCGAAGGTGAAGATGTTTTCAAGCACGCCCAGGAAGCGCAGCTTGGTGATCTCTGCGCCGATCTCCTCCCTTATCTCGCGCCGGGCCGCGTCCTCGCCGCGCTCGCCGAATTCGATGCTGCCGCCGAGTGGACGGAAAAGGTCTCGTTCTTCACGGAATCACGCGATTCGTTGACGAGGATGAGGTCGGCGCGCCGGAACAGCACCAAGGCCTTCGCAAGGACGCGCGGCTTGCTCATGTGGTTGGCCGGCCGATCAGTCTCCGACGAATCGCACATAAGTGTGGACGCGTCCCTCGTTTTGCTCCACGAGTTGAAGAATCGCCGTGGCGTGGTCACGCGCGCGTCCGACTCGATCACCGAGTGCTGCTATTGCCCGGCGCAGCTCGTTTAGCAGGTCGGGAACTTGCAGCTGATTGAAGACCGCATCTCCGTACCGGTCGACGAAGCGAAGACAGCTCCAGCAAACACAGCGGAGGCGTGGCACGCAAGGTGGATCGAAGCTGGGCGGTCGTGGGGCGGTCAGCTTCATCTCTTCGTTGGGCGGCGCTACGTGTCCCCCTTTGATTGAAAATCCATGTTGTGAAGAGTGTCGAGGGCCTTGCTGATCGGGTTGTCCGTCGTAGGCACTGTGTCATCGACGACTTCAAACGTGAGCCGGCGCATATGGGCCGTTCCTCCGCCGGTAACAGATAGGCCGAGCGTGATCCAGCCCGCTCTCTCTGATACGTCGAGGACCATCGACGCTTCGCTCCACGATGTAGGACCAGATACGCACCAACTGTCCCTAGCCGCGATGGCACGATAGTGGTCGAAGTCGACCCGAACAAAGAGGCTTGCCTCAGTGGCATCCTCAACCATTATTTCTCCCGCGAACCGCACGCGCTGTTTGCGATATTTATTCGCCTTGATTGTCTGGAACACGAACGTTGGCGGTACGACTACTCCGGGCTCCGGTGGGCGCGGAGGCGCCGTCAGATTCACAGGCGCGCGAAGCCGCAGTGCCTTGACCCCGTCCGAGTCGAGGACCTGAACTTGCGCTTGCGATGTGGTCGGTCCGATTCGCCACCCGGGAACGCCGATTATTCGCCGATCGTACATCGGTCCGTCTCCAGGTTTAACCGCGGTGGCGCCGGCGCCGGCTGCCCCGATCAACACCGCCGCGTCCGCCCAACGCCTATTTAAGCCTGGGCTGGTGGTGGTGTCCAGGCGTGCCTTTAGGCTGCGGGCGGGGGCGGGGTAGGCGGCGTGGGGTTGTCGCGCAAGTGCTTGTTAGGACAGGGGAACGGGATCGTGCACTGGGGGCGTGTTGGGCTGCAAGGCTTCGGGCGAGGGGGCAGGCTAGCGCGCGACGGGGGAAGGGCGTTGGGCTGCGGACGGCGCAGAAAGTGCGCAACGTTTGGCCGCGACGAGCCGATGAAGAGGGTAGGAGGAGTCGCCGTGAAGCTGATGGAGAGGGTAAAGATGACGTTGCGGCGGATGCATTACTCGCCGCGCACAGAGGAGGCCTATGTGGGCTGGATTGTGCGGTTCCTGCGGTTCACGGGGATGAAGCATCCGCTGGAGCTGGGCGTGGACGCGCTGCGTGAGTTCCTGAACCACCTGGCGAATGAACGGAACGTGGCGGCCTCGTCGCAGAACCAAGCGTTGTGCGCGGTGCTCTTCATGTACAAGCAGGTGCTGGGGATGCCGTTGGAGGTGCAGGCGTTCGACCGCGCGAAGCGGCCGCGACACCTGCCCGGCGTGCTGGACGCAGCCGAGGTACGCGCCCTCTTGCGGGCGATGCGGCCGCCTTGCGCGCTCATCGCGGCGGTGCTCTACGGCGCGGGGATGCGACTCCACGAATGCCTCGGCGTGCGGGTCAAGGACGTGGACCTGGTGCGTGGGGTGCTGATCATCCGCGCCGGAAAGGGTGGGCACGACCGAATGGCGATCCTGCCGCAAAGGCTGAAGCCGGCGATCGTGGCCCAGTTGGCGCGGGTCTCGCGGCAGCACGCCGCGGACCTGGGCGCGGGCGGTGGCTATGTGGACTTGCCGCACGCGCTGGCGCGCAAGGTCCCGGCCGCGGAGCGCGCGCTGTCGTGGCAATATGTGTTCCCGGCGTCCCGACCTTATGTGGACAAGGAAACGGGAAAGCGGGTCCGCCCGCACCTGCACGAGACGGCGGTGTAGAGGGCGGTCACGGAGGGAGCGCGCCGCGCCGGCTTGGTGCAGCGCGTGACCTGCCACACGCTGCGGCACTCCTTCGCCACGCATTTGCTCGAGGCGGGCACCGACATCCGCACAATCCAGACGCTGCTGGGACACAAGGATCTGCGGACCACGATGATCTATACCCACGTCGCGCGCGGTGGGGCGCTGGGCGTGCGAAGTCCCCTCGACCGGCAGTAGCGGCCGGACGACGGCGGGGCGTCGACCGGCCGCGCCAGGCCCGGTCGACAGTCGACGGGTCGACGGAGCGGGCCAAGGGCTTCGCTGGGCTTGGCGCATGGGGCTGCGAGCCCCGGGTGGGGTCAGTGGGTGAGGCGCCAGGTGAGGGCGAGGAGGCGGTCGAGGAGGGCGAGGGGGGCGGCCAACGCGGGCTCGGGGAGCCAGCCCCAGGCGGCGGCGACGAGGAGGGCGGCCCGGACTTCGTCGGCGCTGCCGGCGGCGATGCGGTAGGACTGGAGGCGGTCCTTGCCGGCGCGGCGGCGACCTTCGGGGCGCGCGGAACGGAGGTCGAGTCCGAAGTCGTGGCGGAAGCCGAGACCGAGACCGAGACCGAGGCGGTGGCCGAGACCGAGGCCGAGGCCGACACCGTGACCGAGACCGTGGCCGAGACCGAGGCCGAGACCGAGGCCGAGGCCGTGGCCGAGGCCGAGACCGGGACCGTGGCCGTGGCCGCGGCTTTGGTGGGCCATGGCTGTGGCTGCACGCATCCGCCTTTTGACGCTCCCGCGGAGACGCTTCTGCGGAAGCGGGTGCCTCGGTCTCGGTCTCGGTCTCGGACTCGGACTGGGTCAAGGTCTCCGTCACGGCCACGGACTCGGACTCTGACTCGAACTCGGTCTCGGACTCAGACTCGGTCTCGGTCTCGGTCTCGGTCTCGGGCTCGGGCTCGGGCTCGGCGTCGGACTCGGCCGCGGCTCGGGAAAAAGAGGCTCCGGTGGGCGTCGCTGGAGAGGCGGTAGAGCTCGGCGTACTTGTCGGGAGTATCGTCTCCCGAACGGCCGGGCCGGCAGGCGAGGCGGGCGTACCGATCGCAGCGGGCGCCGCGCGCGGACAGCCGGCGAGGAGCGCCGTCACGAGCCTCGCCGCTAGCAACTCCCGAATCCGAATCAGAGGCCTCGTTCCGCCGGCACGAGGGCGACTGGCTCCTTCACGATGGTGCAGCTCTCCGTCCAAGGCGGCGGGCACGCCTCGTCCATCCCCGGGACCGCGAACGTCACCTCGGAGCGCCCGCGCGCCTCGAGGATGCCGGAGCAGAGCCAGTCTTCGCGCGACTTGGTCGGCGCCTTCGCGACGAGACGGAGACGTACGCATTCCGACGTCGGTTCGGCCCCAGCGTTCACGAACACGCACGCGCCGTCTCCATCGGCGCCGAGGATGCAGTGCGTGCGCACGCGTGGAGCGGGGCCCGCGGGCGGCGAGCGCTCGATCAGCTTCGCGAGGAGGGGCCCGAGCTCGCGGGGCTCACGGATGTCGGCCTCGCTCTTGAGTCGATCGGACCACGTCTCCTCGCCCCCCGGCAGGGCCACGATCGTCAGCGTGAGCTCGATCTTTGTCGTGGTGTGCGGGGCCGTGCCAGTGCCACGACCGAGCGTCAGGATGGCGAGGAAGATGGAGGCGGTGATTTCGGCCCCGCGCACGCCCGGCGCAGGATACGAAGCGCTCCCGCGCAGGAGCGCGAGGGCGTCCGCTCCCGAGAGGCGCGCCGCGCGGTCGCAAAGGTCAGCCGAGACCGGTGTCCCGTCCTCGATGGATCTCACCAGCGTTGCGAGGCCGGCCCGATCGGTCATGCGCGGTCCGCGCGCTCCGTCCGGGCGGATGAGGTGCCCGCTGCCGGCGATGTAGCCGACGACGTCGTAGCCGTGGTGAACGAGCGCGGTCGGAAACGCGTACCGAACGGACGTTCGCGGGTCGGTGCTCACGGGCGCCGCCCATTCCCCTTTCGAAAGATCGGCGATGCGCTTGATTTTCAGGTCCGGCGCCAAGACGAGCAGCCTTCGCACGCGTGGCGCCGCCTCGCGCCGCGCCTCGCGCGGGCTGGTGGCGAGCCGGCACCCCGACCCTCCGCCCCAGCTGGCGAGGACGCCGGCGAGCGCTGCGATGGCAACGCGTTCCGAAACCGAACTCGCCCGCATGGGGTACCTCCGGATTCTTCAGTAGGAGCAGGCGCTATAGGGCCGACGTTCGGCTCGCATTGGGCTCCGCGTCGGTATTCACCGCGATGTCCCTTCCTCCTCGCTACGTCCGCCCAACGCCTACTTAAGCCTGGGCTGGTGGCAGGTGTCCAGGACGGCCACGGCCTAGGACTCGGACTCGGACTCGGACTCGGGCTCGGCGTCGGACTCGGACTCGGCCGCGGTCGCGGCTCGGAAAAAGAAGAATCCCCCCGCGCGCCGGTTGGGGCGACGCGCGGGGGGACGGCTCGATACTACGCCACGGGCGGGAGAGCGGGCACCGGGGGATCGGTGCCGGTGGGCGGCGACGAGGGCGAGGCCGGCGAGGCGAACAGCGCCTCGTACGGAGCGCGACGCACGGGGTCCCGGGCGTACGTCGCGATGCCGGCCAGGCCGATCACGTCGATGGTGGTCTCGACGCGCAGGTGCAGGCGGGTGCGGTCACGGGTGGCGCTGGAACGGTCGCCCTTCGCGCCGACCTGGCCGTCCTTCTTGCCGAGAAGGAGCGCCGCAAGCCGCACGGCCTCCTCGACATCGGCCACCGACACACCGTACTGCACCAGACCGTCGCGGCTCGCGCCGCCGAGCTCGACGATCTTCTCGAGGTTGGCAAGGACCTTCACCGTCTCCTGCGGACGAAGCTTCTCGCCAACGCCGACCATGGCATGCAGCTGCTCGGCCCCAACGGCCAGTCGCTGCACCGAGTTTCGGACGAACATCACCAGGTCGTGTCCCAGCTGTCCGATCTCGTGCTTGCCGGCGGTGGCGCCCTTCTGCGCCTGGAGGGTCCCGACGGCTTCGACGCGGGCTTGCACCAGCGCGTCCAGATTGACCCGGAACCCCTCCGCGGTTCCGAGCGGAACGCGCACCGCGAGGTCGGGCGCGTCCACACCCACAAGCAGGCGGTACGCCTGCTCGCCCCGCCGCTCTGCATCCTCGATGTCCCAGCGGGGACTTTTCTTCGCCATGTTCATGGCGACTCCTCTCCGCGGGCACTCGGCGCTTGGCCTCGCCCGCTTCGACTCCGGATGGGCTCGCGCGCTGCGTGCCGGGCTAATTCCCGGCCGGAGCGGCGCTCGCTCCATCCGTCATGGGGATAGTGCAGTGACCGGGCCAAAGGTTTCAGGGACGCGCGGCGCGAGGCTCGCGCGGACCGAAAGTGTCCGTGGAGCACGCGGTTGCACGGGCGGTGGCGCCGTTGGCGGCGGAGCGCGGCGCCCGAGCCTTGAGCAAGAAGTTGCCGAGTTGCTGAGCAACTTCTTGCTCAGTTGAGCAACTTCTTGCTCTGCTCGCGGCCGATCTGGGCAGCCCAGTCCGTTCGGCGCGAGCGCCGTCGGCGTCGCGGACGATTCGCAAACGACGCCGACTGATTCACAGATGAACTGCAACGAGGCGCAAACGACGCCGACTCATTCACAGACGACCTGCAATGAGGCGCACGCGACGCCGACTGATTCACAGACGACCGGCAACGAGGCGCAAGCGACGTCGACTGATTCACAGACGACCGGCAACGAGGCGCAAGCGACGCCGAGTGATTCACAGACGATCGGCAACGAGGCGCGAACGACGCCGACCGATTCACAGACGACCGGCAATGAGGCGCAAGCGACGCCGAGTGATTCACAGATGACCTGCAACCAGGGGCTGAACGACGCCGAGCGATTCACAGACGACCTCGAACGAGGCGCGCGGGACGGCTGCTTGGTGACGCCAATGCGCACGCGCGGGGGATTCTGTGAAACGGGGCTCGCGGCTGAGAGATTAGCGCCGGCTCTGGCGGGCGGGGCGGGGCGTGGTGATGCCGTATTGCGCGATCTTGTAGACGAGCGTGCGGCGCGGGACGCGGAGGCGCTCGGCGGCGTCGCTTTGGTTGTAGTTGCACAGTGAACCGGAACCGGAACCGGGACCGCGACCGGAACCGGAACCGGAGAGAACCGGAGCCGGAACCGCGTCTCGGCTTGGAGTCGGTCTCGGACGGGGACTCGGCGCCGGCGTCGTGCTCGGCGTCGGCGTCGGCGTCGTGCTCGGCGTCGGCGTCGGCTTCGGACTCGGAATCGGACTCGGACTCGCACTCGGACTCGGACTTAGTCTCGGACTCGGACGCGGACTCGGAATCGGACTCGCACTCGGAATCGGACTCGGACTCGGACTCGGACTCGGACTCGGAATTGGACTCGGACTCGGACTTAGTCTCGGACTCGGACGCGGACTCGGACTCGCACTCGGAATCGGAATCGGACTCGGACTCGGACTCGGACTCGGTCTCGGACTCGGTCTCGGACTCGGAATTGGAATCGGTCTCGGAGTCGAGCTCGGGCGCGAGGGGGGCGGCGCGGGGCGTCGTGCCGTCGCGGGGCGGGGCGAGCTCGATGGGGGTGCCGCCGACCTTCGTGACGGCGGCGCCGGCGGCGGCGAGCAACGCTTCGGCGTTGGTGCCGGCGCCGGGGAAGAGCGCCACGCCGAAGCCTCCCAGCGGGCCATGTGGCCGTCGGCGCGGTCGACGGCGGCGACGACCGCGCCGCGCTCTTCGAGCGCCCGCTCGCGCTCCTGTCACGGTCAGCGCGCCCTTCAAGGGGGACGTGTGGTTCCGCTTAACCGGGATCCTCAAGTATCAGCCACACGTTTTCCTGACGCTGACCTAACAGCGGAGTGCGCAAACGGAGCGGTCGAGCGGCCGTCGTACGGGCCGCCTCTGGACCGATGCGACGCGGGGATGAGCGGATGGCTCACGGTGCGCCCGGCACCGGGCGTGTGGCTGCGTGCGTCCCGGAGGTGGGACGTGCGCCCGATCGCCGGCGGCACCAGCGTCACGCTGACCGACAGCAGCCCGATCGGCGCGAGAACGGGCCGCAAGAGCGGCCTGCGGCGCTTGCTGGCGCGGCTGACGGACCACACCGAAGCGCCGCTCGCGTGCCTGCGTGGGCTCGGCGAGCGTTTCGGTGCCAACGAGCCGCCGACGGTCGTCCGCGCGCGGTAGCGGCGCCGCCTT
Source organism: Myxococcota bacterium (assembly GCA_036004705.1). Taxonomy (GTDB): domain Bacteria; phylum Myxococcota_A; class Polyangia; order DASYRF01; family DASYRF01; genus DASYRF01. Next base: position 18,362 of record DASYRF010000495.1, read on the forward strand.
GCCGACGGTTCACGACCTGACGGCCCGCGTTGGCGCAGTCGGCGGCGCGCGCGCTACAATCGCTGCACTCATGTTGACGCGTGGGAAACAAGCCGGCCGCTTGAAGCGTCCTGGCGCGCGGCGGCGGGTCGGGGGCGGGGGCGGGGACGGGGGCGGGGGCGGGGGCGGGGGCGGCGTCGCGGGGGCGCGGGCCGACGCGACGCGTCGCGGAGGCGGCGGGGCCGCTTGCGCGCTCGCGGTCGCGACGCTGCTGGGGTGCTGGGAAGCCACGGAGCCGGCGCGGCGGCCGCCGTCGCGCGACGGGCCGACGGACATGCGCGACGGGCCGACGGAGCGACGCGAGGGGAGGCCGGAAGAGCCGCTGGGACCGCTGGGGCCGGCGGGCGACCCGGCGGCGGCGGCGCCGGCCCTGATCGTGGGCGGGAGCGGCATGAGTCTGGACGCGGTACTGCTCGATCCGCGCGCGGGGGTGGCGTGGTGGGGCTCGGCGACGGCGCTGGAGGCGTGGGACCTCGGCACGGGCAAGACGTTCTGGCGCGGCACGCGGCCGGCGCGGCCGCTCGACCTGGTGCGCCCGCGGGGCGAGGTGGCGGTGGCGGAGCGAGACGGCGCGCGCACCGTGCTCACGCTCTACCGCACCGACCGCGCGGGCGCGCGCGTGGACCGCGGGCTCGTCTCCGACGACCTGGGCGTTCCCGCCGCGCTGTTCGGCGCCGTGGGCACGAGCGTCCAGCTCTGGGCGGCGGAGGAGGCGGGCGCGGTGCTCGTCGGCTGGGAAGTCGGCTACTACTGGGTGGGAGGCACTCCGCCGCCGCCGGGCCCGCCGGCGCCGCCGGTGCGGGGCGGGGCGCGCGTGGACCTGCGCATCGGGCGGGTGGCGAGGCTCGACCCGGCCCCGGCGCCGCCGGGCGACCCGTCCGTGGATCCCGCTCTGGAAAAGATGCTCGGCGACTCCTATTCGCGCGCGGGCCGCTGGTGCTGCGGCGCGGGGCCGTTGCGGCGCCACGGGAAGGTGACGGCGCTGTGGTGCGAGGCCGGGCCGGCGCCGGAGCTGCGGCGCTTCGAGGCCGCCAGCGGCGTGGAGATCGAGCGCCGCCCGCTGATGGGCGCGCCCTGTTACGTGTCCGCGTTCACGCGCGACGGCGGACACGTCGCGGTGTTGCGCGACGGCGACCACCACCGCATCGAGCTGTGGGCGCTCGACGGGCGCGGCCTCGTGGGCGTCACGTCGACCGACACGTGCCGGATGGACGTGTGGGTGCTCGGCGACGCCGTGTACTGCCTCGGCGTCCGCGACGCCGCCCCCGCCGGGTACGCGAGCACGCTCGTCCGCGCGTTCAACCTGCGCAACGGAAAGCTGCGCTGGGAGCGCCCGCTCACCGCCTACGACGCCCGCCCGCGCGCCTGACGCCCCGCGACCTTCCGCCGCGGCCCCGGCTTCGATTCCGGTTCCGGTTCCGGTTCCGGGTTCCGGTTCCGGTTCCGGGTTCCGGTTTGTTCCGGTTCCGGTTCCGGTTCCGGTTCCGGTCGCGCCTCTGGGCATGATCCGGTCTCGGTCTCGGTCTCGGTCTCGGTCTCTGTCTCGGTCTCGGTCTCGGTCTCGGTCTCGATCTCGGTCTCGGCCTCGGCCTCGGCCGGCGCGCTACAGCACCACGCCGTTGTGCGCCGGGTTGCCGCCCCACATGTGCCAGCCGTCCAGCGTCGGGTCGGCCAGCGATAGCCCGATGACCTTGCCGTTCGTCGTCGTCAGGTAGACCCAGCCTTTGGCGACGATGGGCTGGAACGCCATGGGAACACCCAGCCGGTACGCCCACACGGTCATGCCGGTGTCGGTGTCCAGCGCGTAGAGGTCGCCGCCGTAGGTCGCGAAGAACAGCTTTGCCCCGGCCACCGCGGGCGCGGTCATCGCGCGCTTGCCGGCGCCGTCGGTGTAGCGGCGGATCCACAGGGGCGCGCCGGTCTTCGGGTCCGACGCGTGGATCTCGCCGCCCATCGTGTCGAACCGCCGCCCGCCGGCGATGACGGGGCGCGACCCCTCGAACGCCCAGACCTTGCGCCAGTCGTCGAGCGTGCGCGGTACGTCGCGGGCGTACGGCGCGGCGGTGCTGCGCAACACGCGGTCCGCCTTGCCGGTGCCGGCGTCGAGCGCCACCTCCAGCTCGCTCCCTTTGGCGGTGCGGCTCAGGAACACCTCGCCGTCGAAGAACCACGGCGCCGACGAGGCGCTGTGGGCGCGCGACCAGACGAGCTTGCCGTCGCTGCGCCTGAACCGGTACGTCGTGCCGGCCACGGTGGTGACGTAGACCGAGTCGCCCGCGATGGCGGGCGCCGACAGCACCTCGGCGCTGACGGGGCGGCTCCACACCTCGACGCCGTCCTTCACGCGGAACGCAGCGAAGCGCTGCCCCGACGCCGGGTACGACGTGAAGATGAGCCCGTCGGCGACGGCGGGCTGCGAGAGCGTCGGGTCGCCGAGGTACTTGCTCCACTTCGTGCGGCCGGTCTTCGCGTCCAGCACGAACAGCGTGCAGCTCTCCGTGTTGAAGACGACGTTGCCGCCGACGTACACCGGCGCGGTGGGGCCGTTGTCCTCCAGCGACGGGTGCGTCCAGCGCGTGCGCCCGCTCTCCGCGTCGAGCGCGTAGAAGCTGTAGGTCTCGAACCCGCCGCTCACGTAGATCCGCCCGTCGCCGTAGGCCGGCGTGGGGATGCCGTAGCCGCCGGAGGGGATGGTCGCCACCCAGCCGCGGCGTCCCTCGTCGAAGGTGAAGCTCGCCGACGTCCCGGCCGCCGGAGACGGCAGCGCGATGGCGGCGACGGGCCGGTCGGCGCCGAGGTCGAGCGGCACCACCGCGCGCGGCGTCGCACCGTCGCCGGCCGCGGCAGACGCGGACGGGGCCGCCGCCCCGGCGCCGACCCCAGCGGGCAAGTCGGCGATGTCCGCCCCCGGCGCGGGACGCGGCAAGGGCTCGGGGGGAAGGGCCGCGGCGGTCTCCGTGCGCCCGGGCGCCTCGGGCGCGCGCGCCGCGAGGCCGCCGCCACCGCTCCCGTCGCCGGCGCCGGCGTTGACGCCGCATCCCGGACCCGCGGCGGCACCCGCCAGCGCCGCCGCGCCCGCCGCCGCGACCAGGCAGCTGCCGGCGGCCCCGAACAACAGATGATGCGTGAAGCTGCGCGCGCGCATGGGGCTCTCCTAATAGGTGAAGGTGACGGTGGCGCGGTCCGCCGCGTCGGCCGCCGTGTGGAACTTCTTGGCCGCCTTCGCCGGCGCCGCGTGCGCGCCGACGCCGTCGTGGGCGGGCGCCGCCCTGGCCACGGCGAACGACCAGCTCTTGGCGACCGTGCCCAGGCACGAGTCGAGGACCGGGTCCTTCACGCCGGGCGCCGAGGCGGCGACGACGCGGCCGTCAGCGCCCACGTCGACGACGACGTCGAGCGATTTGCCGGAGATGCTCCTGCGGCTGACGGCGCCGTCGTAGCACTTGCGCACCGACGCGGCGTAGGTGCTCTTCGCGCGCGCGGCGATGTCGTCCCCCGAGGCGAGCGCGTCCTCGGAGGCCTTCTTCATCATGTCCGGCGCCTTGCCCGGCGCGCCCGCGTCGGCGCCGGGGTGCGACGACGACGCCACGGCGGGGCTGCCCTTCCCCTTGGCGGACTCCGCCTTGGCCAACGGCGGAGGCGCCGCGGGCGCCCCCGTGGCGCCCGCCGTGGCGCCCGCGACCTTGCTGCCGAGCCCGAAGCCTGCCGACAAGCCGACAAAGCCGCCGCCGCCCTCGGAGGCACCCGCGCTGGGCAGCGCGGGTCCGTCGTAGTCGCCGCTCAGCCCGCCGACCACGTCCTTGTAGTCCATGCCCTTGGTCATGGCCGTGGACTTGGCCTCCATCGGCGCGCCGGGCTTCAGCGCGCCAGGCGTGAAGTGCATGACGTGCTTGCCGGCCGCCAGCCCCTCGGGCGCCTCGAGCGGCACGCCGACCGTCTCCGCCTTGCCGCCCGCCGTGACCTTGGTACTGACGGCGACGAACGATGTATAGCGGCTCAGAAGCTGATACTGCAGCGCGAGCTCCGTGATGGCCGCCACGAGCTTCGTGTCGTCCTTGCGCACGAGCCCGCGCGACATCTCGCGCAGCCGCGCCTTCGCCCACACGGTGGCGACCGCCTCGTGCGCTTCCTCGCGCGCCGGCAGCGCCACCGCCACGGGGAAGCTGACGGCCCGCCCGCCGAGCTTGCCCGTGACCACGATGGTGGCCGCCCCGCCGGCGCCGTAGCGCCCGTGCACGACGAGCGGTTGACCCAGAAACAGGTCGGGTACGGCGGCCGGCTCGAGGTCCTCGACCGCCAGCCCCTTCCAGTCGATGGCCACGTCGGTGAGCACGGGCCGGGCGATGCGCGCGTGGAAGCGCGCGACGGCCGCCGCGGTGTCCTCGTCGGGGCGCACGACCTCGACGGTGCCGCGGCCGAACGACGCCATCTCTTCGAGCAGGTAGCGGTTCACCGCGGTGCCCACGCCGAAGGAGAAGAGGCGCGACGCGCCCAGGTGCCCGTGCACCGTGGCCAGCACCTCGTCCTCGTTGCCGATGTAGCCGTCGGTGAGGAAGAGCACGAGGCGCAGCCGCGCCGGGTCGTGCGGGAAATCGAGCGCCGCGCGCACGCCGGCGGCCATCTCGGTGCCGCCTTCCGCCGCCAGCCCGTCGAGCCAGCGCAGCGCCAGCTCCACGTTGCGCGCCTTGTTGGCGATGGGCGCCGGCCCCAGCGCCGAAGCCGCGTCGCCGAAGCGGATGATCTGGAAGGTGTCGTCGGGCAGCATCGCGCCGAGGCTCGTGCGCACGACCTCCTTGGCCTTCGCGAGCGGCGCGCCCTCCATGGACGAGGAGGTGTCGACCACGAAGACCAGCTCGCGCGGGGCGACGGCGGCGTCGGCGAGCGCGGCCGGCGGCTGCACCATCAGGAAGAAGGCGCCCGTGGCGTCGGCGGCGCCGCGGTGGGCGAGCAGCGCCACTTCCGGCGCGGCGCCCGCCACGTCGTAACGCAGCACGAAGTCCTTGTTGGGGACGGTGTCGCCGGCGGCGAGCGTCACGCGGGCGCGCGCGGGCCCGTCCGGGGCGACGTCGATGCGGTGCGACGGCGAGCGCACGTCGCGAACGGGGACGCCGGCGTCGAGCTCGACGGTGAGGCCGACGTCGTGCGAGGAGCGCGTGTCGGGCGGCAGGTAGAGGGGCGTGACGCGCGACGCGTCGGCCACGCGATCGGTGTCGGCGTGCGTGCCGGCGGCGCCCTTCGGCGGGGCGGCCGTGGCGGCGCCGGGGACGTAGCGCGGGCTCGCGACCATCGGGAACACCAGCTCGTAGGCCCCGTGGTCGTACGGCAGCTCCTGTATGTAATGGAGGGAGACGTCCACGGTGGCGCCAGGCTCGAGGTTCGCGACCGACTGCGTGAAGAGGTTGGCGCGCTCCTCTTCGAGCAGCGCGGCGACCTTTCCGGCCTCCTTCGCCGCCTTGTAGACGAGAGACGCTTCGGCGCGCGCGTGGAGCTTGCCCTCGACGACCTCGTCGCCCGTCTTCAGGCGCAGGCGGTTCACGGCGGCGCCGGTCGGCAGGGGGAAGGCGTAGACGGCTTCGATCTTGTGGTCGAAGGGGTTCTTGAAGGTCTGCGTGACGTCGACGTCCGCGAGGTAGCCGGACACGCGGATGCGCACCTCGGTGTGCGCGAGCGGCACGTCGACGACCTTCTTGCCGTCGAGCGTCCACATCGTGCCTTCGCTGGGGCCTCCCGTCGCAGGCGTGTCGGCGGGAGCGCCGGCGGCGTGGCCCGGGCCAAGCGCAGCAGGGCCGGGGCCGGGAGCGGCGGCCAGCGCGGCCGGGAGGAAACTCGCGGTGACCGCGCAGACGAGGCCGGCCGCGCCGAGCGCGCATTTCATGGCATCGCTCCTCCGGCGGCCGGGCGGGGGTGCGGGGATGCGGACGCACGCGGGCAGCGAAAGTTTCGAAAAAGTGGGCGGTCAGGTGATACGATCGTTGGGCATCAAACCTTACAGTTCCCCGGAGGAGTGCCGATGCGCCCTGCCCTGGTTCACCTGCGTCCCCGTTTCGTCGCGAACGCCGCCGTGCCCGCGCCGTCGCTTCGCACGCCCGCCGCTCCGGCGCGTTCTCCCGCGCGGCCGGGCGCGGGTCCGGCGTTTTCGCTCGACCTCGCGCCTGCATTCGGCTTCGCCTTCGCCTTCGCGCTCGCGCTCGGCGCGGCGGGCTGCCGCTGCGGCGGCAACGGCGAGACCGACTCGGGCGGCTCGGTCGGCTCCGACACCGGGACGGACTCAGGCGGCGGGACCGACGCCGCCACGGACAGCGGCGGCGGCGGCGGGACCGACTCCGCCCCGCCGGCCGTCTGCGGCAACGGCCTCACCGAGGGGGCCGAAGCGTGTGACGACGGCAACACGTCGGTGGACGACTTCTGCTTGAACGACTGCACGCTGGCGTGCGGCGACGGCACGGTGAACGCCGTGGAGCAGTGCGACACGGGCATCGCCACGGGCCCGGGCGCCTGCCCGACCACGTGCGACGACGGCGACGCCTGCACGACCGACTCGCTCAGCGGCGCCGGCTGCGACGCGGTCTGCATGCACGGCACGATCGCGGCGCTCATCGACGGGGACGGCTGCTGCCCGCCGGGCGGCGACGCCTCGAGCGACGACGACTGCCCGCCGGTGTGCGACAACGGCCTGCTGGAGCCCGGCGAGACGTGCGACCCGTCGGCGGGCTGTCCGACGGCGTGCGACGACGGGAACGCCTGCACGGTGGACACGCTCTCCGGCGCGGCCGCCACGTGCGACGCCGCTTGCACGCTCGCGCCGCTGACCGGCTGCATCGACGGCGACGGCTGTTGCCCCGCCGGCTGCTGCGCGCCGGGCGCCGGCTGCGGCGGGGGCGACACCGACTGCTCGACCACGTGCGGCAACGGCGTCGTCGACGCGGGCGAGACGTGCGACCCGGCGGCGACCTGCACGACGAGCTGCGACGACGCCGACGCGTGCACGACCGACGTCCTCACCGGCAGCGCGGCGAACTGCAACGTCGCTTGCTCGCATGGGTCGATTACGGCGCCCATCGACGGCGACGGCTGCTGCCCCGCCGGCGGCAACGCCAACAGCGACAGCGACTGCCTGCCCGTGTGCGGCAACGGCGCCGTCGAGTCCGGCGAACAATGCGACGACGGCAACCTGGTCGCCGGCGACGGCTGCGACGCGACCTGCATGGCGGAGCCCACGGTGTTCCGCGCCTCGGACGCCGACCTGCGCGATCCGCACATCTACGTGGACGTGCCGTTCGTCGGCTGCACCGACGTCACGGACTCGGCGCCGCTCGGGCAGGCGTCGGCCAACGACAACCTCCAGGACGCCGTGACGATGGACGGCGACGGCGACGGCTTCCTGGACTTGAGCCTGATGCTGATCTTCCGGCCGCTCGACCAGGTGAGCGCCACCGGAAACGTCGACTTCGCCACCGGCCTGTGCACCGACCCGATCGCGACGACGTCGTGCGACCTCGACCCCGCCGTCCCCGCGCAGCCGACGACCTACACGAACATGTCGTCGGGCACCTGCCTGGCCCCCTATCCCGGCACGGTGTCGACCGCCGGATACGTGCCGGCCATCACCGACGCGACGGCGTCATGCTTCGTGACCGCGGCGGTGACGATCACGCTGGACCTACAGGGCACCATGGTGCCGCTCTACGACGCCCAGGTGGGCGGCACCTATGTGGGCGCGCCTGCGACGTCGCTGACGAACGGCCTGATGCGCGGCTTCATCTCCGAGACCGACGCCGACCTCATCACCATCGACCTCGGGCCGCTCGGCATGGCCACGCTGAGCTCGCTGCTGCCCGGCGGCACGGGCAACTGCGCCTCGCACGACGACCGCGACGTGGGCCTGGACGGCGTGACGATGGGCTGGTGGTTCTACCTGAACTTCCCTGCCGACGTGGTCACCTACACCGGTCCGTAGCGTCCCGCCTCGACGCCGATCCCCGGCTGCGCTAGCGTCGGCGGATGCGGCATGCGCACCGACCCGCGGCGGTCGCGGCTTTGCTGGCCGTCACGGCCGCAGCGGCCGTCGCTGCGGCAGCGGCGGCCGCCGCCACCGGGCCTGGCGCGCCGGCCACCGGCACTCCGGCCCCCGTGTGCCCCGGCTACAAGGCCGTGGTGGACGAAACGGCGCTCGCGGCGACACCGCGCGCGGACGAAGAGGCCGAGCTGGTCGCGCTGGGGCTCGCCGACCGACTCGTGGCTTCGACGCCCGACTACGAGCGCGTGAAAGCTGACCTCGCCGCCATCCGCGCCGCTCGCCCGGAGCTCGCGGAGGCCACGCACGCGCACTGGGACGACGCCCAGAGCCTCATCGTCGTGCTCGCCCCCGCCGCGTTCGAGCGCGTCAAGAGCGGCGCGAAGTTTCCCGCGTGGGACTGCGCGAACCGCGCCTACGGCCTGGTGCACTCCGCCGTCGACGAGGAAGGCGGCTATGCCTTCCTGCAGTTCAAGGGGCGCTACAAGCTGAGCGTGCTGGCGCGCGTCTACGGCAAGATTCGCGGCGTCACGTCCGTCGCCCCCAACTCGATGATGGGCGCGGGCACGCGCGTCTGCGCGCGCAAGGCCGGCGCGACGTTCCACTACTTGTTCGCGGTCGGCTCCGGCGACTGTCCCGCCGGCTGCATGCACTGGGACCACACGTACGTCTACACGACCGCCCCCGCGAAGCCGGTGCACGTGGCCACCTGGGACGCCGCCGCCGCCGCGCCTGCCGCCGCTAAGCTCGCGCCCTCCTGCCCGCACTGACGCGCGGCCGCGGCCCGGCGCCACGCGCTCCACCAGCGGGCCGGTCCGGATGCTATCCTCGCCGGCACCATGAGGCGCACGTCCTCCACCACGGACCGGTACGGCGTGGCGCGCGACGGGACGGCGCCGACCTCGCGGCGGCCGGCGCTCGCGCGCGCGGCGGCGGCGGCGACGGCGGCGGCGGTGGCGCCGGCGGTGGCGGTAGCCCTGGCGCTGGTCGCCGCGGCGGCGGCGATGTCGTGCGTACCTTCGGGCACGCGCTGCGGGCGCGAAACGGACGCGTGCGCCTGCGCCGGCGCGACCTGCGGCGGCTGCGGAGACGGCCTGTGCGACGACGCGCGCGGGGAGACCTGCGAGACGTGCCCGGCCGACTGCGGCGCCTGCGTGGTGTGCGGCGACGGCGCCTGCGACGCACCCGGTGGAGAGACGTGCGTGAGCTGCGGCGCCGACTGCGGCGCCTGCCCGGGCTGCGGGGACGGCCTGTGCGACGGCCTCGCCGGCGAGACGTGCGCGAGCTGCGAGGCGGACTGCGGCGCCTGCAACGGCTGCGGTGACGGCGCCTGCGACGGGGGCGAGACCTGCTTTTCGTGCCCGGGCGACTGCGGCGCGTGCCCCGTGTGCGGCAACGGGACGTGCGAGCCGGCGCTGGGCGAGGACTGCAGCACCTGCGCGTCGGACTGCGGCGTCTGCCTGTACTGCGGCGACGGGTTCTGCCTGTTCGCCGGGGGCGAAATCTGCGCGACCTGCCCGGAGGACTGCGGCGAGTGTCCGCCGTGCGGCGACGGCATCTGCGAGGTGGGCGAGCCCTGCTACGCCTGCCCGGCGGACTGCGGGACGTGCATGGGGTGCGGCGACGCGCTCTGCTGGGTGGACGAGGACTGCTACTCGTGCCCGTTCGACTGCGGGCTGTGCCCGTCGTGCGGCGACGCCTTGTGCGACACGGGCGTCGGCGAGACGTGTCTGAATTGCCCGTTCGACTGTCTGTTCTGCCTGTGCGGCGACGGCTCGTGCGACCTGGTGGGCGGCGAGGACTGCACGACGTGCACCGCGGACTGCGGCGTGTGCCCCTGCCCCGACGGAACGTGCGACACGACGGTGGGCGAAGACTGCGGCACCTGCCCCGCCGACTGCGGCGCCTGCCCCTGCGGCGACGGCCTCTGCGAAACGTACCTGGGGGAGAACTGCGGCAACTGCACCGGCGACTGCGGCAACTGCTGCGGCAACTCCGTGTGCGAGGCGGGGGAGACGTGCGGGTCGTGCCCCAGCGACTGCGGCGGCTGCGCCGGCTGCGGCGACGGCGTCTGCGGGCCGGGCGAGGACTGCTCGACCTGCCCGTCGGAGTGCGGGCTGTGCCCGGGCTGCGGCGACGGCTACTGCGGCCTGGGCGAAGGCTGCAACGTCTGCCCCTACGACTGCGGCATCTGCGCGCTGTGCGGCGACGAGATCTGCAGCTGGACCGCGGGCGAGACGTCGTGCAATTGCCCCATGCTGTTGGACTGCGGTCCGTGCGCCACGTGCGGCGACGGCACCTGCGACGGCGCCTCGGGCGAGAGCTGCTTCAGCTGCCCGGCCGACTGCCCCGCCTGTCCGACGTGCCTCGACGGCGTGTGCGAGACCTCGCTCGGCGAGACGTGCGCCGGCTGCCAGGCCGACTGCGGCCCGTGCACGTCGTGCGGCAACGGCACCTGCGAGGGCGGGCTCTTCGAGACTTGCACGACCTGCCCCGCCGATTGCGGCGCCTGCGGCACGTGCGGCGACGGCCTATGCAATGCCTCCAACGAGGAGAGCTGCTCGACGTGCTTCGCCGACTGCGGCGCCTGCCCCTCCTGCGGCGACGGCCTCTGCGACCCGATCGCCGGCGAAGCCTGCGACAACTGCCCCGCCGATTGCGGCACCTGCCCCTCGTGCGGCAACGGCGGCTGCGAGCCCGCGTTCGCCGAGACCTGCGCCTGGTGCCCGATCGACTGCGGACCCTGCTGACCCCGGCGACGCGCGCGACGTGGTGGCGCAGCCAGGTGAGGTGGATCATGTAAGTTCCGCCGTGATGGGGCGGTGAACGAGGCGCCATGCAAAGGCTTCCGGTATCGTTACTCTTGGCCATGGCGCTCGTCAGCGGGTGCGTCGCTCTAGGCTGGCGTTTTGGTCCGGGCTCCTTCTCAGCCGGAGACACTTCTCTCTTCTCGGAGCCGCCCGTCGTGGAGCGTCGGGGCAAGGAGTACTTCCTCGCATGGACCCAGGGGAGCTACCCGTTCTTCTTCCAGCCGGACTACAAGGCCATGGACGGTCGCCTCGTCTTCGCGCTTGTGGCGACGGCCAGCTCGGGCAACCTCGCCGGACGCCACCGGGAGATGAAGATCGAAGGCGCCGACAGTATCCTCGCTCTCCTGCGTGGAGGCGCCTACTGGTGGGAGCTTGAGCCGGAGCCTGAAGGCCGCTACCTATGGGAACTTTGGAAGCCCCACCGTAGTCGCCTTGTGGCTCTGAGAATCGTGGATCGGTCCACGCCGACAGCGGCTCGATGAACGTCTCCCCCTCGCTCACCGTGCGACCGCGTCACGGCCCTTCCCCGGAACGGAGGTACACGATCGCCCAGGCCGTTGCAGGAAGATCGAGGACGGGCTCGCGGTGGACGGGGAGGAGGATGCCCGCGCTCTCGAAGTACAGCGCGTCGGCGCCGAGCTCGCAGGCTTCCATGCGAAGCGCGCGCACCCAATCCAGGGAGCCTAGCCCTCGCATAGGAAGCGCGGCGAGCACACGGTACGGGCGCGCCGGCGCGGTTCCCGGAGGAAGAATCGTCACGCGGCCGTACGCGCTGGGCCGGCCGCAGGGGTACGTCCATTCGGCGGCGCCAGCGCCGGCGGCGGCCGGCGTGGCGGTCACCGTGGCGGCGGATCGCAGGCCACCGTCGCGGCCGCGCCCCGCGATCGGCGCGCACGCCGCGCCCAACGCAGCCACCAAGAGAATCATCGACGCGCTCCGAGCCGTTGCCATGCGGCCTCGCTTTCTTGCGCCTTCGTACGGAGGCACCGGGCGCGTTTCGCCGCGCGGCAGCGTTCTCTCAGATTCTTTCAGGCCGCTCCGCAAGGGTGCTCCGGCGCGGAAGAGTGAGGGCCGGCCGCGCGGCGCCGGGTGGACGGCGGTGGCGCTGCGGGGCGCGGCCGCGGCCCACGGCCGTCAGTCTTCGGCGACCTTCGAGCGGATCTTGTACTCGTCCAGCTTGTAGAAGGAGTTACGCCGCGACAGGCCGACCAGGGCTGCGGCGGTGGTGTAGTTCTTGTTCGTCCGCCGCACCACTTCGAGGATGGTGTCGATCTCACTCTGCTGAAGTCCGCGCCGACCGTCCACACCGCGAGCCGATCCCGAACGAGCATCCCCGGCTCGGGCCCGAGCAGCTCGCCCGGCGACGCGGTGAGACGGAAGTCGAAGCGCGTCGTCCCCACGACCCGTTACCTCGCATCTCTTGCTATGATCTGCGGCTCATGGCCAGCGCCCCTATCCCTCTCGCGCCAGGTGGCGTCCAGGCCGCGATCGGCACGCCGGTCACCATCCAGATCCCGGTGCGCGTCTTCACCGTCCGGCTGACCGGCATCCTCTTCGACACCGACAAGTGCTTCCTCTTGCCCCCCGGGCTCAAGTCCATCCGGGGCTTCAAGCAGATCTGGGCCGCGCATCCGGACATCAAGGTGCTCGTCGTCGGCCACGCCGACAAGGCCGGCGCGCCCGACCACAACCAGAAGCTCTCCGAACGCCGCGCCGAAGCGATCCGCTCCTACCTCTCCGACGATCAGGACGGCTGGCTCCGCTTCTACTCGCCGGGCGTTCCGCCCACGAAGCTCTGGGGCGCGCACGAGGACCAAGAGATGCTCTCGCATCTCGGCTTCGCCGACGTGCGCTCTTACCAGGAGTCGAAGGGCCTCGCCGCCGACGGCTCCGCCGGCCCCGACACGCGCCGCGCCCTCATCACCGACTACATGAACCAGGACCAGGCGGAGAAGCCGCCCACGGTCGACGTCACCACCCACGGCTGCGGCGAATCGCACCCCGAGTTTCCCACCGCCGACGGCGTCGCCGACGAGCGCAACCGCCGCGTCGAGATCTTCCTGTTCGAGGAAGCGGTCACGCCCGCCCCGGTGAATCCGTGCCCGCAGCCCGGCGGCTGCGGGGAGCACACCACCTGGAAAGGCTCCTCGCGCGAGGTGATCGATCTCGGCGCCGATCTGTCCACGGTGGTGGTCACGGTGACCGACGAGACCGGCGCGCCGGTTCCCGCCGCCGAGGTGCACCTCTCCGGCTTCGTGTCGCGCGACGCACAGACCGACCCGACCGGCGTCGCGCAGATCGCCGAGGCGCTCCCCACGTCGTACGAGGTGTTCGCGCGCAAGACCGGGTTCCAGTCCGCGTCGCAGAAGATCGCCGTTCCCGCCGGCAGCACGGTTCCGGTGGCGCTGACGCTCAAGGCCGCGCCCGGAAATCTGGTGGTCGTCGTGCGCGACAGCGGCGGCGTGCTCCTCCCCGGCGCGGCCGTCGCCATCACCGGCCCGGCCGCCACCACCGCCGCGAAGCCGACCGGAGCCTCCGGCGACGCGCTCTTCGGCCCCGTGCCGAAGGGCGCGTACCAGATCGCCGTGACCGCCGCCCTCTTCGTCCCCGGCGCCGCCGCCGATCAGGTGCAGCCGGACCAGACGACCACCACGGTCGTCACGCTCATCGCCGTTCCCACGCAGCTCATCGTGCGCGTGCTCGACCCGGGCGGCGGGCCGGCCGCGGCCGCGAACGTCACCTCGCTCGGGCCGACGCCCGGCAGCGGCGTCAGCGACGCGAGCGGCGTCGTGGACCTCGGCCTCGTGCAGCCCGGCGCGTACACGATCACGGCGACGAAGACGGGGTTCGGCGCGAAGACCGAGAGCGTCGCGGTCACGCCGACGGGCGCGCCGCCGCCGTCCGCGCCGGCGCCCACCGCCGGACCCGGCCTGTCGCCGGCGTCGGGGACGTCGTCGTCGCTCGTGGGGAGCCCGGTCGCGAGCGGCGGCGGCGGCGCCGGCGCCGCGGGCGGCAGCGGCACCACCACCGCCCCCACGCCCTCCGCCGCGACCGGCGGCGGCGGCAAGGTCGTCGACATCCAGCTCCTCGCCGTCGCGCCGCTCATCAAGAAGCTCGAGGGCACGGCGAAGCCGGACCCGCGCGCCAAGCTTCCGCCGGTGGTGAGCGACTTCGTCTACTTCGGCCAGGGCGAGCCCGTCTTCCTTTTCTGGGAGATCTCCGGCGACGCCGACAAGATCACCATCGATCCCGGCGGGCTCGATTTCACCGACAAGACCAGCGCCCTGCTCGATCCCGCGACGAACCCGCCGAACGCCAACGGCAAGTACGTCCTGAACGCGTCGTTCAAGGGCCTCGCCTCCACGCCCGCCGAGATCGCCGTCGGCGGCATCGTGGAGTACGCCATCGAGCCCTCTGACAATCCGTTCATCACGCCGCCGCCGAAGCTGTTCGCCAAGGATCAGAAGACCGAGGTGCCGAAGATCGACGGCGTCGCCGGCTCGTACCACAAGGCGCCGCACAACGGCGGCAACCTCTCCTTCGGCGAGTGCTCGGTCCGCACCGACCTCTCGTTGCGCTGGCGGGTCGTTGGCGAAAAGCACATCCGCGTCGGCGTGGACATCGACAAGGCGGCCGACGACTCCAAGCCGAAACCGAAGCCCATCACGCTCGTGGAGGACGTCACCGACCGGACGCGGCTGGTCGACTCGATCACCGGCAAGGCGGGCAGCGGGCGCTTCTCCTTCAAGGACGAGTCGGTGATCCTGCTCCACGCCGACCTGGCGATCTCGCGCGAGGGCGGCGGGCCGCTCGGGAGCTCCGTCCTGCTCGTGCGCGAGCACATCCCGCACCCGGGCGTGAGCGACTTCTTCGCCGAGGACAAAGGCGCGCGCGTCGCGCCCGGCGCGAAGGTCAGCGACTGGGCGAACGTGTCGTTCGGGTGGAAGCTCTTCGGCAACTTCCAGCAGAACCGCGTCGAGATCGAGCTGCACGACAAGCCCAACCAGAAGGGAACGCTCCTCGGCAAGCTGGTCGTGAATCCGGCGAAGAACGCGACGGGCGCGAAGGTGATCGTCTCGCCCGTACCGTCCGGCGACGTGTTCGCGACGCTGACTCTGATCAACACGTTCAACAAGCCCGCCGAGCTGCCGCCGAAGACGACGCACATCGTCGTCCCCGCCGCGGCGCCCAAAGTCCACAAGCTCAAGGTGATCGTTTTCTCCAACCCCTCCGGCGCCGCCGCCGGCGTCGACGTCACCGCGATCGACAAGGACGGCACGAATCACAAGGGCGTCACCGACGCGAAGGGCGAGGTCGAGTTCTCGAACGTCGCCGAGGGCGACGTGACCGTCATCGCGCACAAGCCGCCGTCGAAGGACGCGTTCAAGTCGATCGACCTCAAGAAGGACGACACGCTCCTCATGAGCCTCGACGACCCGAAGATCCCGCAGTTCGACGTCTCGGTGGACCTGGGCAAGAGGCTCCTGCTGGCCCCGCTCGTCGTCTCCCACGGGAAGTTCGGCACCTCGAAGGTGGAGTTCAAGCTGAAGTACTCGGAGCGCGACGAGCCCGGCGCGGCGACGGCCGTGGAGATGAAGGTGCTCTCCGCAGGCGGCGCGACGATCCACACCGAGAAGTTCACGAGCGGGCCGATCCTCATCCCCGGCGAGCACGTCTGGGAATGGGACGGCTGGTCCGACGCCGGCGTGCTCGACACGGCCCTCCTCAAGGAGAAGGGCGTCAAGGTTCAGGCCACCGTGAGCCGGGCCGGCGCGAAGGACTCGGTCGGCACGCTGACGCTCGAGAACGAGGGCCACGACCTCGACTTCATCGACCTCCTCATCGTCAAGTCGGCGAAGACGATCGCGGTCACGGCGCACTTCCTCCCCGAGACGCGGTCGCTGCCGATCGTGGGCGCGGTCGACACGAGCGACTTCTCGAAGGTCATCACGTACATCGAGGAGGGCGTGAAGAAGCATTGGTCGCGCACGATCACGGTCGACTCGGAGGTGTGGACGGTCTCCGCCGTGGCGAAAATCCGGCCGACGTCCCCGTTCATCCGGATCACCGTGGTCCCGCCGGTGCCGCCGACCCGTTCGTGCAACCCGGGCATGTTCGCGGACATGTCGTTCGTCGTGTTCCAGTACGAGCCTCCGAAGAGCTCGGTCACCGGCGCGTGCCTGACGTTGCACGACGACGACAACCGCGAGACCGGCGCGCACGAGATCGGCCATTTGATCATCGCGCAGCGCCTCGGCCTCCCGTTCGGACCGCAGTTCTCGGCCGGCCACAAGGGCACGAGCACGCTCCTCGGCGACAAGATCCCGTCGGCGGTCTTGCCCTATCCGTCGACCGGCGAGATCGACATCATGCGGTACTGGGATCCGGACCCGACGTGGCCGCCCTTCGCACCGGCGCGCTGCACGGCAATGAGCGCGACCTTCGCGCGCCTCAAGCTCATCGAGGACGACATGAAAGATCTCCTCAATTTCGCGAAGGTCGAGTTCGACGATTGAGCGCTTCCTCCGAATCGGGTGCCATCGCTCGAGAGGTCCGCTGACGGCGCACCAGCCGAGCCAGCGATCCTCCACCGGCCCGGCGCGGAGCGGCGCGCCCAGCAGGAGACGCAAGGCACTTGACGCTGGTTCGCGCGCGAAGTGGGGTAGGCCGATGAGGGCACAGGTCGGGGGACACGCAGGCGAGGGGTGGAGGGACGAGCTGATTCGGGTGGAAGAATATTGGGATGAGTGGGTTGACGCGCTGAGTCACTCTCGGGCCAGGTGGACGAGTGGCGCTACATGCAGGCAGGCGAGCCGAGCACGGGGTTGGGGCAACTCGGCGTCATCACGGTGCAGCCGACGTCGGCGTAGGTGATGCAGCTGAGGCCCGACGTGCAGTCGAGTGGGACGTCGAGGCAGGGTGAACTGCCCATGCAGCTGAGGAAGACGGTCGAGCGATGCGCGGGCTCGCCGGGATCGGGGCTGCCGGAGAGGTTCAGGTCGAGAAAGACGTCGACGTTGAACTCGCCGTTCTCGGTGCTCCACATCTCGCCGCCGGTGCACATGTCGAGCGAGAACTCGGCGGTGGCGCCCGCGGTGAGGTCCACGCCGGGAAACGACGCGTCGGTGTGCGGGAAGCCGCCGGTCGAGCCGGCGGAGCCCAGCGTCACGTGCGTCAACGCCACGACCAGCGTGCCGGACGTGCCGGCCGGGACGACGCCCGCCGGGATCCGCGCCACGCCGCGGACGATCGACGCGGTGTTGCCGCAGACGCTGGCGCCGGGGGGCGCGCATACGGCCATCGCGGGGCCGGCGTCCGTGGGCGCGCTGGCGGCGTCGCTCCCGCCCGGGCCGCCGGCGTCCAGCGGCGCGGCGTCCAGCGGCGCGCCGTCCATCACGCCGCAGGTGCAGCCGATGGACCCGAAGACGACGAGGGCCGCCGCGGCGGCGGCGGCCGGCGAACGAAGCAAGCGTGGCTCGCTCATGAGGCCTCCTCTCCCAGCGCGGTGAGGAGGCGCCATGGTATCAGTTCTCGGAGAAGACCTCGATGGGATCGCCCACGCGCACGCGGCCGGGGGCGAGCACGCGGCAGTTCACGCCGCGCAGCCGGCGCCCCGCGTGGGCCTCGGCGTTCACCCAGCGCAGCGCGTCCACGCCGCAGCGCGCGCTGAATTTGCCGCACCCGGTGTGCGGCAGCGCCGACACCTCCAGGAGCGCGGCGCCGCCCAGACGCAGGCGTGCGCCTACCGGCAGGGCTTCTTCGCACAGGTCGAAGTCCACCAGGAAGTTGTCGCCAGGCGTGTGCAGCGGGCGCGCGTCGAGCGCGCCCGCCCCTGTCACCAGCTCGGCGGCGCGAACGTTCATGAGCGTCACTTGCGCTGCCGGCCTCGGATGGCTGGCCGCCGACCAGCGATCGCCGGTGACGCCAAACTCCGGCGTCAAGTGCGCCTCGTCCACCGTCTCGTGCACGCCGTCGCCCTTACGCAGGCAGATGAGCCGAACGCTGCCGCGTGCCCGGGGCGGCGGCCGCCCCGCCTGCCAAGCCGCCTCCAGCGTGTCGAAGTCCCTGGGCATCGTCGTGCTTCTAGCACGGGGGCGGGAGACGCGGCTTCGCCGCGCCGCCGACGGGGTCGGGGGGCACCGGAGCACGGCGTACTCGCCGCGCGCACTGGCCCCCGGGCTCGATCGCGGGCGCGGGGGTTTCCCCCTGGCGCTAGACACCGATCCCCGCGGCTGACGCCGCGCGGGCACGAATCCGCACGCGATTTTGGATGCCCTCTAAGGTATGTTACTTGCTGTCTTCCAGACCACGGAGGCGCAGGCATGGGAAACACGCATTGGGACGACGCCGGACTGCCGGTCCTGACCGACGCAGAGCGCGCGGGAATGCGCGACTTCTGGGACGTGTACGAAGAGAACTACGATCCAATATACGAGGAGCTGATGCGCGAAGTCGCGCAGATGCCGCAGTTCGGCGCGATCGTGAAGCGCATGCCCAAAGAGCAGCTGGAGCGCCAGAGCCGCGAAGGCCGGGAGCGCGGCCGCGCCGCGCTGCTGGAAGGGGCCTGGAAGCCGCTGCTGGACGACCAGCGCGCCCAGGGCGCCATGTACGCCGCGGCCGGGGTGCGCTTCCGCGAGTGGTTCGACCTGATCTCCGGCTTCAACCGGCTCATCGTGCCGGCCCTCGTGAAGACGTACGCCGCCGACGGCGATCGTCTGAGCCGCGCGCTGCTAGGCTTCCAGCGCTACATCGACGTCGCGATGTCCGTCCTTGGCGAGGCCTACCTCGACACGAAGGAAGCGCTCATCCAGAAGCAGCAGCAGGCCATCCAGGAGCTTTCCACGCCCGTGCTCACGGTGCGCGACCGCATGCTGCTGCTGCCCATCATCGGCGTCATCGACACGCGCCGCGCCCGCCATCTGACCCAGCAGCTCCTGCAAGCCATTCGCGCGAACCGCGCCAAAGTCGTCGTCATGGACATCACCGGCGTGCCGGCGGTCGATTCGAAAGTGGCGAACCATCTGCTGCAGACCGTGGAGGCGGCGCGCTTGATGGGCGCGACCGTGGTCGTGACGGGGCTGTCGGCCGACGTGGCTCAGGCGCTCGTCACGCTCGGCGTGGATCTGCAGGGCCTGAACACGGTGGGCGACCTGCAGGGCGGCCTGGAGGAGGCGGAGCGCGCGCTCGGCTACCGCCTCGCGCTGGCCGGCGACGGCGCGGGCGGCGACGGCCACGGCAAGGGCCGGGGAAACGACGGCCACGCCGTCCCGATGCTGGAGGACTGATGCGCGTGCCTGTCCTCAAGCAGGGCGCGTGCCTGGTGGCCGTGTTCCAGCCTGGGCTGACCGACGCCGAGCTGCTGGCGCTGCGTGAAGACCTCTCCGTGAGGGTCGGCGAGCACCGCGCGCGCGGCGTGGTGCTCGACGTCACGGCGCTCGACCTCATCGACTCGTTCGGCGCGCGCACGCTGCGCGGCATCGCCCTGGCGCTGCGGCTGCGCGGCGCGGAGACGGTGCTGGTGGGCATCCAGCCGGACGTCGCCTTCGCCATGGCGCAGCTGGGGTTGACGCTCGAAGGCGTGGACACGGCGCTGGACCTGGAGGAAGGCACGGCGCTGTTGAGCCGGCGCCTGGCGGCGAGACGGCACAATGGACGCTGAGACTCGCGTCCCGATCCTGCGCGACGTCGACGTGGTGACCGCGCGACAGTCCGGCCGCGCGCTGGGAGCGAGCCTGGGCTTCGGGGCCGCCGACCTGACGCTCATCGCGACCGCCATCTCGGAGCTGGCGCGCAACATCGTGGACTATGCGGGGCGCGGGGAAATCGTCCTCGCCATCGCCGAGGAGCGCGGGCGGCGCGTGCTGGTGGTCGTGGCGCGCGACGACGGTCCGGGGATCCCCGACGTGGGGCTGGCGTTGCAGGACGGTTGGTCGAGCGGGCGAGGACTGGGGCTGGGGCTGCCGGGCGCGCGCCGGATGGTGGACGAGTTCGAGATCGACACGGCGCCCGGCCGCGGGACGACGGTGACGCTCAAGAAGTGGCTGCCGGAGGGACGATGAGCGGCGGCCCGCCTCCTGCCCTCCGGTTCCTGGATTGGAGCGTCGCTGAGGCGCCGCATCCGGGCCAGGCCGTGTCGGGGGACCGCCATCTCGTGTGCCCGATCAGCGGCGGCGCGCTGCTGGCCGTGGTGGACGGGCTGGGCCACGGCGTGGAGGCGGCCGACGCGGCGGGCGCGGCGACCGACGTGCTGCGCGCACACGCCGGCGACCCGGTCGTGGGCTTGGTGAATCGCTGCCACGCCGCCCTGCATGCCACCCGCGGCGTGGTGCTGAGCCTGGTGCGCATCGAGACGGCGCCTCCCACTATCACCTGGACGGGCGTGGGGAACGTCGCCGGCCTGCTCTTGCGCGCAGCCCCGGCGGCGCAACCGGCGCGCGAGTGGCTGCTGGCGCGCGGCGGAGTGGTCGGCTACCAGCTCCCGCCGCTGCGCGCGGCAGTGCTGCCTCTGGCGGCGGGCGACAAGATCGTGCTGGCGACCGACGGGCTCAACCCGGACTTCGGCGACGAGGCGCGGGCGCTCGGCGAGGTGCGCGCCTGCGCGGAGCGGCTCCTGGCGCGCTACCGCCGCTTCACCGACGACGCCCTGGTGCTGGTGGCGTGCTTCAACGGGGAGGCGCCTTGAGCGCCGCGATGCAAGGTCTGGCGCAGCGGTACTCGGAGGCGCTGCAGGCGTACGCGGCCGGGCCCGACGAAGACACGCTGAGCCGCGCCTATGAGATGGGGCGCGAAGCGCTGCGCGCCGCCGTTGGCCTGGTTGACCTGGCGGTGGTGCACCGCGACGCGCTGGCCAAGGCGATGCACCGCGCCCATACCCTGGAAGAGAGCCTGCGCGTCGCCGAGACGGCGATGAGCTTCTTCATGGAAGGGTTGTCCTCGTTCGAGATGGTGCAGCGCGGGTACCAGGAGGCAAACACGAAGCTGCGCGCGGTGAACGCCGAGCTGGCGCGCGCGCGCGACGAGCTGGCGCAGGGCTACGAGACGATCCGCGCCCAGCACCAGAAGCTGCTGCAGCTGGGGGGCCAGAAGCAGGCGCTGACGGCGCTAGTGGTGCACGACCTGAAGAACCCGCTGGCGGTCATACGGGCCAACGCCGAGTTCCTGCTGATGGAGGAGGGGTTGTCGCAGGAGGCGCGGGAGTCCGCCACCGACTCGCTCCACGCGGCCGACTCGATGCTGCGCATGGTGGTCAACTTGCTCGACATCGAGCGCAGCGAGGACGGCGCGCTCACGCCGCGCCTGGTCGACCTGGACTTGGGAACCGTGCTCGACCGCGTGCGCGCGTCGATGAGCCGGCGGGCGGCGCACGGCCAGCACACCATCGTGTTCACCCCGCCGCCGCGGGCCTTCAAGCTGCGCGCCGACCAGGATCTCCTGCACCGGCTGTTCGACAACCTGCTCGACAACGCGATGAAGTACACGCCGCCGGGCGGGACGATCCGCATCGAGGTGCGCGACAGGGGGCAGTCGGTGGAGGTGCGCGTGAGCGACCAGGGCCCGGGCATCCCCGAGGAGTACCGCGACAGGGTGTTCGAGAAGTACGTACGGGTGGAACGCGACGCCGACAAGCACACGGGCGTGAGCCGCGGGCTGGGGTTGGTGTTCTGCCGGCTGGCGGCCGAGGTGCACGGCGGGCGGATCTGGGTGGAAGAGAACGCGCCGCACGGAACGTGCTTCTGCGTGCTGCTGCCGTCGGCGCCGTGACGGGCGCGGCTCGCCCGGAACCGCGCGTCGGCTAATCAACCAAGCGGCCGGGGCGGTCGCGAAGGTCGGCGAAGCCGAGGCGCGCGCAGAGCTCGGCGAAGGGGGAGCGGGGTGCGCCGCGCCAGGCGAGGTCCTCGAGGGTGCAAGGGATGGGGGCGTCGGCGCGCAGCGTGGCGAGGCGGCGCCAGAGGCGGGCTTCGTCGCGGCGCTCGGAGAGCGCATCGGCGAGGCGATCGGCGCCGCGCACCTTCACGTCCCACTGGCGCGGGTCGTCGGGGATGGCGTCGAGCGTGCCGTAGCGGGCGAGGACGGCGGCGGCGGACTTGGCGCCCCAGCCGGGAATGCCGGGGATGCCGTCGGCGTCGTCGCCCACCAGGCCGAGGTAGTCGGGGATGGAGGCGGGCGGAACGCCGAACTTGGCGCGCACACCGGCGGCGTCGAGGACGGCGCCGGTGCGGCGGTCGAGCGTGACGACGCGGGCGGCCGGGCCGTCGCCGCGGACGCACTGCGTGAGATCCTTGTCGGGAGAACAGATGACGACCTGTGCGACGCGCGGGTCGCCGGCGAGCGCGGCGGCCGCCGTGGCGAGGGCATCGTCGGCTTCGAGCTCGACCATCGCCCAGACGAGCACGCCGGCGGCGGCGAGCGCCTCCTCCAGGACGGGAAACTGGGCCATCAGCAGCGGGTCGACGCCGTCGCCGGTCTTGTAGCCGGCGAAGAGCTCGTTGCGGAAAGACTCGATGACGTGGTCGGTCGCGGCGCCGAGATGCGTGACGCCGGGCTCGCCGAGGAGGCCCAGCACGGAACGCAGGACGCCGTGCACGGCGCCGACCTCCTGGCCGTCGGGCGCGGCGCGCGGCGGTACGGCGTAGAAGTGCCGGAAGAGCTCGTACGTCGCGTCGAGCAGGTGAACCTTCACGCCGCTCACGCGGACCCCGACCCCGACGCCGACGCCGACGCCGACGCCGACGTCGACCCCGACGTCGAAAGGGACCCCGACGCCGACACCGGCAGCTCGAAGCCCACCGCCGCCCCGCCGCCGGCGCGGTTCTGCGCGAACGCCCGGCCGCCGTGGACCTCGGCGATGCGCCGCACCAACGACAATCCCAGCCCGAGCCCGCTGTGCTCCGGCGGAGCGGCGCCCGGGCGCTGGAAGAACGCCTCGAAGGCGCGCGCCTCGTCGCCGGGAGCAAAGCCGGCCCCGCCGTCCTCGGCGACGAAGGCGACGAACCCTTCGCGTGCGCGCACGCGCAGCGCCACGAGCCCCTCGCCGTGGCGGCGGGCGTTGTCGATGACGTTGGCGAGCGCGCGCGCCACCAGCGTGGCGTCTCCTTCCACGCGCCCCGGCGCGCCCTCCACCACCAGCCGCGCCACGTCGGCGCCGGCGCGCTCCAGCGCGCGCCTCGCGGCCTCGACGGGATCGAGGGGCCGCGCCTCGAAGGTGGCGAAGTCGAGCCGCGCGCTCGCCAACAGCTCGCCCACGAGCGCATCGATCTCCACGACCTCGCGGTCCAGGTCCTCCAGGCGCGCGGCGTCGGCGCCGCTCGAGCGCAAGAGCTCCACCAGCAGGCGCATGCGCGCCAGCGGCGTGCGGATCTCGTGGGACACCGCCGCCAGGAGCTCGCGCTGGTCGGCGAGCTGCTGCTCGATGCGCGCCGCCATCTCGTTCACCGCGTCGGCCAGGAGCCCCACTTCGCCCGGCTCGTGCCTGCCGAGGCGCGCGCGGCTCTGCAGCCGGCCGGCGCCGATGTCGGTGGCGACGCGCGTCAGCTCGGCCAGCGGGCGCGCCACGCGCCTGGCGATCTTGCCCGAGGCCGCCCACAACACTGCGCCCACCAGCAGCAGCGGCAGCAGGGCGCGCCAGGGCGCGAAGGGTCGGTGCCGTCCCCAACAGAACGACACGTAGCCGAGCGGCGCCGCACCGGCCGAAGCGGCGCCGGCGTCGGTCGCGGTGACGGCCACGGTGCGGAAGGGCGCGTCGCAGGGATCCTTGCCGAATCGCACGAACGTCTTGCCGGTTCCGTCGGCCAGCGTCACGTCCACGTCGAGATCGTCGGCGATGGCGCGCGCGAGCGCGTCGCGCTCCGCCGGTAGCGCCCAGACGTGGGCGAAGCGCCCGCGCACGAAGTGCTCGGCGCGCTCCGTCTCGCGCCGCCACCCCATCTCGCCCTCGCCCGCCAACAGCCCCATGACGATGGCGGCGGCGCCCCCGGCGGCGGCGATGGAGAGGCCGAACCACACGAAGATGCGGCGGTGAAGGCGCGCACGGACGTAGCGCCCGAGCGGATTCACGACGGCCCCTTCGCCAGCGTGTAGCCGACGCCGCGCACCGTCTTGATGAGGCGCGGTACGCGTGAGTCGTCTCCGAGCTTCTGGCGCAGGTGCGAGATGTGCACGTCGACGGTGCGCTCGCCGACCACCACGTCGCCGCGGCCGGCCTCGGCGAGCAGGGCGTCCCGCGGCACGACGCGCCCGGCGCGGCGGACGAGGGCGAGCAGGATGTCGAACTCCACGCCGGTCAGCTCCACGTCCGCGCCGGCGAGCTTGACGGCGCGCGCCGGGACGTCGATGGCGATGTCCCCAACGTTGACCTGCTCGGCGACGGCGTCGGGGCTGGCGCGGCGCAGCACGGCACGCAGGCGCGCCAGCAGCTCGCGCGGGCTGAACGGCTTGGGGACGTAATCGTCGGCGCCGATCTCCAGGCCGACGACGCGGTCGGTCTCGTCGCCCTTGGCGGTGAGCATGATGACGGGAATCTTCGAGCGGGCACGGATGCGCTTGCAGACCTCGAGCCCGTCCATGCCGGGCATCATGACGTCGAGGAGCACCGCGTCGAACCCGCCGGCCTCCAGGGCGGCCAGCCCCTCGCGCCCGTCCTTGGCGCGGGCAAGCTGCACGCCGTTCTGGCCGAGGTAGCTCTGCAAGAGCTCGTGCAGGCGGGCGTCGTCGTCGACGAGAAGAACGCGGAAGGACATATCCGCGCCCGAGGATAGCATCGGGGTCAGTCGTCGGTCGAAGGCGCGGGCGCCTCGACGGGCCGCGCGCCCGGCGCGGGACCGCGATCGGGCGCGGCCGCGCCCGCCGGGGCGCGGGGGCGTGCGGCGGCGTCGCCCCACGGGCAACCCTCGTCGGCGGCCCAGGCGCGCGGCCCGAGGGGGGGCGGCGGTGGCGCGGGCGGGGCCGGCGGGAGCGGCGCGGCGGCGGGCCCGCCCGGAGCGGCCGCGAGCGCGGCGGCGGCGGCACGGGCGGCGCGCGTGGCGCGCACCTCGTCGCGGTCCAGCGAGTCGCGCGCCGCGTCCACGCATACGGCGGCAACGTGGCGCTCGAACGCGTCGCGGCCGCCGCCGCCGCACGAGCCGCCGTACATCAGGCTGCGAACGCCGGCGGCGTAGCCGCCGAGCGTGCCCAGGGTCAACAGCGCAATCAACACGTAGCGTCGCATAGTCATCTCCTGTGGCGCCGTTGGCGCGTCAGACGGCCTGGGTCGGCTTGGGGTCCGCGGAGCGATAGGGGTGGCCGCCGCCGGCCGCGCGCCCCGTGAACGATTCCACCACCTCGGCGAGGATCGCGCGCTGCCGCTCGTCGAGCGCGTCGTGCACCTTGGCGAGCGCGCCGACCACCGCCTTGCGCACCTCCCCCAGCGCGGAATCGTGCTGGACGAAGATGTTGCCGAGCGCGGAGGCGTCGAGCGATTCGGCGCGCAGGGCGTCGGCCAGTCCGGTGGCGGAGCCGCGCAGGTCGGTGCGCGCCTTGGAGAGCGCCTCCCGCACCTCCTCGAAGGCCGCGACGATCACGTTCTCCTGGCCGGGCGAGGTCTCGAGCCGGCGGAAGAGCCAGCGCATCATGCCGCGCGGGTTGCCCCGCGCGAAGCCGCCGCCCCAGCCGCCCCAGCCGCGGCCCCAGCCCCCGCGGGCGAAGCCGCCGCCCCAGCCGTGGCCATGGCCGTGCCCGTGGCCGTCGTCGTCGCCGGCCCAGCCCCCGTAACCGCCGCCGCAGCCTCCGCCGGCGTGCGCCCAGCCGTGGCGTCCGCGGCGCAGCACCTTGATGAGCGCGATGAGACTGACCGTACCGATCAAGAATCCGAACATGGTGAGCCTCCAGGGACGCGCCCGTTGTTGACGCCACCGTGGCGCCGGTGCGTCGTCCACGCCCTGAAGCTAGGACCGGCATGTGAAGGGACCACGCGGGCCACGGTGAAGAAGTGTTAACCGCCCCAGCGGACGTGAATGGTCCCCGAGTCGACTCATCGGACGTGAGTCTGTCCCCAAGGCCGGAGGCGACGTCTTCGGCGCACCAGCACGCGCCGCCATGGGCGTCGATGCGAAAGCCGAGGCGCCGCTCCGCGTTCCTCAGCTCGCCTCAGGGCGGCGGCGCGGGGAGGGCGAGGAGCCGCGCGGCGTTCAGGCCGTAGACTTTGCGCAGCGCCGCCGCGGGGAGGCCGATGCCGGAGATGGTCCAGCGGCCCTGGATGGGCGTGGGGTGAGGGAAGCCGGCGTCGCGCGTCTCGAAGAAGCGCCAGGTCGAGGCGAAGAAACGCTCTATGTCGGCGGGCGTCGGCGGCTCGCGCCCGCTCGACCCGAGGATCACGTCGTCCTCGGTGGCGCCGACGGCGAGATCGGTGCCGAAGAGGATGCGATCCTCGTGGGCAAGAAAGAGCGCGCGCAGCGCGGCGGAGGGATGGCGGCCGATCTCCGGAATACGCGCGGCGGTGTCGACGTACAGATTAGGATAACGATCGAGAAGCGCGGCGACGCGCGGGGGGTCCTCGGGCGCGTTGCCGAAGTGCACCGAGATGAACGTGGTGCGCGGGTGGCGCGCGATGCGGCGCTCCAGCGATTCGAACAGCTCTTCCCAGGAGGGCACCGCGGCGCCGTAGAAGGACCATTCGGGATGGGCGGACAGCTCCTCGTATCGCTCGTTGTCCGGCGTGGGAGGCGCCCAGAAAGCCACCGGGTCGCCCGTGTGGATGGCGACCGGCATGGCGAGCGTGGCGGCGCGCTCGAAGACCACGTCCAGCTCGGGGTCGTCCACGCGCACCAGCGCGCCGGTGTAGTCGACGTAGCCGAGCCCCAGCCCCTTCGGGATCTTCAGGCCCACGGCGCCGAGCCGACGCGAGCGCTCCAGGTCGTCCGCCATGCGTGCGCCCCAGCCCGGGCCGGTGCGCGCGAGCCGCCAGTCGAGGTTGGCAAAGACGACGACGCGGCCAGGGTGTGCGCGCGCGGCGGCGAGCTGCTCGGGGAGCCCGCGCTCGGGCGACCCGCCCGACAGGTTCACGGCGACGTCGATCCCGTGGCCGTCCATCAGGCGGACCATGCGCTCCACCGCGGCTGGCCCGAAGTGCGTGTGGACGTCGATCTTGAAGAACCGCTTCTCCGCGCCGCCTCCGCCGCCCGCCGTAGCGGTGCTTCCGGCCGCGGTCGCCGCCGCAGTCGCGCCGCCGCCGGCCCCGGCGGAGACAGGCGCGCTGGATGCCGCAGCAGTGCCCGTGCTCGCGCCACCGCAGCCCGCCACGATCAGCGCCAGCACCGCCTCCACCGCCGCCGCCGCGACCCACGCCCCCGCCGACGCCGAAGCCGGCGCCCTCGCCGACCGCGATGCCCACGCCGACGCCGGCGCCCTCGCCGACCGCGATGCCCACGCCGACGCCGGCGGCCGTGCACCCACTCGCGCCCCTGCGCCATGCATGGGCCCGAGTCTACGCCAGCGGCGCGCCGCCAGCGCGGCGCTTCCGGGGACCGGCCGCTGCGTGCTACCTTTGACGCCTCCAGATGAGCCGACGGTCCATTCTCCTCCTGGGCGCGGCGAGCGCGGCGGCGGGCGCAGCGGTCCTGGTCGTCGCACCGCGCCCCGCGGCCGCGCAGTGCACGTTCATCGGACCGACCACGGACCTGACCGACGGCACCGGCTACCTGTGGGACATCGACCTGAACGGGCAGATCAACAACGGGACCATCGACTCCTATGACGGCGGGCAAGTGCTCAGCGTCGCCGGCGCCTACTACCCGTCCACGACCGTGACGACGGAGCTCACCGGCCGCCAGGTGGTGCACGGGCCGACCGCCATGAGCGGACTCAACGTCACGCGCAAAGTCTACGTGCCGACGGCGGAGGGCTGGGCGCGCTTCCTCGAGATCTTCCAGAACCCGAGCGCCGCGGCCATCACGGTGGCCGTGCGCATCGAGACGAACGCCGGATCGGACTGCGGGACGATCATCACGGCGAGCGGTACCGGCGACCTGACCTACACCGCGGCGGACCACTGGCTCGCCACCGACGACATCGACGGAAGTGGCGATCCGAGCCTGACGCACAACTTCTGGGGGCCGGGAGCGATCCTCTCGCCGTCCCTGGTGGGCATGACGGTGTTCTCGTGCGCCTGCACGAACGGGCCCTTCGCAGAGTTCAGCGTCACGGTGCCCGCGGGCGGAACGCGCATCCTCATGCACTTCGCCGCCCAGAACATCAACGAGGCGACGTCCTCCTCCACGGGCACGTACCTGGACGGTCTGCCGACTTCGGCGCGCTTCGGCCTGACCGCGACGGAGTCGGGGAACATCGTCAACTGGAACGTGTGCGGCTCCACCGACTCGGACGGCGACGGCTGGTCTTGCATGGCGGGCGACTGCAACGACGGAAACGCCACGGTGTATCCGGGCGCCGCGGAGCTGTGCGACGGGCTCGACACCGACTGCGCGGGCGGCGTGCTGGCGACGGAGGTCGACGCCGACGGCGACGGCGTGATGGTCTGCGCCGGCGACTGCGACGATGCGGACGCGACGGTCTATCCCGCGGCGCCGCCGATCTGCGACGGACAGGACAACGACTGCGACCCGCTCACGCCGTCCGGCGAAGTGGACGCCGACGGCGACGGATACGCGGGATGCCTGGAGTGCGACGACACCGACCCGGCGGTCCATCCGGGCGCCACCGAGCTGTGCAACGGGGTGGACGACGACTGCAGCGGCGCGCCGCTTCCGACGGAGATCGACTCGGACGGCGACGGCGCGCTGGGGTGCTCGGGGGACTGCGACCCGTTCGACGCGACGGTCTACCCGGGCGCGCCGGAGCTGTGCGACGACCAGGACAACGACTGCGACCTGATGTTGCGCGCCGACGAGCTGGACGAGGACGGCGACGGCGCCGCGGTATGCGAGGGCGACTGCGACGACACCGACCCCGCCGCTCACCCCGGGGCGGTGGAGACGTGCGACGGCGCGGACGACGACTGCGACGGACTGCTTCCCGCGGACGAGGAGGACCAGGACAGCGACGGCGTGCCGCTGTGCGCGGGGGATTGCGACGACGCCGACCCCACGGTCTACCCGGGCGCCGACGAAGGTTGCAACGCCGCGGACGACGACTGCGACGGCGTGCCGGCGCCCGACGAGCTGGACGGCGACGCCGACGGCGTGCCGGTGTGCGCAGGCGACTGCGACGACGCGAACGTGACGATCCACCCCGGCGCCGTGGACGTGCCCTACGACGGCGTCGACCAGGACTGCGACGGGCGTGACCTGGTGGACGCCGACGGAGACGGCCATGCGGCGACGACGTTCGGCGGGCGCGACTGCGACGACACCGACCCGGACGTGAACCCCGACACGCCGGAGAACTGCGGGAACCAGATCGACGACGACTGCGACGGGCTGATCGACAGCGCCCAATCCTCGTGCGTGGTGTCGTCGTGCGCCTGCCGGGTCGCTGGAGCGGCGGCACCCTCGCCTTCCGGCCGCGCTCCGGCGGCCACGCCGGCGGCGCTGGCGCTGCTGCTGGCGGGCGTCTTGTTCGCCGGAGCGCGGGCCGTCGCACGGCGGCGCCGCTGGCGCCGGCGCCGCTGACCTACGGCGGGCCCAGGACCAGCGTCACGTTCGTCCCGCCGAAGCCGAACGAGTTGGAGAGGGCCAGCCGCAACGGGCGGTCGAGCGGATCCATCACGGGCGCGTAGTCGGCGAGGGCGGGGTCGAGCGGGCGCGCATTGACGCTGGGCGCGACCCAGCCGCCGCGCAGCATGGCGAGGGTGAAGGCGGCCTCCAGGGCACCGGCCGCGGAGACGGTGTGGCCGGTCGAGCCCTTCGTGGACGAGTACGCCACCGGGCGGCCGTCGAATGCGCGCCGTATCGCCTTCACCTCGCCCACGTCGCCGAGGGGCGTGGAGGTGCCGTGCGTGTTCACGTAGTCCACGTCGCCCGGCGCGACGGAGGCATGGCGCAGCGCCGCCACCATCGCGCGGTAGGCGCCGTCCGACGACGGCGCCACCATCTGACCTTCGCCGTCGGAGGACATGCCCCACCCGCGCAGCACTCCGAGCACTTCGGCGCCGCGCGCGGCGGCGCCGGCGCGCGTCTCCAGCACCAACAAGCCGGCGCCCTCGGCGAAGATGAAGCCGGCGCGATCGGCGGCGTAGGGGCGCGAGGCGCGCTCCGGGTGATCGTTGTCCCCGCCGTTGTAGGCGCGCATCGAATCGAAGCCGGCGTGGAAATGGATGTCGATCACCTCGGCGCCCCCGGCGAGGGCGCGCGTGCAGTGCCCGCTGCGCAGCAGCTCGGCGGCGAGCAGCAGGTTGTAGGCGCCGCCGGCGCAGGCGGCCGTGGCGCAGAAAGACGGGCCGGTGGTGCGCAGGACGTTGACGAGGTTGGCACTGACCGTGGACGCCATGAGCCGCGGCACCATCGTGGGCAGGACCTTGCGGGCGTTCTTGGTCTCGTCGAGCTTGCGGCGGACTTCGATGATGGCGTCGACGTCCCCGGTGCCGCTACCCACGACGACGGCGAGGTCGCGCGCCTCCGGCCCGTTCAAGCCGGCGCGCGCCACGGCTTGGCGGGCGGCGCGCAAGGCCAGACGCGAAGAGCGGCCCATGAAGCGCCCTTCCGCCTTGTCCAGCCCCAGCGCGCCGTCGGACAGGTCGCCGGGATAGAGCCCGACGAGCTGGCACCGGCAGTTGTACTCGACGGCCGTCTCCCAGCGCTGGAACGGGGGATGACGGCCGGCGCGCAGCGCGGCCTCGACGTCGTTGGCGTCGTCCCCCAGGTTGCAGCAGACGCCGTAACCGGTGACGACGATCTCGCGGGTCGGGTCGGTCATGGGTCACGCATACCACGCCGCGGCCGGGCCGCGCCTACGGGCAGGCGCGCTGGGCCATCCAGAGGTCGACCGCACCGAGCGAGCCGGGGCGGTCCGAGGCGAAGAACAGAGTCGTGCCGTCGAACGTGAGCGCCGGCGTGGAATCGACGCCGACGTCGTTGACGCCGCTGACGGGCACGGGCGAGCCGAAGGTACCAGCCGTGTCGGCGCGGGTCGCCGCCCAGATGTCGTAGCTGCCGAGACCGCCGGGGCGGTCGGACACGAAGTAGAGCGTCAGGCCGTCAGCGGAGACCGAGGGAGCGAACTCGCCGTCGAAGGTGTTGAGCGACGTCATGTTGGCCGGCAGGCCGAAGGGCGCAGCGACGCTGGCGCGCGTGGCCGAGTACAGATCCTGGTTGCCGGCACCGCCGGTCCGCGGCGACGCGAAGTAGAGCGTCAGCCCGTCGTAGGACAAGTTGGGGAACGCGTCCGAATCGGCGCTGTTGACGCCGGCGACGGGCGTGGGCGGGCTGAACGGGTCGGAAATGCCGGCGCGGGTGGCCTGCCAGATGTCGAAGCTGCCCAGCCCGCCGGTGCGCGTCGACGAGAAGTAGATGGTCAGGCCGTCGGCGGAGATGGAGGGGGCGCGGTCGTCCTCGACGCTGTTGACGCCCGCGGCCGGCACGGGCGTGCCGAACGTCGAGGTGGCGTCGGCGCGCGTCGCCGTCCAGATGTCGAGAAATCCCATGCCGCCCGGGCGCACGGCGGCGAAAAAGATCGTCAGCGCGTCGGGAAGAAGCGTGGGCTCGTACTCGAAGTCGGCGGTGTCGAGCTCCATCACGTCGGTGGGCGCGCCGAACGGCCCGCTGCACGCAGGCCCCGCGTCGGTCCCCGGAGCGGCGTCACTGCCGCCGGCGTCGATCGTGAAAATCGCCGAATCGGCGCCGGGCGCCGCGTCGCCCGCGTCGGCGCCGGCAGCGGCGGAGTCGCTGGCGGCGTCGGCGCCACCCGCATCGGTTGCCCCCGGCGGTTTGCGACACGTTCGCGTCTGGGGATCGCACACCAGCCCTGCGCGGCAATCGTCCTGCGCGTCGCACGGGTCTCCGACGTCGCCGCCGCAGCGGCACCCGCCCGACGCCGCCAGCAGCAGCAGCAGCAGCACGAACGGCACGAGCCACAACCTCTGCGGCCACGACGACACACCGCGCGCGTGCTGCTCCATGCGCCACCTCCGGAAGTGCGCCCAGTATAGGAGGCTCGCCGCGCCGCCGCGAACCCCTGCGCGCCACGGCCCTCAAGTCTCCCCGACGCCGGCCGATGCTGGATCGGACGTAAAGGGGAAGAATGGAACAGACCCTGCGTGCCTCGGCCCTGGAGCGCCGGCCGCTCCTAGTAGCGGCGGCGGTCACGGTCGTGGCCTTCGTGCTCGTCGACGTGCTGCTGCTGGGCGTCCACAGCACGGCTATCTACCTGGCGCGCGCCGTGCAGGCAGCGGCCTTCCTGGCGGTCGCCTACGTGCTGCCGCTGTTGCGCCGCACCGCCACGCGCCGGGCCCTGTTGCTGGGAGCCGCCCTCACCGCCGTCACCGGCATGGCGATCATCGTGCGCGAGACGGGCGGGCCCGACAGCCCCTACCTGTTCGTCATGTATCTGCTGCCGATGCTGGTGGCCGGGCTCTTTCCCGAGGACCTCTGGTCGTTGGGCGCGAGCTGCCTCGCCAACTGCGCGGCGGGAGCGCTGCTGCTCTGGCCGCTGGGGCTGCGGCGCGTAGGCCTATGGGCGCTGGTTTCCCTCGGGACCGGGTTCTTCGCCTTCCTCATCTCCGCGCTGGAGAACCGACTGCGCCGCCGCGAGCGCGTCCTGCTTCTGGAGCGCGCCACCTCCACGCAGAAGCTGCAGGAGAGCGAGGAGCGGCGCGCCCGCTCCGAGCGCCTGGCGATCGTCGGGCAGCTCGCCGCCGGCGTGGCGCACGAGCTGAACAACCCGCTCGCGTTCGTGAAGGCCAACGTGAGCTTCCTGGTGGAGGCGCTGGAGCGCGCCGAGGACGGAAAGCTGGACCGCGCCGACGTGGCCGATGCGCTGGAGGCGGCGCGCGACGCCGTCGGCGGCGTCGATCGCCTGCAACTGATCGTTGCCGACTTGCGCACGTTCGCACGCGAGCCGGGCGGGCCCACGGGCAGCTGCGACGTCGCCGCCGTGGTGGAGACGGCGCTGCGCATCTCGTCGGTGCGCGTGAAGGGAATGGCCGAGGTGAAGCGCGAAGTGGCCCTGGACCTGCCGCTAGTGGCGGGGCACGCCGGGCGCCTCATCCAGGTCCTCGTGAACCTGGTGGTGAACGCGGCGGACGCGCTGGAAGAGGCGCGGCGGCGCGACGGCTGCATCCGCGTGGCGGCGGCCCCCAGCGCGGACGGCGTATGCATCACCGTGGAAGACGACGGCCCCGGATTGCCGGCCGCCGCCCTCCAGCGCCTCTTCTCGCCGTTCTTCACGACCAAGCCGCCCGGGAAGGGAACCGGCCTGGGTCTGGCGCTCGCGCGCGAATACGTGGAAGCGGCGGGCGGGACCATCGACGCCGCGAACCGCGCCGAAGGCGGCGCGCGCTTCAGCGTCTTCCTGCCCGCCGGCCACGGCGCCGTAGCCGCCTAGCGCCTCGCCGGCAACCTACGGGGCGGCGAACGTCAGGCGCACGAAGCGCGGGTAATAGAGGGTCTCGTCGGTGAAGACGCCGTCGCCGTTGGCGACGTAAGTGACGGCGAGGTCCGCGCCGAGGAGCTCCGGGTGCGCCTTGCCCGCGTACACGAACGCGCCCGCGCGGTCGCTCTCGGGCGGGCGAAAGAATTCGTCGAGCGCGGACCACGGGCCTTCGAGCGCGGGGGCGCTGCGCAGGGCCAGTGTGGTCGCGCCGAAGCCGCGCGTCTGCACCTCCAAGAAGCGGCCCAGCGCCGTCTCTTCGTGCACGCTGAGCTCGGTCTGGCCGTCGCCGAAGACGGGAACCGGCGCGCAGGCCGGCGCCGCCCCGACGGCCACCGGCGCGCTCCAGCCGCCCGCGTCGCCGCACCACCAGGACGGCGCGGAGAGGTCGCCGGCGAACGCAGGGCCCGCCGGCCAGCGCAACAGATAAAGGTCGTGCGGCGGCGGCTCATGCGCGCCGTACGCGTAGAGGAAACCGTCGCGCTGCAGCACGCTCGCCGATCCGACGATGACGCCGAGCGCGTCGGCGGGCGTGTCGAGCCACTCCAGCGTCCAGTCCGCCGGGTCGACGTCCGGGTCGGCGACGCGCACCGTGCGCCAGCCATAGACCTCGAAGCCGAACGCGCCGCCGCCGCTGCTGGCGCGCACGGCCATGAGGAACACCAGCAGCGCGCCCCCCGGCGTGCGCTCGCCGTCGCCCGGCCAGAACCAGGTCCCCGCTTGCTCCGGGAAGAACGAGGCCGGCGCACCGCCGGCCGCCGTCGCCCAGCGAAATTCGATCGCGGCCGTCGTCGGGTCGAGCCCCGTCTGCACCGCGACGCTGTTTCGAATGAAGGCGCTCCCCGCGCGCGGCGCGCCCGGCGCGCTCGCCACGAACCCGTCGGCGAACAGCCACAGCACGCGCTCCCCGCCGAGCGCCACCGAGTAGGCGTCGTCCGCCCCGCGCCACAGCGGATCCCCGCGAAAGAGCGCGTCCGCCTCCGGCCACGCCGACGCCGTCACCTCGACCCCCGTCCCACGCCGGCACGCACTCGCGGCAGCGGCGAACACGAGCATCGTCCCGAGCGCCGCGACGTCGACGAGCGGTGGGCCCCTCATGCGCACATTGTCGCACGGTGCGACGACTCACGCTGTGGCGACCCGGCACCCCGGCCTAGCGGTGCGTCGGCTCGGAGCCAAGACCTCAGCGAGGTGCGGAAGCCAGCGCGACGCCGAGCTGCTCCCACGTCCGCGTACCGTCGAGCACCAAGAAGGGTTCCAGCAGTTCTTCCGACGAGCCTCGGTAGAGCACCACTTGACCCAAGCCCGGCGGCTCCGTCGCGAGGAAGGGAAGGCCGACAGCAACGTCCGACCGTCCGTCGCCATCGAGATCCCCGACGGTCGCGAACTCCAGGCAGCAAATGCCGCTGGAGTAATGCTACCACTTGGCAGGCTGCGGAACCGTCCGTGGGTTCTGCGCGCCCAGCGCGTTATGTTGGTGTGTGTTGGGGGTGCAAACGCGGGGGCGACGCGTGGACTCATGGCGAACGTCGCACGAGTGCTACGGGAGCGGATCGGCGCCGTGGCCCTCGCCGGGCTAGCGGCGGTGGTGTCGTCGTGCGCCGCGCCGGACGTCGCGGGCAGCTACCGGCTCGACCTCGTGTCGCACGACAGCGCTTGTCCCGACCGCGACATCGCCGACCGCCTCGACAACGTCGAGCTGGAGGTGCTGCAGGACGGCCGCGACCTCAACGCCGAGCTGCGCGTCATCCCGGTGCTCGCCGAGGTCGGCCTGGTGGGAGAGACGACCTTCGACGGCGTGGCGCTCCGCTCCGTCGACACCTATTCCGGAGAGCGCGTCGGGACGTGCCGCATGACCTACGCCTACCGGCTCAGCCTCGAGCTCCACGCCGGCGGTCGCGTGACCGGCACCCTCGTCCAGGAAGGCGCTAACCCCGCCAGCGGCTGCGCCCCGGCGCGATGCCGCGCGACCTGGGAGGTCAGCGGCGCCCGCAGCGATTAG
>DASYRF010000496.1:0-1631 GCA_036004705.1 Myxococcota bacterium
GCCTGGGCCGCGCCGCCCGCGCCGAAGGCCCCGATCGTCGTCGACCAGCACGGCTGCACGTACGCGCCGCACGTGCTGGGCGCGCAGGTCGGGCAGCCGGTCACGTTCCTCAACAGCGATCCGCTGCTCCACAACGTCGACGTCGCGCCGACGCACCGCGCGCCCTACAACCTGTCGATGCCCGCGCCGGGCATGAAGCTGACGCGCACGTTCGACCAGACGGAGCTGATGGTGCGCGTGAAGTGCGACGTCCATCCGTGGATGTCCGCGTGGATCGGCGTGCTGCCGCACCCGTGGTTCGCCGTCAGCGACGCCGACGGGGCGTTCAGCATCGCCGGCGTGCCGCCCGGCGACTACGTGCTGGAGGCATGGCATGAAACGTACGGCCGTCTCTCCGTTCCCGTGACCGTCGCGGCGAAGGGCGCCGCCGAAGCGGGCTTCACGTTCAAGGTGCCGTAGCCGCGCGCGCCCGCGCGCGACGAACGGCCGCCGTGCCGCGCCGGCCCCGCTCAGGCGCCGCCGCGGCGGTTCTTCAGGATCTTCACGAAGGAGCGCCCGCGCAGCTCCTCGATGGTCAGCCCGGTCGCCAGCGCCTCTTCTTCTTCCACCGCGCCGCAGCCGATTCCGCGCAAGAAATAGTTCAACAGCCCCTGGCCGGTGGCGGCGTCGTCGAAGACGTCCCCCACCAGCGTGGCCTGCGCCGCTTTGCCGATGAAGTTGCTCAACCGCTCCGACGCCGCCCTCAGGCTCTCCAGGAAGAATGCGTAGACGGCAGCGTAGCGCGTCGGCAGCTGCGCCGGGTGCAGGTCCCAGCCCTGGTAGTAGCCGTTCACCAGCGAGTGGCGGACGTGGCCGTAGTGCAGCTTCCAGGCGCGGTGCACGACGGCGCGATTCTCGGCGAGCTGCGCGCTCGTCAGCGCGGCGCCGCCTCCTCCCTTCGCCGCCCGGTGCGGGGCGACGGGCATGATGTTCGTAGCGCCGTCGCTCAGCGTGACGCCACTTCCGGCGAGCGCCACCTGCATCATGTGCTTGGCGAAGTCGCACGCGGCATGCCCCATGTGCTGGTAGGCGGCGGTGATGTTGCAGCCCGCCGTGTAGTCGTACGTGCCGAAGTGCGCCGACACGCAGCGCCCGCGCCCCGCCGCCACCAGCAGCGGCAGCATAAGCGCGCCGTCCCAGCCGATGATCGACTGCGTCGTCTCGACCATGATCTCGAAGCGCAGCGCCCCGCGCCCGAGCCCGAGCCGCTGCTCCAAGAGGTCGCACAGGTCCGCCAGCGCCGTCACCTGCTCCGGGATGGTCACCTTGGGCAGCGTCAGCACGAACCCGTCCGGCAGCGTGCCGCCCGCTTCGCCTACGAGCGTGCTGACGAACACGTCGAGCGTGCGCAGGCTGCGCTCGCGCAGCTCCTCGGTGAAGGGCTTGAGGCGGATGCCGATGAACGGGGGCAACGTCCCCGCGGCGCGCCCCTTCGCCGTCTCGCGCGCCGCCGCCTCCGCATGGCCGTCCTCCTCGGCGTCGGTGCGGTTGCCGAAGCCGTCCTCGAAGTCGATGCGGAAGTCCTCGACCGCCTCGCGCGTCAGCTTGTCGACCACGCGCGGATAGATGCGGCCGGCGAGCGCCGGATCGAG
>DASYRF010000497.1:0-3297 GCA_036004705.1 Myxococcota bacterium
GAACCGGCTCCACCGGGGGGACCTCGCCATCCTCCGCGCCGAAGAAGTCCACGCGTCCGCCGCCTCCGCCGCCTCCGCCGCCGCCGCCTCCGCCGCCGCCGCCGCCTCCTCCTCCTCCTCCTCCTCCTCCGCCTCCTCCGCCGCCTCCTCCTCCTCCGCCGCCGCCGCCGCGGACCAGTGCCCCCGAGCCGCCGCCACCGGCGACCGGCGCGCCGGTGCCCGGCTTCAAGAAACACCACGGCCCGGAGCCCGTCACGGCAGCGCCCCCTCCGCCACCTGAGACGGGCGCTCCCGTCCCGGGCCACAAGAAGCACGGCGGCCCGGGCGCGCCGGACACCGCCGCGCCGCCGCCCCCCCCGCCGCCCGCGACCGGCGCTCCGGTGCCGGGCTACAAGAAGGGCGGCCCCGGTGCCGAGCCCGACAGCGGCGCCCCACCGAGCGCTGCGGCCGGATCGCTCAGGGTGGGCGCAAAGGTCCCGCCCGCGGTCGCGATGACCGAGCCACTGGTCATCGACGTGACGGTCGCCGTGAAGGGCCCCGCCGCCGCGCGGCGCCCGCTGCACTACCTGCTTCGCCTCGTCCACGAGAGCGGGGCGAAGCTCGTCTGCCCCGGCACCGAGCCCGCCGCCAAGCTCGCGTCGCCGGAGGTCGCGCCGGGGTCGAGCTTCAGCGCGGCCGTGACGTTCCGCTGCAAGTTCAAGGATGCTGGTCGCTATAACGCAAACGTCGAAGTGCGCGGGGGCGGCGAGCCCTGGAGCCGCTCCGGCGCGATGGTCCTCATCGTCAAGTAGCCGCCCGCTCCCGGATGCGGAGCAGCGTGCTCCGCTTGGCCGGCCGCCGGCGGCGAGGCACGACCCGCCGGCAACCCCTCGCAAAGCTCGAACGATCCCAAAGTCGGTGGCGGCGCCTCGCGGCGGCCCGATTTCCTCCGCCAACCGAGCGGAACTACGCTCGTTGGTGTCCGTTGAAGGACTCAGCCCCGCCGGCCGTCCAACACCTCAGGAGGAACGACATGAACGCCCACCGCGTCCCCTACGCCACCAGCCTCGCGCGCATTGCCACCACCGCCGCTGCGCGCATCGCCTGCACCGCCGCTGCCGCGCTGGGGCTGGCGTGGGTACCGTTCCCCAGTGCGCCCCTGCGTCCGGCGCCCCACGAGCTCACCGCGCCCGGCACCCTGCGCGTCAACGTCACGGCCAACGACGCCGCCAGCGCCGCCAAGGTCGACGTCTTGAGCGGCGCGACGGTCGTCGTGACCGGCCGCGCCGGCGAGCCGCTCGCGGTGCCGCCCGGCGCCGGGTACGCCGTGCGCGTCACGCCCGACGCCTTCAAGTGCGCCGTACGCAGCGTCCCCGACGTCACCATCGCGGCCGGGACGGCGAGCACGCTCACCGTGCCTTTCCAGGTGGGAGACCTGCGCGTACAGATCTTCCATGCCGGCGCCCCGACCTCGGGCCTGGCGGAGGTGTTCCTCCCGGGCGCCCCCGTGTCCTGCGCGCACACCGGCCACAACGGCGTCCTGCACCTCGAGGCGGGCGCCTACCGAGTGAAGATCCGCCACGGCATGACCGTGAAGTGGGTGGATGCCACCGTCGTGTCCGGCGCGATGGTCGGCGCGACGGCGACTTTCTAGGCCGAAGGGAGCTCAGGGCTCGGCGCGCAGGAAGGCAATGGGAGGGCCGGACTCCAGCGCGAGCAGCTCGGTCGGCTCTTGCATCGTCCCATCCAGCAGGAACCGCACGGGGCGCGCCGCCCGCAGCGTCGCCCGCCGCGCCAGATGCGAGAGGTATCCTTCGCGCGCAACCGGCCTCCCGCGCAACACGCGCGCCGCGGCGCGCAGGATCGCCACCGGCTCGCCGGCGTCGCCCACCAGGTGGAACGCCCCCGGCACCTCCGCCGCGCGAAACAGCAGCGGCACCCAGTCCAGACCCAGCGGCGAGGCCACCGTCCCCCACATCAGCCAGCGGTAGCGCTGCACCGGCAGCGCGGTGCCTTCTACCTCCAGCGCCGCGTCGAATCCCATGAAGGAGACCGCCGCGCCGAAGAAGCACGACCGCCCGTTGACGCGCAGGCACGAGCGCACCGCCACCGGGAGCTCGTCGGGGCGCGACAGAAGCGTGCGTGCCACGCGCAGCAGCTCCTCTGGCGGGGCGCGCCGCAGCTCCAGGGCGCGCGCCACGGCGTTCATACGCCCGCCGTGCAAGTGCAAGATGGGCGGAACGCGCTCGTCGGGCCCAACGGCCGCCAGCAGCGCGCCGGCCGCCGCCCCCACGAAGTGGTCGTCGCCGTCCACGCCGACCGCACGGCACCCCGCCGCCACCAGCGCGCGCGCCGCCGCTCCCAGGTCCTCCTCCCGGTAGACGGCGATGCAGGGCACGTCCGGCCCCGCCGCGTCACGCAGGCGCACCGCGCGGTCCGGGTCGGCTCGTAGTGCCGGCCCCGCGGGCGAAACTAGCAGTCCGAGCAAGGCGCCGCCCATCGGGTCTGGTACGATAGCGGCGTGGTGTCTCCGGTCAAGAAGCTTCGCACGCTGATCGACGAGTACATCGAGGGGCGCCTCGGCGGCGTGTCGCGCGGACTGTTCCTGCTCGTCTTCGTGATCTGGACGCTCATCCAGATCGTGAAGGCGACGGTGCGCGACCGCTGCCTGCAGATGGCCTCGTCGTTGGCCTACAAGACGGTGCTCGCGCTCGTCCCGCTGCTGGCGGTCAGCTTCGCCTTGCTGAAGGCGTTCGGCGCCTTCGACGTCACGGCGGTCGCCCCGGGCGTCGACGCCTCGTCGTCGCTGGTGCGTTTCCTCAGCGAGAACTTCATCCCGGTGCAGGGCGCCGCCATCGCCGGCTACATCCAGGGATTCGCCGACCGCATCTCGGTGGGCGCACTCGGCGGCATCGGCGTGGCCACGCTCTTCTTCGTCGCCGTCTTCCTCTTCCTCGACATCGAGAGCGTCTTCAACGACATCTTCCGCACCGAAGTGAAGCGCACGCTCTTCCAGCGCTTCACCACGTTCTACGCGCTCGTCACGCTCGGGCCCGCGCTGTTCGGGCTCTCGCTCTTCCAGACCGCACAGTACGTGGGCGTTAACGCTTGGGTCCGCTTCGTCCTCCCGACCATGACCACGTTCGTGGCGCTGGCGCTCAGCTACAAGCTGCTCCCCAGCACGCGCGTGCGCTGGTACGCCGCCGGGCTGGGCGCGCTGGCGGCGGCCATCGGCTTCGAGGCCGCCAAGGTCGGCTTCCGCGTCTACGTTGTGGAGACGATGATGAAGAAGGCGAGCGCGATGTACGGGGCGCTCGC
>DASYRF010000498.1:0-6727 GCA_036004705.1 Myxococcota bacterium
GCCGCGCGCCGAGAGCGGCACGGTGCTGGTCGGCTCGCCGCGGCTGGTGGCATTGCCGGGCGGGCCGCTGGGCGCGGTGAGCGTGAGCGGCCCGGTGGGGGCGCCCGTGCGTGCGACGCCCGAGGAGCTGGCGGCGGGCGCGCGGTCGTGGCGCTTCGCCGCGACCGACGCTTCGGGCGTGTACCGCGTGCGCATCGAGGGCAAGGGGGGCGACGAGCTCGCGTCCGACGCGTTCGCGGTGGGGGTCGACCCGCGCGAAAGCGACTTGGCGCTTCTGCCGGCGGAGCGGCTGGCGGCGTTGCTGCGCGGCGCGGGGAGCGCCGGCGAGGGCGCGGGCGGGCCGGGCGGCACGAGCGGTGCCGGAACGGGCGGGCGCGCGGCCGCGGCGGGCGGCGCGCGCGGCGGCGAGCTCGGCGCCACGCCGCCGAACGGGACCGGGCTCTGGGGCTGGCTGGCGCTGGCTTTCCTGGCGCTGCTGCCGGTGGAGTCGTGGCTGGCGCGGGCGATTCGTGCGCGCCCGCGCCCGCCGGCGCCGGTGGCGCCGGCGGGCCGCGCCGCCGGAAGGGCGTGACGATGGGCAGCGAGGCCAAGACGCGGGCGCGTTTCGGAGGCAAGGTGTCGGCGGGCAAGGCGTTGCTGGAGACCGACGTCCTCTTGTTCCGGGGCGACGAGCTGCGCCTGGCGATCGATCTCAAGCGCGTGAAGTCGGTGGAAGCCCGCGGCGGGGCGCTGCGCCTGACGCTGCCGGAGGGCGTAGTGGTATTGGAGCTCGGGGCGGCGGCGGCGAAGTGGGCCCTGAGGATCCGCAACCCGAAGAGCCTGATCGACAAGCTGGGGGTGAAGGCCGACGCGCGCGTGGCGGTGCTGGGCGTGACCGACCCGTCGTTCTGGGCGGCGCTGCGCGCGCGCGCCGCCGACGTGACCGAGGGCAGCGCGAAGAAGTCGACCGACTTCGTCTTCCTGCAGGCCGACGCGCCCGCGGCGCTGCGGCGGCTGCGCGCCCTGCGTGCGGCGCTCAAGCCCAACGGGGCGATCTGGGTCGTACACCCCAAGGGCGGCAAGCAGGCGCCGGTGCGCGACGTCGACGTGATGGCCGCGGCCAAGGCGGCCGGCCTGGTCGACGTCAAGGTCGCCGGCTTCTCTCCCACGCATAGCGCGCTGAAGCTCGTCATCCCCGTCGCCGCGCGCTGAGTCGAGCCGAGGAACGCGGCGCGCCGTCTCGGCTTCAGGACCGGCGCCTTCATGCCCGGTGACGTGGTCGCCGGCTCGCGCCGGCAACGCGCGCGGGAACCGCGGGCCTGTCGCGTTGTCCGACCCGGGGCATGCGAGACAAAGCGCTCCGCAAGGGCGTCGAGGTCGTCGCCCGCTGGGACCGCACGGTGGTGAGCGTGCGACGGCTGACGCGACCCGGCGAGAAGTACTGGGTCGGGACCGCGCCGGCCGCCGACGCATGGGCGCCGGCTGAGATGCTGCCGTCGTCGCGTTTCGCGCTGGTGTGGCTCGACGGCGAAGGCGACTGTCAGGTCGCGCGCGCGGGCAGCGCGACGCCGTTCCCTCTGGCGGACGGCGGGCGCTGCCGCGTGTCGATGGGGCCGATGGAGTTCCACGTGACGGCGGGACAGACGGCACCCGAGCGCCTGCGACGCTCACGGCGCTCAGACCGGGAGATGCGCGCTCCGTTGCTCGTGTCGCTGGCGGCGCACCTGATGTTCCTGCTCCTGCTGCTGAGTGTGCCGCCGCGCGCCACCGCGCTCGGCCTGGACGTCTTCCGCGCGACGCCGCCCTTCGTTCGGGCCGACCACCTGCGCGTCTCGTTCGCCGTCTCGGGCCCCGCTGCGCCGGCGGCGCCGTCCGCGAGGCCCGACGGGCGCCCCGGCGCGGGGCCTGACCCCGTCGCCGGGCGTGCTCCGATGACGCGCCCGCGGCGCGCGCCCGCCGCGCCCGCCGACGACGCCGCGTTGCGCGCCTGGGCCGCGGAGACCGCGGCGCGCTATTACCGGCTGGTGGGGTTCGACGCGCCCGACTTCGCCGACGAGGTCGAATCGGCGAGGGCGGCCGCGGCCGTCGGTGACGACGTGATCGAGGCCCTCCGCGCCGTGCCCACCGGCGACGCGTCCGGGACGCGCGACGGTACGGCGCTTTACGGCGGCGGTCGGGCAGGTGGGCCGGGGGGCGGCGCCGTGGGCGAGTTCATCGGCCTGACCGGCGGCCTGTCGCTGGACACGGTCGCCCGCGACGGCAGCGCCGACACGGACGTCGTCACCGGGCCAGGCGAGCTCCGGGCGCACCACGCCGCCGTGGTCGTGGACGTCATGGCCAGCCCCCCCACCTGCCGCTGTCGTGTGGACAAGGAAATCATCCGCCGCGTGATCCGGGCACACCTCGCCGAGCTCCGTTACTGTTACGAGCGCGCGCTGGCGCGCGTGCCGGACTTGGCCGGCAAGGTGACGTCGCTCTTCGTCATCGCGCCGAACGGGCGCGTGGCGTCGGCGCACATCGAGTCCTCCACGCTGGACAGCCCCGACGTCGACGCGTGTGTCGCCGACCGGCTCCTGCGCCTGACGTTCCCGGCAACGGCGGACTCCATTGCCGACGGCGGCGTCCTCGAAGTCCGCTACCCGTTCGTCTTCGTCCCGGAGCGCGCGCCACCGACCGCGCCCGCGTGGCCAGGGCCTTGACGCGGCGCGCCAGCACGCGCACGCCCCCGCCGCCCGAACCTTCGCTGTCAGATCGTCCAACGCGGTCGTGCGTCCAGGAATGGGTCGGGGACCCTTCAAGGAGGCAATTCATGCGTCGGTTCTTCGCGGCGGCGGCAGTGGCGGTGGTCGTGGCGGTCGGGGGCGGCGCGGCGTTCGCCGCGGTGCCCGAGAGCGGGCCCGGCGTCTACAAGAAGGTCACCAAGTTCGACTTCGACGACGATGTGGTCGTCGGTAACACGGACAAGCCCTACTTCGACTTCATCACGGCCAAGGGCACGGAGACGCATGGCTCGCTCATCCGCGTGCGCGCCACGTTCGTGCCCGAGATGCTGCGCACGACGAACGACCTGTAGGCGCCGCCGCGCCGGTCAGGCGCGCTCGGTCGGGTCGGGGCCGGCGGCGGGGCCGCCGAGGCGCGCGGCCAGCTCTAGCGCGTTACGGTCGCGCAGCGCGGCGTGCAGCGCCTCGTCCCGGAGCGGCCGGGCCGGCTCGGCGCGCCCGCGCAGGACCGCGACGCGCTCGGCGGCTTCCTCCAGGCGGCGGCGCCGCTCGGGGCCCGCGGCGGCTTCGCTCGCCAGCGCGCCGAGCACGGACTCGACGGCGGTGCGCGCGCTGCAGACCAGCACGAGGTCCACGCCGGCCCTCACGGCGGCCACGGCGGCGCCGGCGGGATCGTCGATGGCCTTCATCTCCAGATCGTCCGAAACGATGCATCCGGCGAATCCGAGCTCCTCGCGCAGCAGGCGCAGCGCGGCCGCGCTGCAGGTCGCGGGCACGCCGGGCTCGAGCGCCGGCACGACGACATGCGCCGTCATGACGGCCGGAATGCGCGCGCGCGCGGCGGCGCCGAACGGCATCAGCTCCACGGCGCGCAGCCGAGCTAGGTCGTGGAGCACGACTGGCAGCCCCACGTGCGAGTCGACCCCGGTATCTCCG
The DNA here is from genome assembly GCA_036004705.1 of Myxococcota bacterium. Taxonomy (GTDB): domain Bacteria; phylum Myxococcota_A; class Polyangia; order DASYRF01; family DASYRF01; genus DASYRF01. The sequence continues at coordinate 3,636 of DASYRF010000498.1, forward strand.
TGCCCAGGGAAGTGCTTGCCGCAGGCGAGGACGCCCGCCGCGCCGAGGCCTTCCGCCACCGCCACGCCCATCTGCGCCACGCGCACGGGGTCGCTCGCATAGGCGCGGTCGCCGATGACCGGGTTCGCCGCGTTCGTGTCCACGTCCAGCACGGGCGCGAACGAGACGTCCACGCCGACGGCGCGTAGCTCGCGCCCCATCGCCGCTGCCGCGGCGCGCGCCTCGTCGGGCCCGCCGCGCGCGCTGACCGCGCGGGCGGATGGCCACTCGGTGAAGCCCTCGGCGGCGCGCAGCCGCTGTACTCGCCCGCCCTCGTGGTCGATGCAAACGAACGCGGCCGGAGCCACCGCGCGGATTGCGCCGGCGAGGGCGGCCACCTGGGCGGCCGACTCGACGTTGCGGCGGAAGAGGACCACGCCGGCCAACCCGCCGCGCAACGCCGTCTCGACCCAGTCCGGCAGCGCCGTGCCCTGGAAGCCCGCGACCACGAGCGAAGCGGCGAGCCGCCGCGCCGCGCCGTCGCCGCCCGTCACAGGACGCCTCGCCAGACGCCGACCGTGCCCGCGGCGATGTGCAGCCTGAGCATGGGCCCGCCGCCGCCGACCGTTCCGCGCATTCGCCCGCCGTCGCCCGTCTCGACCACCTCGATGCCGCAGTTCGTCACCAGCCGCCCCAGCGCCGTCGAGGCGTCGACCGTCGCGTGGCCCGACGCCGGCAGCGTCACGCCGATGCGCCCGCGCTCGACGCGCGCCTCCGAGTCACCCGTCAGGGCGCCTTCCAGGTCGGAGGCGATGCGCACGCGCCCGACGTCCGTCTTCACCTTGAACCACGGGATTGCGCCCTCGATGCTGATGGAGCCGGCGGTCGTCACCACGTCGACCGGCCCGTTGGCGCCGTAAGCGCGCACGAGCCCGCCGGTGTTGCGCACCGTGAGCGCGCCGAACGCGCCCAGCGCGTACACGGGACCGTCGTCGTTCGTCACCTCGACGGACACGCCCGGCGGAACGCTCATTTCGATCTCGGCGCTGGCGCCCGGCCGCGGCGTCGCCACTGTGGCCACCGCCGCGGCGCCGTCCAGGGCCAGGTCCACGTGCGTGGCCGCCAGCGCGGCGGCGTCGCGCCCCGTCAAGTCGGCGCGCAGGCGGATCTCGTGGCCGTCGTTCCAGCTCTCCAGCGACACTGTGCCGGCCACGTTCACGACGCGCACGTGGCGGACGCCGGCCGCCGCAAGGACGCGCGTGACGGTGGTGGTGGCGTCGCAGCCCGCGGCAGAGACCGTGGCGGCAGCAGCGGCGGCGGCGGCCAGGACCGCCGTTCGGGCACGGGCGCGGGCAGGGGCGCGGGCCGGCAGCGGCGCGGAAGGCACGGGCGTCTTATACTCCACGCCGGAGTCGTGCCCAAGGAGGCCCTATGGCGGCGAAGAAGAGCTTGATGCGGATGCTCATCCAGGCGGCGGAGAACGGCGTCGGCTTCTCGGTCGATGCCGAGCAGGTCGACAACGACCTGCCGATGGACTGGCAGGACCGGGTCAAGGCGGCCGCGGGGGTGGACGCCGAGGACGTGCCGTTCGTCTTCTTCCAGGACGGAAAGGTCGAGGCCCAGTTCCAGTTCCCGCCTGACGACGAGCAGTCGTGACGCCGCGCGGGCTCAGTCCCAGAGGCGGGTCGAGAAGTAGCGCTCGCCGATGTCGTTGAAGAGCGTGACGAAGCAGCCGCGTTTCTCGCGGCGGGCCAGGCGGTGCACGCCGGCCAGGTAGGCGCCGGACGACTGCCCGACGAAGAAGCCGCTGCGCGCCAGCTTCGTGCAGTACTCGTAGGCGTCGTCGATCGTCACGTTGACGCGCTCGTCGATGACGGACTCGTCCAGGATGGCGGGGACGATGTCGTCCGCGCTGCCGAGCGGCTTGAGACCCTCGACGCCGGGGAACGTGTCCGGGATGACGATGACGACTTTCAGGGCGGGATTGGCCTCCTTGAGGCGCCGGCCCATTCCGGTGCAAGTGCCGCCGGTGCCGACACCGACGACCAGATGCGTGAGGCGTGCGGCCCCGCCGGGAAGCTGGCTCAATACCTCCTCCGCGGTGGTCTCGTAGTGCGCCTTCCAGTTGTTCGCGTTGCCGTACTGGTCGGCGAAGAAGTACTTGCCGGGGTTGGCGGCGTGCAGGCGGCGCACGTGACGCAGCGCCTCGTCGTAGCCGTCGATGGCTGACGTGAACGTGAGGGTGGCGCCGTGCGCGGCCATGCGCTTCTTGCGCTCGGCGGAGGCATTGTCCGGGATGACGATCTCGACCGGGCAGCCCATCATCGCGCCGATCGCGGCGTAGGCGATGCCGGCGTTGCCGCTCGAGGAGTCGAGGATGGTCTGGCCTGGCTGGACGGCCCCTTCGTGCACGGCGTCGAGCAGCATGCGCGTCACCGGTCGGTCCTTCAGCGACCCGCCGGGGTTGAGCGACTCGACCTTCGCCCAGACGTCCACGTCGGGCAGCTCCTGCTTGAAGAGTGCGACGGGTACGAGCGGTGTGTTTCCGACGGCGTGCAGCGCAGGGAAGCGGCGTTCCATCAGGGCGGCAATGTGGGGGGCCCAGGGCATGGGGCGCACTTGTGCTTCGCGGGCCCCGGCCTGTCAAGCCCCGCTGGCCAGCGCGTCTGGTCAATCTGGATCGATGAGCTTGCCCTTGGGGCGCGTCGGCCCGGCGTGAGGGGCGGGGTCCGCGACCGAGGGCGCCGGGGGTGACCCGCGGGTCGGGGGTGCTTGGGGCGGCGACGCCGGGGCCGGCGCCGGGACCGCGGAAGGCGGGGCCCGGTCCGCGCGGCCGGCCGCCGCCGTCGCGGCGGGTCGATCCGAGGCCGCCGGCGTGAACGTGTCGGTCATCGTGACCCGCACCCTCACCGTCTGCGCCGTCTCCGCCGCGGTGTCGCGCACCGGCATCGGCGCGTCGCCGCGCGCAACCGCCAGCGCCTCCGACGCGCGCGCGCGCGCGCGCGCCAGCGCGTCCAGCGCCAGCTGCTCGACAGACGCGGCGACTTCGCGCGCCGCCACCCAGAGGACGGCGCCCTCCAGCTCGGCCAACGCCGTGCCTTGGTCCGCCGGCC
>DASYRF010000499.1:0-4872 GCA_036004705.1 Myxococcota bacterium
CAAGGCGAAGACGGCGGCGGAGAAAGCCGTCGCGGAGCTGAAGACGAAGGCCGGCGGCCTGGAGAAGGATTTGGCGGCGGCGCGCGAGAAGGAGACGGCGGCGGCGGCGGCGGCGGCCAAGGATGCCGACGACGCCAAGAAGCGCACGGCGGCGGCGACGGCGGCGGCGAAGGCGCGCGCGCTGGAGGAGGCGCTGGCGAAGGTCGGCGCCGACCTGGGCGCGAAGGAGAAGGACCTGGCGGCGCGCGCCGACGAGATGGGGGCGAAGGAGAAGACGCTGGCGGCGCTGGCGGCGACGCTCGGCGAGCGCGACGCGGCGGTGGCGAGAGCGCGCAAGGAAGTGGAGGCGCGCGTGGCGGCGGTGGCGAAGAAGGAGACCGACCTGGGAGCGCGCGAGGCGGAGCTGCGTGCGGCGGAAACGCGTCTGGCGGCGGAGCGCGCGGCGGTGGACGAGGCGCGCACGGCGGCCGAGGCGGAGATCGCGCGGCTGGCGGGGGCGAAGGACGCGCACGACAAGGGCGCGGCGGCGGCGCTGGCGAAGCTGGACAAGGCACGGGCGGCAGCCGAGGCGGCGGCGAAGTCGGCCGAGTCCGAGCGTGCCGCGGCGTCCAAGAGCGCGCTGGCGGCGGCGGGGGCACGGGCCAAGGAAGAGGACCTGACGGCCAAGGCGGCGACGGCGCGCGCGCGCGAAGAAGAGCTGGCGCACAAGGCGGCGGCGGACCGCGCGCGCGAGGAAGACGCGCTGAAGCTGGCGGCGGCCAAGCGCGCCGGCGAAGAGGCGGCGGGGCGCGCCGCCGAGGCGAAGCGCACCGAGTCGGAGGCGGCCGCCAAGAAAGCGGACCTGGAGCGCGCGCGGGCCGAGGCGGCGGCGCGGACGGCGGCAGCGGACAAGGCGCGCGCGGAGGAGGCGGCGGCGGCGGCGCGCGCGGCGGGCGCGGCGGCGGCGAGTGACCGCAAGGCCGCGGAGGACGCGGCGGCCAAGGCGCTGGAGCGGCGCAAGGCGGCCGACGCCGAAGCGGTCGCCGCCGAGGCGCGGCTGCGCGCCGCAGAGAAGGCGGCGGCGGGGGCGGAGAAGGCGGCCGGCGACGCGGCGGCGAAGATGCGCGCACTGGGAGCCGCGCTGGCGGAGGCTCGCGGCGAGGCGGACAAGGCCAGGGCCGAGGCCGACAAGGTGCGCGGCGACGCCGCGGCGGCCAAAGCGGACGCCGACACGGCGCGCGCCGAGGCGGAGAAGATGAAGGCCGACGCCGGCAAGGCCACGGCGGCGGCGGAGGCGGAGCGCAAGGCGGTCGCAGCGGCGAAGGGGGCGGCGGAGAAGGCGCGGCTGGCGGCCGAGGCGGAGAAGGCCTCGGCGGAGAAGGCGCGCGCCGCGGCCGACGCGGAGAAGGCCGCGACCGAGAAGCTGAGGAAGGAGTACGAGGCGAAGCTGGCGTCGGCGATCGCCGCGGCCAAGGCGCCGCCGCCCGCCGCAGCGCCCCCCGCGCCCGCGCCGACGGTCGCGGCCGACAAGCCGGCCGGACTGGTCAAGGTGAAGGACGTCTCCTTCGAGGACTTGGCCGACCACTCGCGCGTGACGATCGCGTTCGACGGCGGCGCGGTGCCCGCGGACTACGCCGTCCACGCTGAGGGCCGGCTGCTGGTGCTGGACCTCCCAGGTGCGCGCGTCCCCAAGGGGCTCGAGCGCGCGGTCGACACCAGCGCCTTCCCCAGCGCCGTGCTGATGGTGTCGAGCTACAACGCTGCGACCGACCGCGTGCGCGTCGAGGTCACGCTGCGCGAAGGCGTGCTGCATCGCGTGAAGAAAGAGGGCGGCACGTTGGTCTGGGACTTCAACAAGGTGGCCGACGACACGGCGCTGGCGGCCGCGCCGGCCGCCGCTGCCGCCCCCGGCCCCGCCCCCGCCCCCGCGCCGGGCGCGCCGCCAACCATGAGCCCTTCGGACCGGCCCACCAGCATCACCGGCCATGCAGCGCCGGTGCCGGCCACGACGATCGCGCTCCCCGGCACGGAGGTCGCCGGCTTCGCCACCGCCCCGCCCGTCTACGAGTCGGGCGTCATGGCGGCCAAGCGCAAGTACACCGGCACGCCCATCGATCTCGACTTCAAGGACGCCGACATCCACAACCTGCTGCGCGCCATCGCGGAGGTCGGGCGCGTGAACATCATCGCCTCCGAGGAGGTCAGCGGCACGGTCACCATCCGCATGAAGAACGTGCCCTGGGACCAGGCGCTCGACGTCATCCTCAAGTCGAAGAAGCTGGGCATGATCCGCGAGGACTCCATCATCCGCGTCATGCCCATCGACGACGTGCGCAAGGAGTTCGAAGAAGCGGCGGAGATGGCGCTCGGCAAGGCGAAGGCCCTGCCGCTGCACGTCCGGCTCGTCCCCGTGTCCTTCGCCTCGGCCAAGGATCTCGTCCCCAAGGTGGCGGACGTGCTCACCGAGCGCGGGCGCGTGGAGTTCGACGAGCGCACGAACCTGCTCATCGTCAAGGACATCGAGGCCAACCTCGACGCCGCCGAGGAGCTGGTGCGCTCGCTCGACACCGAGACGCCCCAAGTCCTGATCGAGGCGCGGCTGGTGGAGGCGAACAACGACTTCACGCGCGAGGTGGGCGTGCAGTGGGGCGGCGACAGCGCGCTCACCTCCGCCTACGGCAACGCCACCGGGCTCGTCTTCCCGTCCGACATCCTGGTGGCGGGCGGCGCCGGCGACACGCGCACCGACGGGCTCACACCGTCGGCCACGGGCACGCCCAACCCGAACTTCCTGGTGAACCTTCCCGCCGCCGTCACCGAAGGGTCGGGCGGCGCGCTCGGCATCACGCTGGGCAGCTTGAACCGGGCCTTCAACCTCTCCTTGCGGCTGAGCGCGCTGGAGGAGAACGGCACTATCCGCATCGTCTCGGCGCCGAAGATCGCCACGCTCGACAACAAGGAGGCGGAGATCTCGCAGGGCACCGACATCCCCATCTCCGTCGTCAGCGCCGCCGGCACGAACGTGCAGTTCGTCAGCGCGCGGCTGAGCCTGAAGGTGAAGCCGCACATCACCGCCGACGGCAGCGTGATCATGAAGATCGACATCACGAACGACTTCCCCGATTTCGCCCGCATCACGGGCCGCGGCGACCCGACCATCCGCAAGAAGGAAGCGCACACCGAGCTCTTGGTGAAGGACGGCGAGACGGCGGTCATCGGGGGCATCTTCACGCGCACCACGACCATCAACACGTCCGAGGTGCCGTGGTTCGGGAAGATCCCCTTCATCGGCTGGTTCTTCCGCAAGACGAAGGAGACCGACTCGCGCACCGAGCTCTTGGTCTTCATCACGCCGCGCATCATCAACCGGAGCGCGACCATCGCCGCCAAGACGGGGCCGGGCGACGCCGCCGTGCTGGAGCCGGGGAAGTAGAGGATGGGCCGCCTGCGCTGGCTCACCGCGGGCGAGAGCCACGGTCCGGGGCTGGCGGCCATCCTGGAGGGCATGCCGGCCGGTGTCGCGGTCGGGGCGGAGGCCGTGGATCGCGAGCTGCGCCGCCGTCAGGGGGGCCATGGGCGCGGGTTCCGCATGCAGATCGAGCACGACGCGGTGCGCTTCACCGGCGGCGTGCGTGCGGGGCGCACGCTCGGCTCGCCGGTGTGCATGCTCATCGAGAACAAGGACTGGGCGAAGTGGGTGCTGGTGATGGACCCGGCGCCGCCGCAGGCGGGCGCGGAGGCCGGCGGGGCGGGCGCGGGCGAGCGCGCCGCCGCCATGCGCCGCAAGGCGTTGACCCGCCCGCGCCCCGGCCACGCGGATCTGGCGGGCGGCATGAAGATCGGCGCGCGCGACCTGCGCGACGTGCTGGAGCGGGCGAGCGCCCGCGAGACGGCGGCGCGCGTGGCGGTGGGGGCGCTGGCGCGGCGGCTGTTGGTCGAGCTGGGCATGGACGTCGCCTCGCACGTCGTGGCGCTGGGCGAGGTCAGCGCGCCGCGGTGGGTGCCGCCGGGCGGCGGCTGGGACGCGGCCGCGCTGGAGGCGCTGCGCGCGGCGGCCGAGCCGAGCCCGGTGCGTTGCGCCGACGCCGCGGCGGGCGCGCGCATGGTGGACGCCATCGATCGCGCGCAGGAGGCGCAGGACACGCTCGGCGGCGTGTTCGAGGTCGTGGCCGCCGGCGTGCCGCCCGGGCTCGGCCATTACGTGCACTGGGACCGCCGGCTAGACGGGCGGCTCGGCCAGGCGCTGCTGTCGATCCCGGCGGTGAAGGCGGTCGAGGTCGGCGACGGCTGGGCGGCGGCGCGCGCGCCCGGGTCGCAGGTGCACGACGAGATCGTCTGGGACGCGGCGCGTGGCTTCCGGCGGCTGACGAACCGCGCCGGTGGGCTGGAGGGCGGCGTCAGCACGGGGGAGGCGTTGGTGGTGCGCGCGGCCATGAAGCCGCTGCCCACCTTGATGAAGCCGCTGCGCTCGGTGGACATCGAGACCAAGGAGCCGTTCGGCGCGGCGCGCGAGCGCAGCGACGTGTGCGCGCTGCCGGCGGCGGCCGTCATCGGCGAGGCGATGGTGGCCTTGGTGCTGGCCGATGCGGTGCTGGAGAAGTTCGGAGGCGACTCGCTCGACGAGACGCGCCGCAACCGCGACGCCTATCTGGCGGCGCTGCGGCAGTACTGATGGCGCGCGTGCCCGCCGCCGGCGGTGCAGCCACGCCGCGACACGTGGTGCTCGCCGGCATGCCCGGCACGGGGAAGTCGCGCGCCGGGGCGCTGGCGGCGGCGCGCCTGGGGCGCCCGTTCGCCGACGTCGATCGCGCCGTCGAGGCGGCCGCGGGCGGCCGCAGCGTCGCGGAGATCTTCGCGGCCGAAGGCGAGGCGGGTTTTCGCGCCCGCGAGGCG
>DASYRF010000500.1:0-8661 GCA_036004705.1 Myxococcota bacterium
GACCCGCTGCAGCGCGGGCGGAAGCGCCACGGAGTCGCCCGTCCCGGTCATCCGCGTGCGAGCGTGCCGCCGTCGACGACGATCACAGTGCCGGTGACGTAGCCGGCGGCCGCGTCGGAGGCGAGGTAGACGGCGGCGCCCGCCACCTCACGCGGCGCGGCGGAGCGTTTCATGGGGATGTTGCGGGTGAGCTTGGCCATCGTCTCCGGGTCCTGCATGAGCTCGGTCATCTCGGTGTTGACGAGCCCCGGCGCGATGGCGTTGACGCGCACGCCGCGTGACGCCCACTCCTGGGCCAGCACTTTCGTCAGCGCGATGACGCCCGCCTTGGACGCGGCGTACGCGGCCGTGCCACGCGGCGCGCGGATCCCCCAGATGGAGGCGATGTTGATGACCGACCCGCGCCCGCGCTCGAGGAGGTGCGGCCCGAAGATCCGGCAGGCGGCCGCCGTGCCGCCGAGGTTCACGGCGAAGGCCTGCTGGAAGACGTCGCGGTCGGCGTGCACGACCGGCATCCCCGACGGAACGCCGGCGTTGTTCACCAGCACGTCCACGCCGCCGAAAGCCTCGACCGCCGCGTCGCGGCACGCTTCCAGATCCGCGTCGATCAGCACGTCGCAGCGCCGCGCCACGACGCGCCTGCCGTGCACGGCCAGGGCCGCGGCCGCGTCGGCGAGCTTCTTCTCGTTGCGCGCGGCGATGAGCACGTCTGCGCCGTGCGCCGCCAGGCCGTGGGCGATGGCCAGCCCGATGCCGCCGTTCCCGCCCGTCACCACGGCCGCCTTGCCACGCAGGTCGAACAGCTTCCAGTCGCCGCCGCCGCCGTGGTTGTCGTCGCCCGCGCTCATGGCGCCACGCGCGTCAGATCGATGCCCGTCCAGACGCCCGCGACTTGCGCGTTCACCCGCACCGGCCCCGTGGACGAGCCCGCTGTGTAGGTCGTGCTCGCCTGCCCCGCCGCGTCGGTGTCGATGCCGCGCTCGTCGCCCACGAACCCCTCCAGGTCGCCGTCGGAGTCCACCCAGAACACCACCGGGAAGCCCGTGATGGGCATCCCCGCCGTGTCGGTGACCGTGACCGTCACCGTCACCGTCTCGCCCGGCGTCATGGCCGTCGCGTCGGCGGCGGTGACGGTCGTGTCGGTCGCCGCCACCACCACGCCCGTGTCGAGCGGGCAGCCCGCCGCCGCCCAGTCGGTCGCGGGAATGGCGTAGACACCGATGTTCATGGCGCAGCGGTCCCAGACGCCGAGCGTCGGCAGCGGAGACGGGTCGGCCCAGTCCGTGAACGGCGGGAGGTCGATGACGCCGGACGCGCGCAGCGCGTCGGCGGTCGCGGCCATGTTCAGCGGCGAGAGCGGGTCGGAGGCGACCACCGACTCCAAGTCTAGCGGCGCCACGTCCGCCCCCAGCAGCCGGTTCGCCGGGTCGGGCGCCGCCGGCCCGACGCTCGCGTTGACGAGCGCGATCGTCTCGTTCGACAGGATGCCGTACCCCGTGTTCGTGAAGTGCAGACCGTCGAGCGAGATGATGCCTTCGGCGCGATCGAGCCCGTAGACCATCCGCGTGCCGTCGGCCAGTACGACGAGCCCGTTGTTCTCGCCGTTCACCGTCTGCATCGTCGTGGTGCACGTCCCCGCCGGATCGTCCGGCGTGTCGCAACCCCAGACCACCAGCGTCTCGCCGCCGAACGAAATCGCGTTGCCGAGCGGCTCTTCGATCAGGCGGAAGGCCGGCGAGAAGAAGTCCCCGATGAAGATGCGCGGCGGATAGCCGGCGGCGGCGCGCTCGCCGTTCACCAGCGCGGCGGCGTCCACGAGCGCGTTGTTCGCGCGCAACGTCTCGTAGCGCTCGTCCTGCTCGAAGGAATTCTCCGGCACCGAGTTCACGTCGACCAGGGTCAGCACGAAGAACGGCGGCGACCCGGGCAGCTCCGCCATCCGGCGGAACAGGTCGACCAGGTCGTCGTGGATCGACGGCACCGGCGTGTCGTCCCCGCCGAGGATGTCGTTGCCGTAGAAGTCGATCCCGCCGATCACGACCGTGGGATGGTAGATTTCGAGGTTCTCCACCGGCGAGGGAAGCATGATGCTCGACAGGAAATGCTCGAATGGGGCCTGGATGAAGATGTCGAGCGGATGGAACGGGTCGCCGTTGGTGCCGTTCAAGATGTGGCGCACGACGCCGCCGGGCACCGCCAGGTTGTGCGGGAAGATGTAAGGGTCGGCGCGCAGCTTCTCGAACGTGCCGCCGGTGGCGGCCAGCAGCGGAAAGAGCTTCTGGAAGGCCTCCACCTTGTTGATCTCCACCTCGCCCGTCAGCGGGTTCACGTCGGCGAGCGTGAAGGCGGGCGGGACGCCCTCGCCGACGGCGAGCGGCTGCGGGAAGTAGGCGCCGACGGCGCGGGCGATCTGCGCGGCCGGCCCCATGAGCTGCGCGGGGGCGTTGAGGCTGTTGGATTGGAAGCCGGCGGTGAAGGAGGCGCCGACCGCCCAGAAGTCGTTGAAGAGCGGATCGAGCGGCGGATGGAACGTGAACGCGTCCGCCGCCAGCGCGTAGAAGCCCGGGACGTCGACGCGCACGTCGACCGTGAAGTCGGCGCTGTTGTCGTCGGCGGGCGAAGGATGCCCCTGCGAGCTGCCCTCGATCGTCGTGTCGCTGAGCACGCTCATGAAGATGAGGCGGTTGTCGCCGACACGGACGGTGATGTCCTCGACGTCGAGGCCGGCGAAGAGGGGCTGGTCGGCGGTGACCGTGACGAGGTAGTCGCCGAACTGGTTGCCGTCGGCGGGCGTGACGGTGAGAACGGCGTCCAGCCGCTCCGGCCCGGCGTCCGTCGTCGCGGCGGCGTCGGCGCCGGCGTCGCCGTCCGCGGGCGGACCGCAGTCGCAAGCGGCCTGGAGCAGCGCGGCGGCGGCCAGCGCGAGCGCGGCGGGAAGCGGACCGGCCGGGGCGGCGGCCAGGGGAAGACGGCGCATGGAACCTCCGGGGCGCCCAGCTTACCTCGGAGGCGGGGCGCTGGGAATGCGCCGGGCGAGCGCTTCGAGCGCGGCGGCGGCGCGCGCGCGGGCGATCGGGTCGGGGTGGCCGGAAGCAACGGCGTCGAGGAAGGCGCGCGCCTGTTTGCCGCCGATCTGACCGGCGGCGTCAAGCATGCGATACAGCGCGTCGCCGGACTTGCCGCGCGAGGCCTTCACGAGCGCCGGAATGGTGTCGGCGGAGCCGAGCTCGGCGAGCACGCCCACGCAGCGCGCTGCCACGGCGGGGTCGGAGTCGTTCAGGAGCCCGGCCACGTCGGTCGCCAGCTCGGTGGCGGCGGCGCCGGCGATCTCGTCGAGCGCCTCGAGGCGCCGCTCGGGCGCCGGGTCGGCCAGCGCGGCGCGCAGCGCGGCGCCGGGCCGCGCGTGTGTCGCGGGCCAGACGCGGCGCGAGAGCGCGTGCGCCAGGTCCGCGACGAGGCGCGTGACGAGCGTCGCGTAAGCCTCGGCGGCGGGGCCGCCGGGCGGCGCGGCGGCGACCCCCTCGCCGATCTCGTGCGGCGACGCGCCGGCCAGCGCCGCGAACGAGGCCGGGGCCCCGACGGGGACGAGGCGCACCTCCACCAGCGCATGCAGCTCCAGTGCGGCCGGCGGCGGCCGGGGCGGCGCCGCTGGCGCGGGCGGGGGCGGCGCGGCGCGCGCGGTCGTGGCGGTGTCCGGATCCGGGTCCGCGTCCGGGTCGGACCCCCTTGGGGGCGCAGGGGGCGGGGCCGGCGCGGCGCCGTAGACGACGGCAACCTCGGCGCGAAAACCGTCGCTGACGCCGGCGCGCGGCGCGAGCCCCTCCAGCAGCAGACCGCCCTCGACCGCGGCGCGCAGGCGGTCTGCGGCCAGCTTCTCGGCGGCCGTCACGCTTCCGTCAGGCGTGCGATCGGTCACCGACAGCGAGACGACCGCGCGCGGCGGTGGCGCGGGCAACGCCACGACCGGGGGCGCGCCCGTCGAAGGAGCGGCATCGGGCGCCTGGCCCGAGGGCGACGTGGACCCGGACGCCGCCTTCCCGGTCCCCTCACGCGGCGGACAGCCCCACAGCCCCGCCGTCGCCGCCAGCGCCACCGCCGCCGCACGGACGAACGGCGCTGGCAGCGCCCTCCCCGCGGGCGCCGCGGCCACGCGGAGGAACGGCGTGCGCCGCGCAGCGCGCAACGCCCTCCCCGCCCGCGCCGGGGCCGCGCGGACGCGCGACGCGCACACCGGCGGCCGGTCGCGCATCAAGCGCTCCGGCGCAGCGCGCCGCTGACGGCCTCGGCCAGCGACGGCGCCGCTTCGCCGGGCGCCGGGGCGGGCCTCCCGGTCTCGGCCGCGAGCGACGTCACGGCGCGCGTGGCATCGCCGCAGGGCACGATCGTCCCCCACGGACCGGCGACACGGTCGAGGTCGAGGTCCAGGTTCAAAGCAAACCCGTGCATCGCCACGCCCCGGCGCACGTGGATGCCAAGCGCGGCGATCTTGCCGCCCGGGCAGAACACGCCCGTACAGCGCAGATCGAAGCGCGCGTCGGCGCCGCGCGCTCGGCACCAGGCCGCCAGCGCCTCGCCCAGCCGCGCCACGAAGCGCGCCACGCCCACGCCGCCGCCGCCCACGTGCGCGATCGGGTAGCCGACGAGCTGCCCCGGCCCGTGATAGGTGGCCTTGCCGCCGCGCTCCACGCGGTGCAACTCGATGCCGCGCGCCGCAAGGAGCTCCGGCGCCAACAGCACGTCGCCCGCGACGGCGCCCTTGCCCAGCGTCACCACGGGGCCGTGCTCGCACAACCACAGCACGTCGGGCGCGCGGCCGGCGATGACTTCTTCGCGCCGCGCGCGCATGCGCGCCAGCGTCTCGCCGTACGGGGCTCGCCCCAGCCATTCCCAGTGCATCGGGTCCACCGAGAGGCGCGCTGCTATCGCCGCCGCAGCTCCGTGAAGAAGTCGAGGTCCGGCCGCACCACCGTCACGTGGCCCACTTGCACGCCGAGCTGCACCGCCACGCACAGGTCGGCGATCGCCTCGGCGTCGAGCAGCCGCACGGGCGCGCCGGGCGCGTCGGCCTCGAGGCGCGCATCGGCGGAAACGCCCGGCAGCGCCATAATGACGCCCTGCGAGGCGCCGAGCTGCGGCAGGCGTGCGCGAACGTCGCGCACGTGCTCGCGCGTCGCCGGCCCACCGCCGGTGCGCAGCACCACCGCCGTCCCCACGCGCGCCAGCCCGTGGTGCAGCGTCGCCACCAGCGCGACGTTTCCTTCGGACGACCGGCTCGCCAGGCGGATGTCGCCATACCCCTGTCGCTCCAGGAGCAGCGCCATCAGCTGCTGGATGGCGGGCGGGTCGAGCGCGCGCAGCTGCGAGGCGATCTCGGCGTGCGCCGCCACGCGCAGCTCGCGAGTCAGGTCCCAGAGCCGCTGCTCCAGGCGAACGATGCGCTCCGGGAGCGACCACTCGCCGAGCGACCACTCGCCTTTCTCGCCCGGCACGAACAGCGGCCGCAGGCCGCGCGCCGCGCGGCGCTCGTTGTCGGCGAGCAGCGCCGCGTGGATGGCGGGGCCGCTGGCGCGGATGCCGGCCACGCGCCCGAGCTCGGCGATGCGATGGAAGTGCAGCGGCGTACGCGAGCCCGATTGCTTCATGACCGCGTAGGCGGCCTCCACGAGCGAAGGGATGCGCGCCGCGCCCGCGGGCACGTCCGGCGCGGGCGCGCCGGACGCCGCGCCGTTCTGGACCGGGAAGGCCGGCGTGGTTCGAGGCAGCGGCACGGCTTCCGGGTCGCCGCCGCCGACAGCGTCGATCGCCGGCGCCGGCGCCGGCGCCGGCGCCGACCCCAGGTCGAGCGCGGCCACGCCAAGCGCAGGGCCGGGCGGCTCCTCGCCGGCCACGGCCAGGGGCCCGAAGCCGCCCAGCATCGGCACGCGCCCGAGCCCGGTCAGGCCGCCCCCGTTGTGGCCAGCGGCGGCGCCGGCGCCGACCACCGCGACACCCCCGCCCCCGCCGCTGCCGCCGCCGCCAGTGACGCCCCCCACCGCCAGCAAGCCGAGGCTGCTGGGCGACGGCCCGCCGCCCCCGCCGGATACGGGGCTCGCGCCCGCCCCCTCGCTGCGGCCCTTGCGACGGCGACCGCCGCGGCGTCCACGCCGCCCGCGCCGCCGCTCCCCCTGCGACGCCTCGGCGCCCTCGGCGCGCGCGTCCCCGCCGCCGCCGGGCGCTGCGCCCTCTGCGGCGGCGCCCTCGTCACCCGCGGCGTCGTCCGACCCGCCGGCGTCGTTCGCCGGGACCCTGCGCTCGGGCCGCGGGGCACGCGCCGGCCCGTCCGCCTCGGCACGGCCGCCGGTGCTCGCGGGCTCGCGCTCGCCACCCCGCCCCTTGCCGCCGCGTCCGCCGCGGCGGCGCCGCTTCCCGTGGCCACCACCGCCCTCGTCGCGCGCCTCTGCCTTGGCCGCCCCGCCGCCGCCTCCCCCACCTCCGCCACCGCTGGCGCCGGCACCCCCGCGTCCGCCGCCGCCACCGCCCTCGGCGCGCGCCGCCCGCGGCACCTCGGTCTCCCCGAAGGCTTCTCCCGCCGCCGGCCCGGGCGGCTGCCCGCCCCATTCACGCAGCTCGTACACGCCCGACTTGCCGGCGCGCACCAGCGGCGCCGTCAGGTCGTACTCGTCCTGCGTGGCCACCTCCAGGCGCGTCGCCATGGTCTCTTCGGGTGTCTTGCCGACCACGGTCAGGAGGTTGTGCTTCACGGCCAGCTGCGCGATCTTCTGCGCGCTCAGAGGCTTGCCCACGCGGCGAAGGACCTCCATCGCCGCTTCCTGGAATGTCATCGCATCGCTCCTCGGGCACGGGCGCGACGCGATGACGCGCGCGCTCCGGCACCCGTACGCTCTCTCACCGGCCCGAGCCTTGCGGCCAGGCCTGACGGCCCCACGGCCCTCGCCCCGCACCTTGCTGGACCGGCGCGCTCTGCAGCCGGACCCATCGCGCCGACCGCGCCGTGCTGGGAAGGCGCCGACCGGCGCCAGGAGGGCCAAAACCGCCCGGAGCTTACACCGGTGCCCGCCCGGGATCAACGGCCGAAGCGGCGGCCCTAACGAGCCCCTTGTCGCCGGGGGCCGGCCGCCACAGGATCAGGGCGATGCGATCCTCCCGGCACACGCTCGGCGAAAGACCGCCCGGCCTCGCGCCCGCGCGGACGCGCCTGGCCGGGATCGTGTGCGGCGGTGCACCGCGGTTGTCCTACCCGCGCGGCGGGCGACCGCGGAGTGCCTACATATACGAATTAATTGTCGATTCGGGCATCCACCCCTACGATCCCCGCACATGAATTCCATCGACATCATCCTGGGGGAGCGGTGGCGCACGGATCCCGACGTGCTCGACCGGCTGCGCGCCGGGGGCGCGAGCGCGGCGGCGGTCGCCCCGGCCGTCCACGACGTGGTGGAGATCGTGGTGGACGGGCTGACCGTCACCGCGCAAGTGCCGGCCGACAACGTCTTCCAGATCGTCAGTGATCTGGTCAGCGGGATGATCGGGCTCTTGGATGGCACGCGCAGCAAGTGCCTGGTGCAGTTCCACGAGGGGCCCTGGGAGCTGTGCGTCGCGCGGCCCGCCGCCGGAGGTGCCCCAGGCGCGGCCGGTCGTGTCGGCGCCCGCGGCGCGCCGGGCGAAGGCAACAGCGGCCGCGGCAGCGGCGGCGCCGCCGCCGCCGGCGGTGTCAGCGTCGGCGACGACGCCGGCCCGGGCAGCGCGGCCGCCAGTCGCGCCGGTGACGTGCTCCTCTCGTTCTACGGGACGGTTCCGCCGCGCGGCGTGGTCATCAAGGACCGGCCCGTCGCGCTCGCCGCGCTCTGCGAGGCGACCTCGCGCGCCGCCGAACGGCTGGCGCGCGCCCTCACGCGCGTGAACGGCGACCTGGGGCGCGGCGAGCCGGTCGTGGCCCTCGGCCGCGCGGCACGCCGCCTGCGAAAGCTCGGCGGCCGTCCGCCGACCGCACGCGAGGAGGCCGACGCGGCGCTGCGGCATGGCACCCCCCCGCCCGACGGCGCGCCCCGGCGCGCCAGCGGGCCGGCCGCCGCCGCGCCCGGCGTCGCGGCCGCCTCGTCTCGGGGCAGCGCGTCGCACCCGCGCGTGCACGACGTGCGTCGCGCCGCGCCCGTCGCCGCTGGCGGCGCCGTCACGAGGTCCGACCCCGACGCCGACCCTGACGCCGCCCGCGCGCGCGCCCGCGGAGGCCGCCGCCACAGCGGCTGGTGGCGCCCGCACCCCACCGACAGCCGCCTGCGCCTCGCCTGGTGGTTCGACGCCCACGACGAGTTCCTCACCACCTACCACGGCGAGAACCGCTACGACCTGCACGCGCTGCTGGCGCGCGGCGGGCTGGGGCTCCGCGGCGGCACCGAGGGCGCCCACAGCGGCGGCGTGCGCGCCGCGCTGGCCGGCGGGCCGGCCGGCCGCCTGGCCCGCGATTTCGCCCCCGGCTTCCCCGTCCTGGACGTCGAGGCCTGGGTCGCCGCGGCCCAGCAGCTCGTCCTGGCCGCCGAGACCGGCGAGCGCGACGTGCGCGTCGAGATCGGCCCCGGCGCCGCCGTCGCCTCGCTCGCCCACGGCGGGCGCGTGGCGCTGGCATTCGACGAGGACCGCGGCGATGAGCCGGCGGTGCTGTGC